>JBGTCY010000259.1:0-50507 GCA_041748615.1 Chitinophagales bacterium
TAGCACCCGCGCACAACTAAACGGCAGCCATCGAAGCGGCAACACCGGTGCACATTGTTGCGATGTCGGGGTTGATATATTGCATGGTGTCATAAATACCTAAGCCGGAATAAACAATTCCGCCCGGGCTGTTGATATAAATCTGGATATCGCGCTTCGGGTCGGCAGATTCAAGAAAAAGCAACTGCGCCTGAATCACGCTTGCCACATAGTCGTCCACCGGGCTGCCGAGGAAGATGATACGGTCCATCATGAGTCTGGAAAAAACGTCAATCGCCTGAATGTTCAGCGGGCGCTCTTCAATGATATAGGGAGTGAGTCCGGTGATGGTGGTGGCGGCATATTTTTCCAAATGCGCGCTGTTCATGCCTTTGTGCTTCACGGCATATTTCAGAAATTCATTTTGATTCATAGGTTGGATTAAATTAAAGTGGCGTAAAGTTATACTTTACGGTTTTATAAATGGTAATTTTCGATTTCTTTTCAATATAGAACTCCATGAGTTTAAAAATTAACGGCACGATTGCCATCGAAGGCATGATGTTCCACGCCTATCACGGTTATTACGCGGAAGAAAGGAGAAAAGGCGGTCAGTTCAGGGTGGATGTATATGTGCAAACGGATTTGCAGCGCGGTGCGGAAACGGATTTGCTGAAAAACACGGTGAATTACGAATTGATTTGCGCCATCGTGCATCGCGTGATGCAGGAAAAACATCATTTGCTGGAGCATGTTGCTTTCAGAATGCTGGAATTGATGGATGAAATTAACGGTATCCACAGCGCGAAGGTGCGCGTCAGTAAAATTCACCCACCGCTTGACATTAACGCGGAAAGAGTGTACATAGAACTTGAAAAACAATGGTCAGTTTCTTAAATTCTTGCGAATACGCCAATCATCAGGAAAGGGTAGGGGAAGGCAAAAAAAAAGTGTAATTTTTGAAACAGTCTGATAGGATTAAAGCGAAAAATTGATAACTTCGCACATTAAGGTCGCGTGGCCGAGTGGCTAGGCACAGCTCTGCAAAAGCTGCTACAGCGGTTCGACTCCGCTCGCGACCTCACCTTCCTCACTGAGTTTAAAGTCTAAAGTTCAATATTGTTCTCATTAGATTGACTTTAAACTTTTAAATAAAGAAATTTGAAAACTGATTTTTCAGAAAAATTCTAATTTTTAAATAACCGGAATCATTCTTAGCTATTGAGTTTTCAATTGGGTGTGTTAACTAATTATCAAAAGTTGATTTTTTAAAAAAAAGCTATTATATTTGTTGTAAATACAATCTGAATGGCAGCGCCACACCGCGTAATCGCGTTTATTCTCTTAGCGGGCATTCTACTTTTTCCCGCTATCGAACTTGCTGCTCAGGAAAGTAAAAAAAGAGTTTCAAGGCGCGCCAACCGAATCGTAGTCAACGATCCGAACTTGTGGAATTATTCGATTATCAATATTTGGGAAAACCCTGCACTTGCTGGTGAAAACCGGAGGCATAACATTACGGCTGACTTAAATTCCGAACCTTCCGTTTATGGGATTAACCTGGGATATGATTTTCTTCCAATACCGTTCAAAAAATCAATGGCGGCAGGATTCGGAGCATATTATCTGCGGGATACTTATACTGCATTCTCCAACAGCACCATCACAAAAAATACTGTTGGAATAGCAGGTTCGTTTAAATACCAATTTAAAAATGAAACGGTACTCAGCGCGGGTCTTTCGCTTGGATTATCGCAGGAAAAAAGCGGCTATTACCAGTCTTTTTATTTTTCAAATACGTATTCAAATAATAACAATCACTATCCTTGGGGGAAGAAGAGTTTGAATATTTTGGAGATGAAGAGTGGGATGGTTATCAATTGGAAACCGATATCGTAAGGTTTGGTCCGGTGAATATTGGAGCATGGTATGCCGCAAAAAAATATTTTGCGGGTGCTGGCGTCCGCAACCTCACGCGCTATAATGAAAGCCATATTGGGAAGCCGCATCCCGGGCCCATTTATTTACATCTGATTGGGGGCTATCATTTCAATATCAAGGAAAAAGCGACCATTACCCCATCAGTGATATATAGGACGCAGGGATTACTGATGCACAGATTTGACCCACGGCTGACCGTGAGCTTTGCAAAAAGCCGGGTGATTTTTGGAACTTATTATCAAAACAAAGGTCTTTACGGCTTGGCAGGCGCTGACTTGTTCTCGCATTTGCAATTCACACTTGAGGCAGGCGCTTCACTGAAAAAGACCGCTCATCGTCATGACTCATTTGTGAGAGCTACATTTCGTCTCCATTTTTTTACAGGCAACGAAAAAAATAAATATCGCAACCGATGAGGATTACCTTATTTATAGTATTTATTGCTGTTTCACTCTCTGCATGCCAGAAAGACGCCCTGTTGTTGCCTCAAACGGGCGATCCTGTACGGCTTGATACGGTTGTCGCCTACATGTCAAAATCATTTGGCTATCCTTTGATAGCTTCAGTTACATGCGGGCAGACGCTTGTCTTGGATGCAGCCGTCAAGAATGCTCGTTACAGGTGGATACCGGATAATGATACTACACAAACCATCACTGTTTCCAATATCCCTGACAAGGTAGCGCTTTATTATAGCGTGGAAATTATCAAACCCGATACCGTTTATATGCTGACTGCACAGGTGAATGGGAACCATAGGCCCCGTTTCTTCATTCCAAATGTTTTTACTCCCAATGGTGACGGCATTAATGATGTTTTATATGTTTCAGCGATATGCTATACGGATTTGCATCTGCAAATTTTTGATACGTTTTCGAATAGTTTAATATATGAATCAACGGATCCCAACCTCGGATGGGACGGAAGTTATAAGGGAAAAATAGTACCTGCCGGTAAATACCGTTACCAGATTGAAATCACCACACTCGATAACGAGGTTACAAAATCTTCAGGATATTTTCAGTTAATCAGGTGATGGCGAACCGTAAGCCCGCTTATTTCAAAAGCAACACTGATAAATAAACTCACAACGCAAACACTATCTTGAAAAGCGGAAATTTTATTCAGCTCATCTTTCATGAAAAATTTTAATACCGAATCATTGGTTTCAGATACGCGGAAAAAATCCGAGATCATTTTACTTATATAATTCCCTATGACAAAAAATTCTTTTGTTAAACTTACTTTTGTCAAAATCATCATTCATGCAGGAAGAGATGCGAGTAAAAGTCGGTATGGCGCAGTTGCTCGTGGAAGGCACCGAGCCTGAGCGCAATTTCGAGCGGGCGCACAAACTTATCAAACAGGCGGCTGAAAAAAAATGCGACCTCGTGTTGCTGCCAGAAACCATTGACTTTGCGTGGACACACCCCAACGCGCTCATAGAAAGCCAGCCGATTCCGGGAACTTACAGTGACATTTTTTGCGAACACGCCCGCAACTACGGAATTTATATATGCGTAGGATTAACGGAAAGAGTTGAAGGCAAACTGAATTATAACACAGCCCTCCTCATCAATCCGCAAGGCGAGATTATTTTGAAGCACCGGAAAATCAACTTGCTTGAAGTGGAATTTCCCTATTATGAAGTGGGGCAAAAATTGGAGGTGGCAGATACGCCTTTCGGAAAAATCGGGCTGAATATCTGCGCGGATAATTATCTTGAAGCGACCTGCCTCGGACATTCACTCGCCCGCATGGGCGCTCAGATTTTGCTTTCCCCTTCATCGTGGACAGTGGAACATTCCATCACTGAAAAGGACGAACCCTACCGCGACAAGTGGGTGAAGCCGTTAGGCACGCTGGCAAAATTGTACGACATGGTGGTCATCAGCACCACGAGTGTCGGCTACATCGTGGGCGGTCCGTATGAGGGAAAAAAAATGGTAGGCTGCTCACTAGCGATGGACAAAAACGGTGTTTTGAAAAAAGGCTTGTTTAACGAATTTGCGGGTGTGCTCGAAGAGGTGGAATTTGAAGTGCCGCAACGCAAAGAGAAAGGCACGCAAACCGGGGAGATGTTGAAGAAAAAGGGGGTGAGGTTTGAGTGAAGAAAGTTGATAGAATTCTTTCAATAATTACTTGACAAAAAATCTTTTTGTATTCTTGCTGAACTAAATGAAGTCATCCCTGCAATTATTACGTCCAAAGGAATGGGTAAAGAATCTTTTTCTATTTGCTCCCTTATTTTTCAGTGGGGAATTGCTTGCTGTTCATAAATTACTTTATGCAAGTGCCGGTTTTTTCTTGTTTTCTTTCGCGGCAAGCAGCATGTATATTTTGAATGATATTCTTGATTTGGCTTTTGACAAATTGCATCCCGTGAAAATGAGACGACCGCTGCCTGCGGGAAAAATATCAGTAAAATCAGCCTGGTTAATTTTTCTAACCTTGATTATTATTTCTCTTGCAGGAAGTTTTTTTTTGCATCAAAATTTTGGATTTGTAGTTCTTAGCTATTTACTCCTCAATTTTGCATATTCCTTTTTCCTCAAACGATTTGCAATTATTGACATCTCCTGTATCTCGATTGGATTTTTGTTGAGGATTGTTGGAGGTGGAATCCTTGTATCGGTTATGTTATCTCCCTGGCTGTTCATCATGACTTTTCTTGTTTCTATTTTTCTCGCGCTTGGGAAAAGAAGAGATGATGTTTTGTTGTTGCAATCAAATGGAGAGCAGATGCGCAAATCCATCAAAGGTTATAATCTGGAGTTTATTAATTCAGGAATGGCAATTATGGCTGCCGTATTGATTGTTTGTTATATTAATTACATCACTTCACCGGAAGTGACTCAGCGTATCGCAAGCCCTTATCTTTTTATCACTGTATTTTTTGTTGTCATCGCTTTGTTAAGATATTTGCAAATCACGCTGGTGGAACAGAAAAGCGGCTCGCCAACTGAAATTGTGACGAAAGATTTCATTATACTTTCGATGATTGCAGCGTGGTTTATCCATTTTTCAATTTCAATTTATCAATGAGGGTTCCCGGAAATTCAGAGTTAAGCGCTTACCTTTCAGAAACGGAAGTGAATGCCGGAATGATAGACAGGCTGAAAATCGCTTACCGACCTTATATCTGTCCGTTTGATGATTTGCTGACTTTAGTTCAAGCGCGGAGCAGAATCTATGATATCGGTTGCGGTTCGGGTCAATTTTTATTGCTGGCAGCAAAATATACTGATGCAACTGCTTTATATGGGATTGAAATATCAAAACAACTTATCAGTAATGCAAAGCAGCAGTTTGAACAGCAAAATATCACCGTTCCTTTTCATTTTCAAACTTATGACGGAGTACATTTTCCTGAAAATCTTAAAGAGGCGAACCTGATTTTTATGATTGACGTTCTGCATCATCTTCCATCCAAAACACAGGGGCTTTTTCTTGAGAATATTTATCACGCGATGCAACCGGGTGCAAAATTGGTGTTGAAAGATATTGATGCTGCATCCATGCTTGTATATTGCAACAAGTTGCATGATTTAATCCTTGCCAAAGAAATCGGTAACGAAATCTCTGTAGATGGTGCGAAAGCGATAACTGAAAAAATTGGTTTTCGGGTTGAAAGTCTGACTTACAGGAGAATGTTATGGTATCCTCACTTCACACTTTTATTGCGAAAATAAATCTGGTAAAATGCGCAATGAAAATTCTATATCATTGATTGCAGGTTGCATCATTTTATTTTCTCTCTGTTTTGTTTACCTGATAACGGCTGTGACTTTCATGTTCAATCAGCCGGTTACCCAATTTCATTTTCCGGCAGGTATTCTCATCGCATTTTTGGTAGTCAGTATTTTGTTCAATAACACCATACAAATTGTTGCCGGAACACTGGTTGCGGTAGCCGCTTTTTTTCTTTCGTATTTTATTGCAACTCATACCATTGATATTTCATGGGATGGATTATGGTATCATCAAAACGCGATTATCGCGACTGTCAAGGAAGGGGTAAATTTTTATCACACTAAATTTCCTGAAGGTGAAACCGGACTATATGTCAATCACTATCCTCCGGCAGCCTGGATTACGGGCTCAGCCATCTTCTGTTTTTTCGGTGATATTGAAATCGGAAAAATTGTACATCCGCTCTGGATTATTTCAGCAGCCTTTTTGGCGTGGAATTATTTCAGGAATGTGTTGCAGGTGTCAATCGCCTACTCATTCCTTGCCGGTATTTTAATTTCATTTAACCCCATTGCGCTCAATCAATACAATTCGTTTTACATTGATGGGCAAATCGCATCTCAACTCACCTGTTTCATCTTGCTCGGATTAAGTTATCACAGTACAGGCAGGTCCTTGTTTCTTATTGCAGGTTTTCCGCTCGTCATTCTGATGTTCAATATGAAATTTACCGTGACTGCTTACATTGTGATTTTCATTGTTGCCGTCAGTACAATCCTCCTGTTTTCACTTAACTGGACAAGATTCAGGAAATATCTTCTTGTGCATACATTTTCGTTATGTATCGGAGCTTTCATTTTTGGATTTCAGCCTTATGTCAATAATTTTCTGCATCACGAACATGTTTTTTATCCGCTTGCCGGAATACATAAAATTGATATGATGACCGGTCAATACCATTATCCGAAACATCTGATTGGAAAGTCAAATTTGGAAAAATATGTCACCGGATTTATTTCATTTACCCGTCATACCGAACAGCATTATGCGTCAAAAGGACCTTTGGTGTTTAAGGAAAATGAATATTATGCTACCAGCGGAATTCAGTGGCTGATTGGAGGAATGGGTCCGCTCTTCAGCGGAATAATGTCGCTCTCAGTTTTCATTTTTATAGTTAGTCGTTTTTTAATTGACGAAAAAAAACTATGGAATTTTTGCTTCTTGCTTTCCTTGTTTATTTTGATTTCTGTAATTATCAATCCAGAAAACTGGAGCGCGCGCTATGTTCCGCAGCAATGGTTGATACCATTTTTATTAATTCTACCATCGTTTGCCGTTTCAACTTTATTTATTCAACTGCTCAGGCTATTCGTTTTTGTAGCGATGCTGATCAACAGCGGCATGTTCCTGACTACTTCGATAGTTTTTAATCAACAAAGAGATTTTAGGGTGATTCAAAATAACCTGAAGGAAGGCTATCAGCAGTATCCTGAAGCAATCATGTATGCGGGGTATTTTGACAGGAGTATGCATGAATGGTTCAAACGGGAAGGAATCAAAACATGGGATATCTCATCAGATAATTTTCACGAGCAATGTGAAAATCCATTACACATCATGAAAAATATTTACGTGTGTCCGAAATGAAAACTAAAAGGGTTGTTGCAGCATTTGATTTTGACGGAACCATCATCCGGGGTGACAGTTTTTTTGAATTAATCAAACTGAGTCATCCACCCTTTCAGCGATGCATCGTCTTGCTGAAGGCAACGCCATTTTTATTACGCTATTTACTAAAACTGATTTCAAACTCAGAAGCGAAGGAGCGATTATTCAAGTTGCTCTATGAAGGAATTTCCATGGATGAAGCAATTTTTTGGGGAGAAATATTTCAAAAAAATATGCTCCCAGAAATGATAAAAATGGAAGCACAAGCAAAACTTCAATGGCATCAGAAAAACGGACATGAAGTAGTAATTGTCACCGCAACATTCATTTTTTTGTTGGATAAATGGTGTGAAGAACATGGATACGAACTCCTATGTACTGAGCCTGAAACCAAAAACGGGAAACTAACCGGTTTTTTTGCTAATAATAACTGCTACGGTGAAGAAAAAATAAAAAGACTGAAAGCGTGGTGGGGTAAAAATCCGCCTGACATCCTATATGCTTATGGGGATTCAAAAGGAGACAGACCGATGTTATCGCTCGCAAATTTTTCTTTTTACCGGAAATTTAACTGAAGCCGGATTATTGAAATGATTCTATTTTCAGATTATCAATCATGATGCTTTGAGTTCCGTCTGCATTCCAAAATTTAACTTTCACTGTATTTATTTTTTTAATGGGAAGTTTTACATCGAGATAGATATTTTTCAGTTCTCCATTGTTGAGCAGGCGATGCACCCGTATCAATTTTGACTTGACTTCTTTCTCATCATTTGACAGGGTGACGATGAATTGTGTCATTTTCCAAACGTCCCATTCTTTCAGGATACAATGAAAATCCGCAGATACACGAATCCACTTTTGCTCATTTTTTTCAAACGGAATGATGTATGCCGGACTCCATTGCCGGACTTCATTCAGACACAGGGATTTTTCACCTTCAATAGGAAGTGCATTACAACCCGTGTGAACCGTATCTTTTTCAAAATCATTCTTATAAATCAGTTCAACATTTTTTCTTTCACCGCAAAATGATTCATCCGTATCCAAAAGTTTGAGAACATTTTCTTCAGGTTGATATCTACCAAGCGTATTCCAGAAATAAGCTTTGGTCATGTGACCAGCGTGCAATAAACCTCCCCTGTGCGCCTGATGGGTCAGCCATAAATTATAATAAATGAAAATCACGATTAAAACATAAATAAAATATTTTATGATTTTTTTGTGCTCAATCCAGGATATCCACGCACATAACGGGAAAGCAAGGATGGCATAACTCTGAACCATCGCGCGCTGACCAAGACTGCCTCCGTACCACCAGATGTTCCATGCAAAGGCGATATAGATGAAGATTGATGTAAAGAGTGCAAACGACCAGAATAATTTTTCTTTCATCAGAAACAACGGTAAGAATCCAAGAAGCGCAAATAACATTGCCGGAGAATAAATCAACCATCCCGACCTGTAACTGAATAGTCCATTCAGCAAATGAGGCTTAAACCAACTAAACCCCTGGTCTTGATAACTATAAACCAACCACTCGCCTGATACATATTTCCAGTAGGATAATTGCAAACTCCCAACCACTAAAATGGTGAATAGCGCAGAAAAAAATTCTTTTTTGTGATTCCGGAAAAAGGAAATTCTATCTAAAAGATTCTTCCTGAGCGGCATGGAAATTCCCCAAAATGCCGGTATCAATATGGAGATGATTTCAGTTGGACGCGTGATGGCTGCCAATCCGACTAACATGCCGATTCCCACGGCTTTTATGACAGATGGAGTTCGATAAAATGAAATCGTAATAAAAATCAACAAACTGTAAATAGTGAATAAATAATTGTGCGTCATTGCTCCATTGATAGCGGAATAATCAAGGTAATTACTCGCAAAAACGATAGTTAACATGGAAACAGAGACAGCAGTGTCGGAAAAAAAATGCAGTAAGTTTTTTCGCAGAAAAAACAAACCTATAAACGCGATGAACAAACTCCCGATACTTATCATAAATTGATATGGGCGTGAAAATCCGTCTGCTTCGGCATCACTGTTAATGGCGTAAAGGTGAGCCATGCTGAAAAACGGCAAATACTGTATTGCCTGCCCGACAGGATATTTCATCACGTAATTACCGCTTTCGTGTAAAAATGCCTGATCGAAACCCGGAGCCGGGTGATACTTGCTGATTATATCTTCACCGAATTCAAGTTTTTTTAAGTCTTTATAAATGAAAATTGCGGGTAGATATAGATAATAACCGGAAACATCCCAACTAATAGTAGCTTCCGTTCTGTCCATTTTCCATTTTGGATAATAGAAAAATGAAACCAGCGATAGGAAAACATAACTGCCGAGAAGTGCAAGAAGCGAATATTTATTTTTCACGGTAATCTTTCATAATCAAAACGCCCTCCCCACGCCTACTACCCACCTGAACTGAAAATGGTCAGGCGACACTGCCGGGGTGTGGCTGAGGAACAGCGGCATGTCGAAGCGGAGCGTCAATGGTTTTAGTTTTTCAAACGGCTCGAATTTTTTAATCGTGAGCGCAACGCCTGCGCCCGCATCGGTGCGGAAATTGGAAATCGCTTCGCTAATCGTGTTAATCCCTTTGTTGTAAACGATGAAACCGCCATCGGCAAACAGATACACATCGAGGTGCAGGTAGTTGCTGAGTTTTTTCGGTTTCCAGTTCACCAAGCCGTCCAAATCCAACTCGGCATTGAACGAGCCGCCCGAACTGCCGCGGTATGCCGTGAACGCCTGTCCACCGCTTTCTTCCACCAATAAATAACCCGCGTAGCCGCGCACATTCAGCCCGCCACCGTGATGAAAATGATTGACGTCATTCCCGAAACCGCCCACCCATGCAGGCGGGAAATACCCTACCGAGCGGGTGAAAACATTCTCCATCATCTCCTCCGGACTGGCTTGCGCGAAAAACAGTGCGCTTTCGGGCGCGGGGTTCGAGCCGGTGCCATACCTGCCATGCAGACGTGAGCGCAGTTCCAATTTCCAAAAACGGAAGCTGTTCGTGTGTGTCGCCTGCAAATAATGATAATCAAAATCGCTGGCGATCCCGTTGCTGCGAAGCGTGAGGTTGAACGTGCCGTCAGCATTAGTCTTTTTGTAGCGGTGGTTCATTTCCACATTCACCGTGTTGTTGATTTCATTCGCGCCTCCCCACTCGCCCGGATACAGCAGATAATTCCGCTTGGCGTCACGCGGGCGGTTGAGCAGTTTCATGTATAAAATAATTTCGGTATTTTGTTTTTTGCCCACCCGCACATCAGCGCCTAATTTGTACGCCTCTAATCCTTCGAAATACAGTGCACTCACAAACACGTTGGAATTTCTGAGCAGTTTATCCATCGTGGTGCGATAATCGAAGCGGTAATTAATCGGGTCAAAATTTCTTGTTGTTTCCTGCGGAAAGCCGAACCGCTCCGCGCTGCCCCTGCCGAGCGTTGTGATGCCCCACACCGTGAGGCTAAAGCGGTGTTTATAGTTCAGATAATTACCGTTGAGGTGCAAGCCGAGTTTGATGCCGTCATACGCGTTCCACCAGATTGCCGGTCGCCAGTACATGCGGTAATTTTTCCAGTCGGGATAATTCCATACCTGCGAGTCGAAGCGCAACTTCACTCTGCGCGGCTTCGAATTATCCGGCATATAGACGTCCGCGAGCCGCTCGCTCGGGTCAATCACTACACTTTTGATTTTATCCGGCAGCGCCACAGTCGCGGTGTAAACCGGATGCAGTTTATCCCACCCGTGCCATTTCGGAAGCACTGTCGCGCTCGTCTCTTTCAAAAACCATTGATTGGGAATATGAAAATACAGACTGTCATTGCTTCTCGTAGTAATCAAAATATCAAGCGGCATTTGCATGCGACCTTTTCGCTTAAAAGTAATCGTGTAGATATGGGAGTTTTCAGTTGTAGTCTCTAAGTCGCGGGTCAAATAGTCGCGAGTCAAAGTGATTTGGGATTTTTCACTATTAGCAATAAAAGTATTTTCATCCATGACATTCCCCGACCCGCGACCCGCGACTAATTGACTTTCGACTATCTGACCCGTGACCGTTTGACCTTCGACCAAACCTCCCCCGTCCCCTGTCCCCTGCCCCTTGTCCCTTGTCCCTCCCTCGCCACTCGTCCCCCGTCCCTCGTCCCTACTTATCCGTTGCCTCAACGCCCCATCTTTCACCCTTCTCACTCTGCCAATCCTGTAATCCACATTCTTCATCGTCTCCAACCACTGGTCGAAAAACCAATTCAAATCCACTTTGGTGAATTGAATGAATGCGTTGCGGAAATCTTCGGGATAGGGATGCGCGAATTTCCACCGGTCATAAAAATGCAACATCGCTTGCGTGAACAGGCTGTCGCCCAGCACATATTGCAAGTTGTACAACATCACGGAAGTTTTGCTATACACATGCCGGTAGCCGCCACCCTGCCGGAGTGCGCCATGAAAACCATCGGAGTGCGTATTGAGAAAAGCATCTTCACCGGTCACCGCGTCTGACAGATACCCCCAATAGGAAGTTGTTGTTCTTGCATCTACCGGCTCGCGGAATTTCCGCTTGTAGCGGTTTTTCGGAATAGCAATACGCCTGTCATATTTACCTTCGAGTGCTTCAAGCGCCCAGGCAGTGAGGAACTGTGTCAGGCCCTCGTCCATCCATGCGCGATACGTTTCGTTTGTACCGATGATGCCGTAAAACCAGTTGTGCCCGACCTCGTGTGCTATCAGCCCGTGGTTGGATGGTTCCAAGCCTCCGCACAGCGTGAGCATCGGATATTCCATGCCATCCCGCGCGTCCGCCACTACCATTTTGTGATAGCCGTACATGCCGAAATCATTTGAAAAAAGTTCAACACATTGTGCGGTAAACTCCGCCACCGTCTGCCAGCGTGATGCATGTGGTTCTTGCACGAGCGCGATGCACTGAATGCCGTTCCACTCCGTTTCCCCGATACGATAGTGCGGGTTGGCGGTGAACGCAAAGTTGTGGACGTTCTCTGCATAGAAATGCCACTTCTTGCGCTCACCGGGGATATAGGGAATGATTTCACCGGGTGCGGAGTAGAGCGGTTTTTCACGGAAAAGTTTAATGTCCAATTTTTCACGAAGCGTATCGGGCAACACCTCTTCGCGGTTTAAAAGATTGCCGGTGGCTTCCACGATGTAATTATTCGCAAACGTAAGCTCGACATCAAACGTGCCGAAGTTGGCGTAAAACTCACGTCCGAGATGCTGGTCGGTTGTCCAGCCGAACTTGGCGTCATACACGCAGATAATCGGATACCAATGCACGCCATTGAATTGTTTTGCTCCATAGCTTGTAAAAGCCTTGTTGCGTCTGCGCACGTTGCCATCCAACTGGAAATACGTTTTGAACTCCACTTCGAAAAAAGTGGAAGCATTCGGCAGCAACGGTTTATTCAGCTTAACACGGAAAACCGTGTTGTCCAACTCAATTTCCATATCTTCTCCTTCATGCCTGAATGATTGAATAGTGGTTCCAAATCCTTGTTTTTCGTAATGACCGTACTCCACTTTCACCTGATTATTTTTTTGCAGGTTATCCAAATAAGAGCCGGGCTGATAGGCGTTTTCATACAAATGAAAAAACACCTCATAGAGCGTATCAGGTGAATTGTTCCAATAAGTGAGTTTCTGGCTGCCGGTGATAATGTCCGTCAACTCATCCACATCCGCTTTGATTTCATAATGCACATCTTGTTGCCAGTAGCCGGGATGCGGGAGTTTGTTTTTCCAATAAAAAGGATTGTCCGCATTGCGGAAGGTATTAGGGGGCGATTGAGGGTTGTAGCTTGTCTGTCCCTGACCAATACTGAAACCAAAAGATAAAATGAAGCAAATAAAGATTTTGAAAACGGTTGATGATGTCATTTTGAATAAATACAGTTTGTTATCGCAATAAATATGGTATAAAATTTTGCAGTTACATCTGCAATAGAAGATTACTGCTGAATTGCAAAGTAACAATAATTCAATTTTTAAACTAAATCCGGAAGCAGATTCGCTTTTTTAAAAGATGTCAAAGGTGCAGTGAAATCAAATAGAATTGAGGAAGGATTCCACTTTATAAAGTAAGCTTCGCCTAAAAAGTAAAAACCCCTATGAGAGTTGTTCACAGGGGTTTAGTTTTATTTGGCGGACCGGACGGGACTCGAACCCGCGACCTCTGCCGTGACAGGGCAGCATTCTAACCAACTGAACTACCGATCCTTGCTTTTTAAAAGCGATTGCAAATATACAGCGTTTTTTATTTTTTCATCAACGGATTTTATTCTTTTTGCGACCCGGTCAATATTTTCCGACTGATAATTTACATATCTTTAGCCCCACGTTAAGTTATGGTTTATCTCGATTTTGAAAAACCCATTGCTGAGTTACAGGAGCAATTGGATGTCCTGCTTGCGCAATCTGCCGGAAATGGAACGGATGTTTCACGGAATATCAAAGCGTTGCAAGAGGGGATTAAGTTAAAAAAGAAGGAAATTTACGGCAGTCTTACCACTTGGCAAAAAGTACAGATTTCGCGTCACCCCGACAGACCTTACACTCTTTTTTATACAGAAAATATTTGCGAGCGTTTCATAGAATTGCATGGTGACCGCCATTTTGCCGATGATAAAGCAATCGTAGGCGGATGGGGCGAAATGGATGGGCAAAGCATTATGTTCATCGGCCATCAAAAAGGCATTAATACCAAAATGCGGCAATACCGCAACTTCGGAATGGCGAATCCGGAAGGGTATCGCAAGGCGCTGCGGCTGATGAAACTGGCGGAAAAATTCAACAAACCGGTGGTTACCCTGATTGATACGCCCGGAGCCTATCCCGGTTTGGAAGCCGAGGAACGCGGACAGGCTGAAGCCATCGCGCGTAACATTTATGAGATGATGCAACTGCGTGTGCCGGTGATTTGTGTGATTGTAGGCGAAGGCGCTTCCGGAGGAGCTTTGGGCATTGGGATTGGCGACAAGGTGGCGATGTTGGAAAATACCTGGTATTCCGTGATTTCACCGGAATCCTGTTCTTCTATTCTCTGGAGAAGCTGGGAGTTCAAAGAAAAAGCCGCGGATGCATTAAAGCCGACAGCAACAGACATGTTGAAAGCCGGATTGGTGGATGATGTCATCAAAGAGCCGCTGGGCGGAGCGCATCATGACCCTGAAACGATGGCAAATACCCTTAAGAAATATTTGCAAACCCAATTACCCAAACTGAAGCGCATGAGCGCGGAAGAGCGCATCGAACGGAGAATTGAGAAATTTTCTTCCATGGGAAAATTTCTGGAAGTTGATGCCGAACTAAAGTCACTGAAAGAATGATATGTTCAGGAAATTCAGAACACATGCCCATCATTTTTTTCTCAAAAGGAAACTGAAGAAAAATCAACATCCGCGTAAAACATTCAACTACTGGAATGCCGCTAAAATCATCGTGTTAGTGGATATTACTATCCCGCAAAATCTCTCCGTGGCAAGAAAATTGGTTCAAAGCCTGAAAACACAGAATAAAAAAACGGATATTCTTGCATACATCGAAAAGGAACGACCTGGGGAAGCCATTTCGGTGGATTATTTTTCCGGGAAAGACATCAATTTATTTTATTTTCCGAAACAAGCAAAAGCATTGGAATTGATGAATACAAAATATGATTTGTTAATTAATCTTTGCACGGAAGAATGCTTGCCGCTCGAATATATTTCCGCGTTGTCAAAAGCGAGTTTCAGAACCGGTAGGTATCTCCCGGATAAAACTTATTGTTATGATTTGATGATTGAAACTTCGGGAAATAAAAGCGCTGAATATTTAGCAGGGCAAACAGAACATTTTTTAAAAATGATAAAATAAAAAACCTACATAATCTGCCACAGATTCGCAGATTAAGCATTCCGGTAACCCGGAACGGAAATAACAAAACAGCAATTATCAAATAGCAAATAAATTCAAATTTTCAATTCAAAAATACAAGGTGAGCGGTTATTAGAGAAAGGACTTTTTTGCTTATGGTAAAAATGATACTATGAATGATGTGAAACACTTCATCGTTTGGAATTCCAATATTTTATATTGTGTATTATTTTATATTTGTGCTTTGATTTTTGATTATTTTCTTGACAACATGTTGGTAAAAGTTGAGCGTTAAGTGCCTATTTAATTATTTGTAAAATCCTTTCGAAAACACTGTCATGCAACAGGACGAACAACCCTTCATCAGCCCTTCAACCATCCTGCCTGAAACGACAGTAAAAGCCCTGATTCTTGGCTTTATTCTTTCAGCGGTGCTTGCCGCTGCCAATGCCTATCTCGGATTGCTGCTGGGAATGACCGTTTCCGCATCTATCCCTGCTGCGGTGATTTCGATGGCGGTGTTAAAACTTTTTCGCAAAAACAATATCCTTGAAAATAATATCGTGCAAACTGCAGCCTCCTCTGGCGAGTCGCTGGCGGCAGGTGTGATTTTTACTTTACCCGCATTGGTGTTGATGAATTACTGGGCGGATTTTAATTATTGGGAAACCACCGCCATCGCGCTGACGGGCGGATTACTCGGAGTACTCTTTACCATTCCATTGCGCAAGGCATTAATCGTTCGTGAAAAACTGAAATTTCCGGAAGGGGTGGCGACAGCCGAAGTTTTAAAAGCCGGCAATAACGGCAGCGCTTTGTTAAAATATCTCATCACCGGTTCATTACTTGGCGGGGGAATCAAACTCATCGTGGAAGGGTTGCAGTTGTGGCAGTCGAAATTTCATGCTGGAGTCATTCTGAACGGGAAAGCATTTCTCTACTTCGGCACTTATCTCACACCTGCGGTGGTTGCAGTTGGATACATCGTGGGGTTGAATATTGCCGTACTCGTTTTTCTTGGCGGGGCTATCAGTTGGTATGGCGCAATTCCCGGATACATCGCGCTGAACGGAGCGCCTGAAGGTTTAACCGCCACTCAAGCCGGATTGCAAATCTGGAGCACCAAAGTGCGCTACCTTGGTGTAGGGGCGATGATAGTAGGCGGTTTATGGGCGATTTTCAGCATCCGTCAATCATTGGGCAGCGCGATGAAGCAGGGATTGGAAGCATTCAAAAAAGCAAAAGATTCAACAAAAACTTTACGAACGGAATATGATACTCCGATGTCATGGGTGCTGATAGGTATCGGAATTTTATTGGTGCCGGTTTTCATCATCTACCTGCGTGAAGTGCAGTCTGTGGCGCTTTCTTCTTTAATGACGGTGTTGATGGTGATTGCGGGTTTTCTTTTTTCCGCGGTGGCGGGATACATGGCGGGCTTGGTAGGCAGTTCCAATAACCCGATTTCTGGCGTAACGATTGCCACCATTCTCACTTCCGCTTTGATACTTGCCGCTTTGCTCGGTACTGATTCGCCTGTGGGCGCGGCATCCGCCATTATGATTGGCTCGGTAGTATGTTGCGCTGCTGCGATTTCAGGCGATGTGATGCAAGACCTAAAAGCAGGTCATATTCTGGGCGCTACTCCCGCGCGTCAGCAAGTGATGGAAGTGGTGGGAGTTACAGCAGGCGCTTTGGTGATGGCTCCCGTGCTCACACTGCTAAACAACGCTTATCAAATTGGTTCTGAAAAATTATCCGCTCCGCAAGCATCTCTCATGCGCAGCGTTGCGGAAGGCGTGTTTGGAGGAAACCTTCCGTGGAACATTATTTCCATCGGAGCGCTCATTGGAGTTATCGTGATTGTTTGCGATTTGATTTTGCAGAAAAGAAATTCTTCCTTCCGGATGCCGGTACTGGCAGTTGCGGTGGGAATGTATTTGCCACTTTATCTTGATACCGCAATTTTCATTGGGGGCATTATCGCTTGGTTAGTCAGCAGGTTTTACAAAAAAAATGAAAACAATCCCCGTCATTTAGAAGCTAAACAATCAGCCGAAAATGCAGGATTGTTGTTTGCCTCCGGATTAATCACCGGGGAAGCATTGCTTGGTATTTTTCTCGCCATTCCGATTGCCGTAAGTGGGAATGATAAAGTATTAAAAGTTTTTGATTATGAATTTCCTTCGGTGATGGGATTAGCGGTATTGTTCGGATGTTGTCTGCTGCTTTACAATGCGGTGAAAAAAGGCTATCACAAAGCCGGATAAGGCAATAATACAGTATAACTTTCTTAAAAAATCTAAAATCTAACATCTGATTTCTGATAATAATACATAAGTTTAAAATGTTATTTTGACAACATTACTAAGTGCAAGAATTATTATAATATCATGATTGCTTAAACTGGCACGGTTATAATCTCATAGATTGCCAATTGCATGAATTTGTGGACATCTGGAAAGACATCAAAACCGCTCCTTCCATCAAAGACAAAATTCGCTATCTCTATAAACCTCCCGGATGGAAACATGATGGAAGCGGGATGACAGTGGCTGACATGAGAATCGGGGGAAACCTCAACTCTTCAACCTCGGGTCCAGCGCATCGGTCAAGCCTTCACCTAAAAGATTGAATACCGTGACGGTGATGAAAATCGCGAAGCCGGGGAAGATGGCAAGCCACCAGGCTTCGGGTGCCTGACGAGCGATGGAGAGCAGCTTGCCCCACGTCATCACTTCCGCTTGCACGCCAATGCCGAGAAACGACAGCGCAGACTCGGTGAGAATAGCGCCCGCCACACCGAAAGCAATGCTAATCAGCACGGGCGTGATAGAGTTGGGGATTGCATGACGGAAAATAATCCTCCATTCGGGATAGCCGAGTGCTTGTGTCGCTTCGATATATTCAAGGCTGCGCACACGCAGGAGTTCGCCCCGGATAAACCGCGCGATGGACATCCAGGCGGTCATGCCGATGACAACCATTACAAGCATGATGGATGGTTTCGCAATTGCTACAACTGACAGAATGAGCAGCAGTGTGGGAATGGAAATAAAAATTTCGATGATGCGCGAAATAATGATGTCCACAGGCACGGCAACCCGTTGACCCAACCACGGCAGTTTTTTCATCGGGATGGCTAAAATATTCGGGATTGCCATGAAGGCGATAAAGAGAAACATGCTGACATGTAACTGCACCACGAAACTGAACATGCTTTCTTCAAACGCGTCCGCCAATGTGTAGTTGCGCACGCTGAAGGCGTAGAAAAAAGCCAGAAAAATAAACAGCAGGTTGAGAATAATTCTGCCGCGCGTTACTTTCAGCCGCTGGTCGCCAAAATAACCGGCTAATGAACCCAACAAAATTCCAATGAGCGAGGCGATGGACATGGACACCACACCCACCAGCATGGCGATACGCGTGCCATGTATCATCCCAGAAAGCACATCGCGCCCGATTTCATCCGTGCCCATGAAGTGCAGCCATCGCCACGAAGGCACATCCTGTTTGTCAAACGGACCTTTGTACTGCACATTATTAATATCCATCTCGGTGGGCGAATAGGGAATGAGGGGCCAAATCACCGCGTCATATTTCACTTCTTTCCAGTCGGTTACGTTGCGCAGTTCGGTGTGCCATTTGCCGATACCCGCGTCCACCATGTAGCGTTTCACAATCGGAAAATATGTCTTGCCATCTATTTTGCAATACACCGGTTTTTCATTCGCGAGAAAATCAGCAAACAACCCGATGAAAATCACCACGTAAATCATCCGCAGCGACCACACCGCGAGTTTGTTTTTCCGGAACTGCCTTTTGACAATCGCCCAATAACCCTGGTCAGCCTGTTGTTTGGTTGCTTGCGTCATATCCGGTCAGCGGGTCTTTTTTGTGAATGAAATACGCGGGTCCACTAAGGCATACAGCAGGTCAGACACCAAAATGCCGAGCATCGTGAGGATGGCGGAAAACATCAGCACCGTGTAAAGCACCGGATAGTTTCGCGCCACCACACTTTCGTAACTCACCTTGCCCATGCCGGGAATGCTGAAAATAATTTCAATAATCAACGCGCCACTTATCATCGCGGGAAACAATCCGGCAAACATGGTGATAATCGGGATGAGCGAATTTCTGAATGCATGTTTCCAGGTGACGGTTTTGTTGTCCAACCCTTTGGCGCGTGCGGTGCGGATATAATCCTGGCGGATAACGGTTAACATGCCGCCCCGCATTTGCCGGGAAATAAAAGCAAATGAACCATACACAATACAAAACACCGGTAGAACAAGATGATAAGCAAGGTCGCCTATCCGCTCGAAGAAAGAGGCGTCAGATGAAAGATGCTGCGAATGCACTCCATGGGTGGGAAACCAATTCATGCCATATTCACTGTTGGTGAAAAAGATAATCAGCATCGTGGCTATCCAAAAGGAGGGCAATGAATAAAGAATAAAAAGTGTGGTGGTGGTAAATCGGTCGAACACCGTGTCTTTGCGGATGGCGGTTTCCACGCCAATCGGAATGGAAACAAGATACGCGATGATAATCGCGATGATGTTGATGAGCATCGTATAGCCCACCGCGTCCCACAGGATGGATGAAACCGGGCGACCGTCTAAGTAGGACACACCGAAATCAGCGCGAAAAAAACCACGCGCCTGCTTGCGCGGGTCATCATTTTCGCCAATCCACGGCACATCGCCAAACAGCCAGCGGTGATATTGATTGTGCGTGCCATAGAAATGAAATGCCGGAATATATTTTTTGCCGGGCGTTGCCTGACTTTGCATCAGGGCGTATTTTTCTTTCACCGCTTTGGCATATGGTTGTGCGGAAGCGAGGGAGTTGACGTTCACCGCTTCTTCAATCACTCCAATCAGCCGCTGAATGGTGATGTCGTCATATTTAGTATAAAGTTCATTACATGTTTCCCGGATTTGCCTCACGCGGGCGAAATTGGAAGTGTCAGTCTGCATGTCAAACAAAGAAAATTCCAATTGCTTCACGCTGTGATAATAATCGGAAATCTGCTGCCAGTTGCCATATTCATTCACCAAACGGCTGAGGTTTTCGCGCTCTTTTTTGCGGGGTATTTTATAAAGCGTGTCGGGAGATGCTTTTGAGGTGATTTCAAAATAAAAAGCCGGCAGGTTCAGTCCCATGCGCTCGCTCAAATCCAAATAGGCTTTTTCTCCGGCTAACTTTTCGGTGAGCTGCCCGCCCGCCTGACTTTGCATACCGCCCTGTAAACGCAATTCCACAGGGTCGCCTGGCGCTACTTTGCTGAGAAAAAAAGTAATCAGCGAAATCGCGAACAGCGTGGGAATAAAATACAGGATGCGCTTGAGGATGTACTGAAACATGTCTGTTTTTTTCCCGGATTATGGCATTTTCGCTTCGACTTTCACACCGAAATCAGGGTT
Source organism: Chitinophagales bacterium (assembly GCA_041748615.1). Taxonomy (GTDB): domain Bacteria; phylum Bacteroidota; class Bacteroidia; order Chitinophagales; family CAIOSU01; genus JBGTCY01. Next base: position 20,610 of record JBGTCY010000259.1, read on the forward strand.
CAGTTTAAATTCTTCCACCATATACCCGGGGCGATACACATAGCTGTTGGCTTCAAAGCGTTTGTGAATGGCGATTTTCGAAAGCGGAGTCAGCATGAAAATATAAGGCACTTCATCGTGCATGATTTCCTGGATTTTAAAATACATCTGGTCGCGTTTTTCCACATCATTCTCATAGCGGATTTTGTCAATCAAATCATCGGTTTCCTGATTGCCGAAGCCTACATAATTGCTGCCGCCATTATAGGAAGTAGTGTGCCAGATTTGTTTCAAATCCGCCAGGGTGGGAGCAGCGCTCCAGCCGCTTTGCATCATTTCAAAATCATGCGCTTTGGTCTGGTCAATGAATACCGTCCATTCTTTCTGCACGATTTCCATCTTGCCGCCAATACGCTCGATATTTTTCCTGAAAATCAACGCTAATTTTTCCCCCACCGGATTGTCAGATGGCATCAGCAATTCCAAACGTAAAGGTGTCTTCACCCCGTTAATTTCTTTGTCGCGAACGCCATCTCCATCCGTATCTATCCACCCTGCTTCATCAAGCAATGCCTGCGCTCTCGTCAAATCATAGGGATAGGGTTTGATATTTTTGTTGTAATAAGGCTGCGAAGGATGTATCGGTCCGACAGTGCGGTCGGCAAGACCATAATACAATACATCAATCACCTGTTCCACATCCATCGCATAAGCCAATGCCTGTCTCACCCTTTTATCGGAGAGTTTGCTGTTGCGCATGTTTAAGCCGATATAGAGATAGGCAAGCTGCATGGGAGTATGTAAATTATATTTTCCAAGAAAACGCTCGTCTTTTTCGAGGTCTTTAAAATCTTTCGAGGGAATGCCGCGCATCACATCCAATCCCTCGTCTTTCAGCGCGGTCAGCGCGGTGCGGTCGCTGGTGATAATTTCAAAGATGAGGCGGTCGGGATAATTTTCAAAACCGCGAACTTTCCCTGTGAATTGTTCACCCCACCAGTTTTTTGTTTTTTTCAAAATCAACCGCTGACCGGTTTTCCAGTCATCAAATTCATACGCGCCACAACCCACCACAAAACCTCTTTCACGTTGATATTTCTGCGCATTGAAATTTTCAGCAAAACGGATAATATCAGCATCACCTTTCAACCTTTCAGCCTCCTCTTGGTTGCTCAATTGCTTCACGGTGAATTTGCGCATGAGGCGTTCGGGGTCATAAATGTATTCGGGAACAGGGGTCACCGCGCTCCAGATTTCAGCCATGAAATAACGGTCGTTACAAAAGAAAGTGAATTTTTTAGGGTCACTTTCATCAATCGTCATGTCGCCAATAAATTCATAATAGGAACGGAGGTGCGCAGCATCCGATTGAGGATTTTTGATTGCCTTTAAAGAAAACTCCACATCATGAGCCGTTACAGGCGAGCCATCGGGCCAAACCGCCTCGGTTCTGATACGATAAGTGATTGTTAATCCGCCCGTAAAATCGCCCTCATTTACTTCTTCAATTTCGGGACGCGCTTCCGCCAAAATCGGCAGGTAATCAAAAGGAGGTTCGGGATTGAGCGCTAATAAAGAGGGAAACAAGGTGCGTGTCACAATTCCGGAGTTGGCGCTCGTTGAGGTAATCGGGTTCATCTTGTCAAAATCCGCTGACTCATAGATAATAACTTCATTGATGCCTGCGCGCTTGCTTGTGCCGTCACCGGAGCCGCCCGTGCAGGAAACCAGCAATCCCAGGATGATGATGAACGGAATAAACTTTTTCAGGTTCGATGTGTTGTTCATGTGAAAACTTTTGAAAAAATACTTTATTTAATGATTTGCTAAAATCAGCGGTCAGCAAATATAATAATTTGGAGAGGTTAAAGAAATGAAGAGGATAATTTGATATAAAACATCGCTCGAAGTCATTAATGTTACTTTTGTTCAATAGTTTAAAAAATAGAAATGCACACCACACTCATCACCGGAGGAACCGGATTAATCGGCAGTCATCTCAGCCGCCTGTTAGCGAAAGAAGGTCACACAGTCAACCTGCTCAGTCGGGGAGCATCTGCTCCATCGGAAGGCGTGAGCAAAGTCTATCAATGGGATATTGATAAGGAGCAAATAGATGAGAAGGCGATTGCCACTGCCGATTATATCATTCATCTGGCAGGCGTTCCCGTTGCCGGGGCAAAATGGACAAAAAAAAGAAAAGAGCAGATTTATTTCAGCAGGGTGGCAGGCACGATGTTGTTATCCAAAAAAATCAATGAGGTTGGAAAAAATGTGAAAGCCTTTATCAGCGCATCGGCTGTCGGTTATTATGGCGATTGCGGAGACCGATGGCTCACTGAGGACGCTCCTAACGGAAATGATTTTCTGGCGCATGTCTGCCGCGACTGGGAAAAATACAGCATCGGGGAAGGCGCTCCGGATGTCCGTTCGGTTGCTTTACGTACCGGCATTGTGTTGTCCAAAGAAGGAGGCGCACTGCCCGAACTTGAAAAGTCCATGAACTTTGGAATAGCGACCTACCTGGGTGACGGCAGTCAATATTATTCATGGCTGCACATTGATGACATCTGTCGCATGTATCTTCACGCCCTTCAAACCGAAACCATGCAAGGCGCTTACAATGCCGTAGCGCCTGAGCCGGTCACCAACAAAGAACTTGTCAGCGCTATCCGAAAAGCCAAAGGCTGTTTCGCATTGGAACTACCGGCACCAACATTCGTACTCAAATTTGCTTTGGGTGAAATGAGTGATGCCATTCTCGGTAGCCAGCGCTGCACCTCCAAAAAAATCGAGCAAACCGGGTTTCGGTTTTCGTTTCCGGATTTGAAAGGGGCATTGAGGGATATTTATGCAAAGTGATTGTTTGTCCATAGTCCATTGTCGATAGTCCATCGTCAACAGCCCACAGCCCACGGTTGACAGTTGTTCGGTATTTAATTTGCGAATCTGGTGCAATTAACAACCGCAGCATTCAAATCTTACAAGACAAATCCGTTCATAAAAATTTAACGGAAACTTTGAAACATTTTTTTGTTTCCTAAGTTTATTTGTGTATAAATTTGCCAACCGCTTACAAACATACCCTTCACACTGTCTTGAAAAACACAAGTCATATCCTTTCAAAAACCGAAGAGCTTTTCCTGAGCTACGGGATTAAAAGCATCACGATGGATGATGTGGCGCGGGAGATGGGGATTTCCAAGAAAACGCTCTATCTCCATGTGAGTGACAAGTCCGACTTAGTGAATAAGACCATGAAAAACCACTTGCAGCGGGAGAGAGCGGCAATCAAAGAAATTTGCCAGCAGAGCAACAACGCGATTGAAGAAATGTTTGAAATCGGAAAACATGTGACCGTGCATCTGCGCTCCTTAAACACCTCCATCGTTTATGATTTGCAGAAATACTATCCGCAAACGTGGCGCATTTTCATGGAATATAAAATCAGCTTCGTTTATTCCGTGATTTTTCAAAACATCAAAAAAGGAATCAATGACGGTTTGTATCGCGAAGAAGTCAACCCGGATATTATCGCGAAATTCTACACTTCCCGTTCCGAGATGCTGGTGAATCAGGAAATATTTCCATTTCCGGAATATACGGTGATGAAGGTGTATGAAGAATACCTGAAATACCATATTCGCGGTATCGCGACTGCTAAAGGATTGCGTTATCTGCAAAAACAAAAACTCGACTGATGAATCCGCAAAAAATATTTTATTTCATCATAATGTTTCTGGCAACAGTAAGCCCAGCTGCCGGACAGGAAAAGATTTTAAACTTCAGCCTGGAAGAGGCAATTCAATTCGCGTTGATCAATAATACAAATGCGAAGAATTCAAGATTAGATGCGGACATCAACCGGAAGCGGGCTTTGGAAATTCTTACGGAGGGATTACCGCAATTGAGCCTTGATGTAAGATATAGACATAATTTAAAGTTGCCGGTCAGTATTGTTCCCGCCAATACTTTCCCGATGCAGTCGGAGGAGTTTGCGGTGGAATTTGGCACGAAACACAATGTGACCGCGGATTTCTTAGTGACACAATTAATTGTTGACGGCAGATATTTTATCGGATTGAAAGCGAACAAAACGCTCGTTGCGATGGGCGATGAAATCATTGGGTTGTCGGAAAGTGAAGTGCGCCTGAATGTATCAACCGCCTATTACGCGGTATTGGTTGCCCGTGAAAGCAGGATGTTTGTTCAAAAGAACCTTGAGTCGCTGAATAAATTATTATACGAAACCACAGAGTTATACAACAGCGGGTTTGCCGAAGAATTGGATGTTGACCGCCTGCAACTGCAATTATCCAACATGAAATCCAACGATCGTAAAACGGAACTTCAGTTGGAGCTGACAAAAAACATTTTAAAATATCAAATGGGACTGGACCATACGATTGATATTTCGTTGAGCGACAATCTGGAATCATTGCTGGCAGCCACCACGGTGGACGCGGACGCGGCTTTCAGTTACGAGAGCCGCAAAGAATTCCGTTTGCTTTCCTTGCAGGGGAACATGCGCGCCTTTGATGCGCAGCGGATAAAAGCAGCTTACATGCCTTCACTTTCCGCTTTTGCCGGTTATGGTTTCAATGCGCAGCGACAGGAGTTCAATATTTTCGATTTTAATGAAAAATGGTTTCAAATCGCTTACTGGGGCATCGAGTTGAGAGTGCCCATTTTCGACAGTTACCGCAATGGCGCTATTTATCAGCAGAAGCGATTGGAGCAGCAAAAAATCATGAACCAAATCAGTGATTTCAAACAACAATCCAACCTACAGGTGACACAAACAAAAACCGGGTATAAAAACTCATTGGATGAATTTCAAAACCAAAGAAAAAATCTCGACCTGGCTCAGAAAATTTATGACAAGGTGCAAATCATGTACAAAGAGGGAGTAGGAACAAGTTTGGAGTTGGCGAACGCGGAAACTTCGCTGACTCAAACGCAAGCCAATTATGTAAACGCCATTTACGATTTGTTAATGAAGCGCTCTGAATTGGAAAACGCGTTGGGAAAATATTAAAAGAACATTTTAAAATATTATCAATGAAAAGCCTGCAGATTTATTTTTTATTTATCCTCATCGTATTCTCCGGTTGCGGGAGTGGAAATGATATGGAAAAAAAGAAAAAGAAACTCGAAAGCGTGAAGCAAAAGCGCGGGAAGCTGGATTTCCAGATTCAGGAATTGGAAAAAGAAATTCTTGAGTTGGATACCACCGCGCTTGATATAATTAAACACGGCAAGTTAGTTACCGTATTCAAGGCTGAAAAAAAAGAGTTCAAAAACTTTATAGACATTCAGGGTACTGCTGAATCCAATAAAAATGTACCGATGAGCGCTGAGTTGGGTGGTGAAATTGTCGCGCTTTCCGTCAAAGAAGGAGAACGTGTGAAAGCCGGACAGTTATTGCTGAGGATTGATGATGAAATCATTCTGAAAGATATCAACGAGGTGAAGTTAGCTCTGGAACTGGCAAAAACCGTTTTTGAACGTCAGCAGAATTTATGGGAAAAAAATATCGGCTCAGAAATACAGCTTTTGGAAGCGAAAAATAAAAAAGAATCTCTGGAAGCGAAGTATTCAAAATTACAATCCCAATTAGGAAAAGCACGCGTCACAGCACCCGTAAACGGAACCGTGGAGAATATCAGGGTGAAAATTGGGGAGATGGCGAAACCAGGTATGTTGTTGATGAATGTTTTGAACCTTGACCAAATCATCGTGAAAGCCGATGTGCCGGAACGCTATGTCGGAAAAGTTCACAAAGGAGATGAAGTGAGCATCAGTTTTCCCGCCACCAAAGAAATGAGAAAAGGAGTTATTAATTCAGTGGGCAACCTGATTAATCCGGCAAACAGAACATTCAGGGTGGAAGTCGAACTGCCGAATAAAGACCATTCGCTGAAGGCAAACCTGCTTGCAGTCATCAAAATTGTGGATTATAAAAACCCGGAAGTGGTGGTGCTGCCAACCCGCCTGATTCAGCAGGACAAAGAACAATCCTATGTTTTCGTTGCAGATGACAATAGCGAAATGCCGGTTGCGGTAAAAAAGACCATTACCGTGGGAATTACCTACGGGTTTGAAACTGAAATATTATCCGGTGTTTCAGTCGGAGCGTTGGTGATTGATGAGGGCTATCATGATGTGACGGAAGGCTCTGTGCTTGATATTCAACAACCTACTGAAAACTAACCAACAGCGATGGAAGGAAATGAAACAGCAGGCAGAGCGGTCATCAGGGAGTTTGGATTATCTTCCCTCGCGGTGAATAACCGTACGGTGGTTTTCATTCTCATGTTTATGATTTTATTGGGAGGATTGAGCGCTTACAGAATGATGCCGCGCGAAAATTTTCCCGAGGTGGTGATTCCTACAATTTATGTGGGCACCACCTACGCGGGTAACTCGCCTGCTGATATTGAAAACCTCGTTACCCGCCCGCTTGAAAAAGAAATCAATACCATCAAGGGCATCAAAAAACTCAACTCTACTTCCATTCAGGATTTTTCCACGATAATCGTGGAGTTCAATATTGATGTGAGTGTAGTTAAAGCGTTGCGCGATGTGAAAGACGCGGTTGACAGAGCCAAAAGAGAATTACCCGCTGACCTTGACCGTGACCCTAATGTGTTCGAAATGGATTTCTCGCAGTTTCCAATTATGAACATCAACTTGTATGGCGACATTCATCTTGACATTCTGAAAGAATATGCTGAATACCTGCAGGATGAAATCGAAAAATTGTCTGAAATATCAGAGGTGGTCATCAAAGGCGCTTTAGACCGTGAAGTGAGAATTGATGTGAATGTATTTAAGATGAACTCGGTGGAAGTGAGTTTCAATGATATTGAAAATGCGATTGCCGCTGAGAACGTCACCATCTCCGGAGGCGATTTGCGGACGAATGACACGCGCAGGAATATCCGCGTCATCGGGGAGTTCAAAGATGTCAGTGAAATAGGAGACATCATCGTCAAGCATAAAGATGAAGACATTGTTTTCCTGAAAGACATCGCGGATATTTCCTTTGATTATGAAGACCGTAAAAGTTTTGCTCGCGCGGGAGATCTGCCGGTGGTTTCGCTTGATGTGAAAAAAAGAGGTGGAGAAAATTTGGTGAATGCCGCGGATAAGATTAAGGTCATCATTGATAAAGCGAAGGAAAAAAAGTTTCCGGAAAACCTGATAATCTCTATCACCAATGACCAGTCGAAGCAAACGAAAGTGCAGGTGAGTAATCTCGAAAACAGTATCATTTCGGGAGTCCTCTTAGTAGTGTTGGTGCTTCAGCTTTTCATGGGTTTGCGCAACTCGATGTTTGTGGGCATTGCCATTCCGCTTTCCATGCTCATGAGTATCGGGTTGCTGAATATGTTTGGCGTAACGCTGAATATGATGGTGCTTTTTTCACTCATTCTCGCACTCGGCATGTTGGTGGATAATGGCATTGTGGTGGTGGAAAATACCTATCGCCTGATGCAGGAAGGCATGTCGCCTTTGCGCGCTGCCAAGGAAGGCGTGGGCGAAGTGGCGATGCCCGTGATAATTTCTACGCTGACCACTCTCGCGGCTTTCGCACCACTGCTGTTTTGGGACGACATCATGGGCGAGTTTATGAAGTTTCTGCCCATCACGCTCATTATTTCACTCTCTTCTTCACTTTTCATCGCGCTCATTATTAATCCGGTGCTGGCTTCGGTTTTCATGAAGGTGCAGGATGAGCGGAAAAAAATCCGGTGGCGTCCGTTGCTGATTACCCTTGCCATCCTTGTTATTATCATGACAGTCGGCTACGTTCTTAAAATCTGGATGCTCGGTAATTTTTTCCTGTGGGTCATTATCATCACTGTGGTAAATGTTTTCATCTTAGTTCCGTTTTCATATTGGTTCCGTCACAATATTTTGGTTTGGATTGAAAATTTATACATGCGTACCCTGAAATTCGCGGTGTCAGGATACAAGCCGGTTTTCTTTTTGATAGGCATGGTTTTCCTGTTGGTTTTTTCTATTACTTTTCTGTTTTTGAGAGGTCCATCCGTTTCGTTTTTTCCCATCAACGAGCCATTATATGTTAACATTTTCATTGAACTGCCATTAGGTTCTGATATAGAAAAAACCAATGAAGTAACTAAAAAAGTGCAAAGACGCGTGAATGCCGCGTTGGAAGGGTATGAATTTCTTGTGGATGCCATCATAACCAACGTGGGAGAAGGAACCACTGATCCGATGGAGGGTCCGAGTATAGGCGTCACTCCGCATAAAGGAAAAATCACGGTGGGTTTTGTGGATTATGAATTGAGAGAAGGCGTCAATACACAAGATGTGATGGAGCGCATCAGGGAGAATGTGCAGGTTTTTCCGGGCGTATTAATTACCGTTGACAAAAACAGAAATGGTCCCCCGGTCGGAAAGCAAATCAGTATTGAAGTCAGCGGGGAAGATTATCCCGAACTGATTTCCCTTGCAGAAAAAATCAAAACGCAAATTGACAATTACAACATTCCCGGAGTTGAAGAACTGAAACTTGATTTGGAAAAAGGAAAACCGGAATTGATTGTGCATGTGGACCGTACTGCAAGCAGGCGATATGGCGTATCCACCGGTCAGGTCGCTTCAACGATTCGTACCGCTTTATTCGGAAAAGAGATTTCAAAATTCAAACAAGGTGAAGATGATTATCCCATCATGTTGCGTTTCAATGAAGAAGACCGGCATGAGCTTTCTTCCATTCTGAATCAACGCATCACCTTCCGCGACCAGGGCAGCGGTAAAATAGTTTCCATCCCGATTTCATCACTTGCCACAATAGAATACACTTCAACTTATGGCTCGATTAAGCGGAGAAACATGAACCGCGTCATCACGATTTCTTCCAACGTGAATGAGGGATATAACGCCAATGAAATCAATGAAAAAATAAAACAGGTTATTTCAGGATATGAAATACCTTCAGGATTCATCGTCAAATTCACCGGTGAACAGCAGGAGCAGGCAAAGACACAGGCATTTCTAACCAATGCTTTCATCATTTCCATCTTCTTGGTATTCCTAATCATCGTGGCGCAATTCAATTCTTTGCATTCACCGATTATTATCATGAGTTCTGTTGCCTTCAGCACAATCGGGGTTTTCCTCGGTCTTGCCATTTCTAAAATGGATATTGTGGTATTGATGACCGGTATCGGCATCATATCGCTGGCGGGGGTGGTGGTGAATAATGCGATTGTATTGATGGACTGTATTGACCTCATCCGGGCAAGGCGCAGGGCGGAACTCGGATTGGAAAATCAAAGGCTGCCCTATAACGAAATCGTTGCTTCGGTCATCAAAGGCGGACAGCTCAGGTTACGCCCTGTATTACTGACTGCCACTACAACCGTACTTGGTTTGATTCCGCTAGCGATTGGTTTTAACATCAATTTCACTTCGCTGCTGCAATCCTGGAATCCTGAAATTTTTATCGGAGGCGATAACGTAGTGTTTTGGGGACCGCTTTCCTGGACGATTATTTTCGGTCTTACTTTCTCTACCTTTCTGACGCTGGTGATAGTGCCGGTCATGTACCTTCTGTTTGACGCGGTCATTTACTGGACGACTAATAAGTTCAGTAAAACATCAAAGGAATTAATGGGTGAGAAGGTGATTTAATTTGCCACTGCAAGTTTTTTAAAATCAGTACCCCGGTTCTTTTGTCTTCTTTTTCTTTCCTGAAAAAGTGATGTTGCGATTGATATTAAAACCCAGTCTGATTTCTTTATCCCACCATTGTCCGGTGTTGTTTGAAAGGTAAAACTGTTCAATCATTCCGGTAGAGTTGGAAAGTGTCACCTGGAAAACGTGACCACCCGTTTCAATGTCAATGCCGAAAGCAAGCGAGCCGGTGTAGAGTTCACCGTCCTCCCGTTTGGTAGTAGGTTGGAAATATTCAAGATTCAGACTCACGCTGCGGGTGATGAGATACCGCGCTCCGAAACCAACGGCAAACACATCGTTTTTATCATTCGGTGTTGGAACAATGTTTTGATGAACGTATGTCGGCATCACCTGGAAAGAAAAATCACGGGTGAATTTTCGCGAAATCAATAATTGATGCGCATAGCTCAGGCGATGTACTTTGTCTAATTCAGCAGACTGAGGCTTGGTGTTGAATCCCATGTTGGAATACCAGACCATCGTCACCGGAATGTTTTTAGCGCCCTTGCTTTGGCGGAGTATTTTCAGCCGGGTATATAAATCAATGGTGCCGCCCACGCTGCTTCTGCCAAACCCCGCGCTCCACCAGTCGAAAATTCCGTATTCAATCCCGATGCGCATATCGGCATTGTCAATGCCGAAAAAGTCGCGCCAGCCCTGGTCCAATCTGCCAAACCGATGGGAGATGATAAACTGCATGTCGTTCTTTACAGGCATTTCGGTGGAGTGGCTGTTCACGATGCGAACCGCTTTGAAAGTATTCATCGTGTATTCGGTGACAGGCGCTTCTTTAGCTAAGGTTTCATCCAGCAAATCCAATAAATCTTCCTGGGCAAAAATTAAATTAGAAAGGCATAGCGCGGTGAGCGAGAGCAGGAGTTTTTTCATGACCAAAATTTTCAAGTTTATCTTGCCATTGGTTCGTAGGTGATGTCCACGTGAATGTCGAGGATTTTCGCGATGTTATCTTTTACGCCAGCTGGTATTTTTATTTTGTAATCTTCCACCGCAACCTGAAAAGTGGATTTGGCAAGAATTTTACCCGATTTCACTTCAACTGTTCCCGCAGTTTTCACGGGTTGGGTAACGCCATGAATGGTTAACTGACCTTCCACCTGTGTTGCATATGTTCCGTTTTCGCTGAAATCAATATTTTCGAAATTGGTGATTTTTCCTTTGAAAGTAGATTCCGGAAACTTGTCGGATTCAACATATTTTTCATTAAAGTGCTGCTGCATCAGGGCTTTTTCAAACTGAAAGCCGGTCATCATCACTTTAAAAACCATCTCCCCGGTTTTTGAATCAAGAATGCCGGTGGATTGGTAGTTATGTGCTTCAATGGTTTCAAGGGGCGCTTCGGAATGAAACCAGATGTGACCGGTTTTAGTGAAATATTTCTGGGCTTGAACAGTGAACAAACCTGTCAGGAAGATGGAGAAGAGAAGGATTTTTTTCATGTTAAATTTATTTTTGGCAAAATTGACAAATACCATGCCCGCCAGGATTTAGTCTTCCAACGCCCCGTTGCAAATCCAGATTTGAATTTTTTCAATATCGCTTTGAGCCAACTTTCCGCCACCCTGGGGCATAGGCAAGCAACCGTTTCCATGCTGGATTGAGCAAAGTAATTTGCCATTCTCCACATAAGTTTTCAAAGCGTTATATTCATCTAACCGGATTCCTCCGCCCACAATTTGATGAGAATTCAGGTTATGGCAGGCGTAACAATTAAACGCTAAAACCGGAACAACTTCATTGCTGTAACTGACAGCCAAAACCGTATCACAGGGATTCGGGTTAATGTTTAACAAATCCTGAAAATTGTCGCTTCTGCACGAATTCAGCATCAGTAAAAAAAGTAGGGCAGAAATGAAAGCAGTGACAACCTTTATTTTCATGTTTAATAACTTATGGGTATATTCGGTCGCAAAAATATCATTATAATGAAGACAATTCCAAAATGGCTAACAGTTTTAGTGGTAATTAGTTTTATCGCCTTGCTGGGCGGGGGTCTGATGTTTTATTCTGTCACACAAAAACCCAACAGTCCTTTCACACAAAAAGTCATTCGTCCCATCGTAGGTTTCGTTTCAGGATTCACGAAACATCAGGAGGTTGAAAATTCAAAGCCGGCTTTTGAAATGACAGCCGATGAGTTGCAGGCGGCTTATTTGAACAATCGTGAAAATGCCATGAAGTCGTATGACGGTAAAGTGTTGCAGGTGAGCGGAAAGATTTCCAATATCGCCAGTCCTACCGATACCAACATCGTGATTCTGCTGACGATTGAGAACGACCCGCTTAGCAACATCAGTTGCCAGATGGACCCCGCTTACAATGAGCGGCTGAAGCAGATTGCTCCCGGGGAAACCATCACCATGAAAGGTATTTGTAACGGCTTCAAAGAAGACGACCTGTTGGGCAGTCTCGATGTTTTATTGAACCGATGCGTGGTTGTTCAATAAAAACAAATTACCGGCTGATTACAAATCGTTGCTGATGCAACTGCATTCCATCATTGATTTGCAGGAAATAAAGTCCCGGTGAAAGTTTAGAAGTTGAAAGCTTCAGTAAATTATTTCCCTCCTGCACAGCATTGTATTCAAGCGAAAGTTGCCGCCCGGTGATGTCTGTCATCATGATTGATACATCCGTGTTCATGATGCTTTCAAATTCAACCATGATGAAGTCGGAAGCTGGGTTAGGATAAAGCTGACTGATTAAATTCTCTTCAGCATGATAGGTGAAAATTTCACTTCCAAATCCTCTGAAAGCGTTTCCGCTCAACTCAAGGAATAAATTATAACAATGGGTATTGCTGAAAGCGCCTTGATAACCGAATACTTTAATAAAAAATGAACCAAGTGAATTTTGATTCAAAACTATGGATTCGTTTGCCGTTCCGCGATTGTAAGAGTGGGCAACTAATTGTCCTTTTGAATTGTACAATTCGATGTCATAGTCAGCGGGTAAATCTTCCAATGTAATCCGGATATTTCTTCTGGATGACTGTGTTCCGAAGCGGTAAAAATCAACATCTGTGACGGTTGCAATTTGCGCCTGAATATTGGTGTTTGAACCGATGGATTTACTGCTGCCTGAAGTTTCATTCGGTTCATGGATGTCGTCACAAGTAGGTTCAGTATGCAGTGGATTGGAGAGCGTGGTGAAATAGGAAGAGCCGGAAAAATTGCTCATTTCAAATCCGCAATCCGACTGAACCTGAAACTCATAATTTGTTGATTCCAGTAATCCGGTGACGTTGATGGATGAGGAAGCTGAGTTTAATGTCAGCCAATTGACGGTTCCGTTTCTCCTGACTCTCAGATTGTAATTGACTGCTCCATTCACATCGCTCCAAGTGAGTAAAGCGGATGAAGAAGTAATCGTTGAAGCGCTGAGTGAGGTAGGTAGGTTGCATACCGCTCCGGTAGAGAAGTAAAATGAAACTGAGTAACTGCTTTTCACTGCTCCGCAATTGGAGCGTACCTGAAATTCATATTGTGTGCCATTCTGCAAACTGTTGAGCGTATAAACAGTATTGGTTGTGCTGTAATATGACCATGAATTTGTGGCAACACGTCTGATTCGCATCAGGTATGAACTTGCTCCCGAAACAGTATTCCAGGATAAAGTTGCGGAAGGGCTGACAATATTTGAAGCGCTTAGTACGGTTGGCGGGGAGCAGGCAGAACCGGTTGTGAAATTAAATGAAGTTGAATAATTGCTGCTAGAGGAGACGCAAACCGTTCTTACCTGAAACTCATATTGGGTGGAAGCGGTAAATACGCTCAAACTAAGCGAAGTTGAAGTGGTATTGTAAGTTGTCCAGCTTGAAGAAGCAACGGATTTTATTCTCGCTTGATAACTGCTTGCCCCATTCACAGCGTTCCATGAAAGATTGGCGGAAGAAGTAGTGATGTTGGAAACATTGAGCGATCCGGGTGTCGAACAAGTAGGAGGCGCGGGCGCGTTGCAACCATTGGAGGAGAGCAGACTGTGCCTGAATCCGCCAGGAGCAAGTTGTGCGCGCATTCTCGATTTTTGTCCAAGCGTGAAAACATTCATGCAGGCATCATTGGTGTAGTCCATATAATTCTGCACCATGTCCAATGAGTTGCAGGAAACCCGTGAAAGCGGGCAACCGTAATTGGCGGCTGTTGCTGGCGGTGTGTCCGCCACGCCATCATCATAACTGCAATTTCCATCACCCCAGATATGTCTAAGATTGAGCCAGTGACCGACTTCATGGGTGGCGGTTCTGCCAAGATGAAATGGTGAACTGGCAGTACCGATGGTGCCGAATGCCATGAAATTTACCACTACGCCATCCGTTGCGGCATTCCCACCGGGAAACTGCGCGTACCCTAATAAATTACTCAGATTGCAAACCCAGATATTCAGATAACTTTCACGATGCCATGCGTCCTTGCCTCCCTGTGAAGTGTATTTTACCTTATTGTCATAAGAGAATGAAGTTAGATTAGTGTAAGTGCGGGTGATGCCATTGGTGGAATTTCCGTCAGGGTCAACGCTTGCAAGGCAAAAATTGATTTCACTGTCCGCTGCTATGCTTTGAAATTGTGAAAGCGTGTTGGATGCATCGGTATTCAGCCGCCTGAAATCCCGGTTCAGCACCTCAAGTTGAGATTGGATTTGCGCATCGGAAATATTTTGTGCGCTGGTATTATAAAGTACATGCACCACCACGGGGATTGTGTAAACGGTTCTTGATCCGGTTTCATCGGGATGGTTGGTTATCCATTGTTGTGTAAATAATTCAATGGATTCCATGTTGATGGTAAGTTGCGGGTCTTGTTGTTCCTGTAAATGCAGGTGGTCCATTGTTGAACAACTTCTGTGATGTTGCGCCTGTGAAGAATAGGTCAGGAACATAATAACCGACCAACAAAGTGAAAGAATTACAAGTTTTCTCATTGTTTAAATAATTTATATTAATAATAATATAAGCCTGAAATGCTTGTCAGATATGGGAGTTTCCGGATATGCAGGTCGGAAATGCAGAACAGGCGCGGAAAACGAGCGGGAAGCTAAAACTTTAGCAGAGCGGATTGACGAAATTTATGGCAGAAATTTTCTTTTGTGGAAAAGTATTCTCCTTTTACAGGTTAGCCTACAACACTATACACATCAAGCCTTTCAGATAGGCGGCTTCTGGAAAGCTCAATAATACGGGATGGTCGGGGGATTGGGTAAGATATTGCGCCATTAACGCTTCCCTGCCCGCATCTATTGCGGCATCAGCGATTATTTTTTGAAATAAAGCTGCATCCAGCAATCCGGAACAGGAAAACGAAAAGAGCAGTCCACCGGGTTTGATGATTTTCATCGCCAGCAGGTTGATGTCTTTATAGCCGCGCGCGCCTTTGTCAAGGTTTCTTGCCGAGTCAATAAACTTGGGCGGGTCAAGAATCACGCAATCAAATGAGGCTCCCTTGTCGCGAAACTGGCGCAACTGAAGAAAAACATCCCCTGTTATGTTTTCAAACAGGGAGTTTTCAAATTCATTTATTTTCAAATTTTTTTCAGCCAATTGTAAGACATCCTCAGAAGAATCAATATTTGTAACATGCGATGCGCCTCCCTTTAGCGCTGCAACAGAAAATCCGCCCGTGTAAGAAAAGCAATTCAAAACAGTTGCACCACGAACATGTTGTGAAAGCAGGGCGCGGTTGTCACATTGGTCAAGGTAAAAACCGGTTTTGTGTCCGTTTCTGATGTCCACAAAAAATCGGGAGCCGTTTTCTTCAATTTCAATAAATTCAGGAGGTTCCTCTCCGGCAACGAGCCCTGTTTTTAGTGGCAGTCCTTCTTTTTCGCGCACCGCGCTGTCCGACCTTTCATAAATACCTTTGCAGCGGGTGATTACTGAAATCGCTGAAATAATTTCTTTGCGCCATCTTTCCGCACCGGTGGAAAGAAACTGAACAACTACAAAATCGCCATACCGGTCAGCAATCAAGCCGGGCAACCCGTCAGACTCGCCATAGACTAAGCGTTGCGCGCTGTTTTTTGAAAAATATTTTTCCCGCCAGGCAATGGCAGCGGTAATTTTCTGATGAAAAAAATCTTTGCCAACAGATTCGTTTTTATCAAACGTCCAGACGCGCGCCCTGATTTGAGATTTAGGCGAATAGGCGGCTTGTGCAATCCATTTTCCGCTGGCTGAAACCACCTCTACCGTATCACCGGCATTCGGGGTGCCCTGTACTTTGTCCACCGCTCCGGAAAAAATCCAGGGATGTTTTCTAAGTAAAGCGGTTTCGCGATGGGGGAGGAGAGTGAGTGTGGACATGCGCTAAAGATACCACGAACCATTCAACCGGATGGTTTATCCTGCCAAAGAAAAAACTTGAAATAGATTTTATAAATCCAAAAACTAATTGTAGTTTTTTGTTCATGGATAACTTTTTTGTCTCACCGGAATCCTAATCCTACGGACTGACAATTTTTTTGTCCATTGTCTTTTTTCAGATTGCGTACATCTTTTTGCAATGGCGCTATATTCGCAGGCGCGAGTATCTCTATTACATCGCGTATATGATTTCCATCGTTCTCTATGCTTTGGCGGAGTTTGAAGGTGTTTTACCCTTCAAACTTTTTACCCGGTTTTACCCTGACTTTTATTATCACGCAAGACATGCCTTGCCTTTAGTTTGTATTCTGCTTTATTATCGCTTTGCCCGGACGTTTCTCAATCTGCCCGACAACAGACCAAAATTGAATGTCTGGGTGAAACGATTGGAATATTTCATCCTGTTTTATGCAATCCTTTCGCCAGTGCTGATTTTAAGGGGCATGAGCATCCAAATGGAGGAATATATTTTCATCGGGGTTGCAATCATCATGGCGGTTAGTACAATCATCTTTATCATTTCTTTTCTTTCAGTCAGTGTTCCTCTCACGCGTTTTGCTATGCTTGGCGTGGGGTTTCTTTTAATAGGTTCTGTGATTTCAATGATATTGCTGTTATTGATGGACAGAGGTTCAACTTTTTCATTTGACCCTTATTTTTCATTATTTGCAATATTCATAAACAGAATTTAAATCTGTACCTTTGATTTAACCGATTACAAGTAAATAACAAAATATATTTAGGGCAGATTTGAAATAGTCTTTTACTCTTCTATTTTAGAGAAGGAAGGTATGATGCAATCAAAAGATTGAATTTTTTGGACTATCCTTCAAATATTCTTTTCACTTTGAAATATTTATTTTAAAACAATCTGTCAAGCATTCAACCAACCGCTTATGACTCTTGAATACTTTAATTCCATCAAACATCAAATTTTGCCTTTCATCCAATCGCGGAATGAACCTGAGTGGGGGACGAATCAAAAGAAAATACAGATTGACAGCGAGAAGCGCCCGGTGTATGCGCCTTTGCCGGGTGATTTGATTTGTTTGTTCGGAGTGAAAATAAAAAACATCATCCGGGTAATCATGAAACATCAGTTGCCGAAAGGTGTGACACCGCGACAGATTGATAAACTCGCTAAAAAAAATCTCACCAAAATCCTGCAAGATAAAATCACGGTCGAAAAGGAACCGTGGGGCGCTCTACGGCTTACAACAGGCGATGCATATGAATCAGCAACTTGTATGCTGGGTTGGGTTTGGGAATACCTGATGGAGACATTGGGCGATGAAATTATTTTCGCCATCCCCGCATCCGATGTGATTTTATTTTTGCCTGCCGGAAACAAAACGGGATTGATTCAACTTGAAAAAAAGGTGAAAGCCATTCACAAAAAATCAAACCAGAAACTTTCCAAAAAAATATTTAAGTATGATGGGTGGAATAGTGAAGTTGTGAAAGAGTGATGGGCTGATTATCATATGTGATGATTTGATGATGTGGTGATTAGCGGATGTGACGATTCGATGAAGGGTGAATTTTGGAATGAAGCAAACAAGCGTAAAGATTCTTATTGAGAATTTACTCTGCAAGCCTCATTAAAATTTTCTATTTTGACAAAAAAAAAGCACGGCTGATTACCGTGCTTTTTTTAAACTTTAAAGAAAAAGTTCAGAAGCTATAACCATTAGCAGCGATAACCATGTCAGCAACTTTCCTTCTCAGTTCTTTTGTATTCACCACCTCGAAATTCGTGAAGCGCTTCAAACCCATGAGCATGATTTTCAACTCGTCACCGGCAGCAAATGCGGCAAGCGCATGTTTACCGTGCAAATTCATCCGCTCAATCGCATCGCTGAAATAAACTTTGAGCATCGCTCTTTGCCCTTCAGTGGCTGCTTCACCTTTCAGGACAACCAACTTTTCCGTCCTCAGCAAAGTTGACTCGCAGGCATACAGTTCAATGAGCATATCTGCAAGGTTCATCAGAATTTCCTGTTCGTCCTTCAGTTTCATCATCAGTTTTTGAGCGGCAGAACCAGAAACCATCAACACGGCTTTTTTAAGATTCTTGATTGCTTTTTTCTCGGAAGCAAACAATCCTGAATCACCGTTCTCAAAGGAAGGTACTGAAGTCAACTCTTTCTGAATTGCCATGCCGGGCGTCATCAAATCCAACTGTCCTTTTAGGGCACGTTTCATCAGCATATCAATGGACAACATGCGGTTGATTTCATTGGTGCCTTCAAAAATGCGGTTGATGCGCGCGTCACGGTATGCTCTTGCTGCGGGCGCTTCTTCAGAATAACCCATGCCGCCATATACCTGTACCGTTTCATCCACTACATAATGCAACACTTCAGAACCAAACACTTTCATGATGGATGATTCAATGGCATATTCTTCGGCAGCGCCCTGAACGGCAGTCGCATAATCCTTTCCTTCAGCGACTAATTGCTTTTCCTTCTGGTCAATCAAATCACTGGTGCGATAGGTCATGGATTCCAGCGCATAGATGCGAATCGCCTGTTCTCCTAATTTATATTTGATTGCACCGAAATTGGAAATCGGCTGACCAAACTGATTGCGCTCGTTGGCATAATTGATGGCGAAGCTGCTCACTTTTTTTGCCCCACCCAGCACACCCGCACCTAATTTGAACCTGCCGAGATTCAGGATGTTAAACGCGATTTTGTGCCCCTGACCGATTTCACCTAAAAGATTTTCAGCCGGCACTTTTACATTTTCAAAAAAGATTTGACGTGTAGAAGAACCTTTGATACCCATTTTATATTCTTCAGCGCCTACGCTGAATCCTGGTGAGTCGCGCTCCACGATAAAACCAGTGAATTTTTCACCACCGATTTTTGCAAACACTACAAAGACATCCGCGAATCCTGCATTGGTAATCCACATTTTCTGACCGTTCAAAACATAATGAGAGCCATCTTCACTCAGGTCAGCGCGGGTTTTTGCGGCAAGCGCATCCGAGCCAGAACCCGGTTCCGTAAGACAGTAAGCGGCTTTCAATTCACCGGTCACTAATTTGGGCAGATACTTTTGCTTTTGCTCCGGTGTTCCGAAATAAAGAATCGGTAATGTTCCGATACCAGTGTGAGCGCCCATCGTAACTGAAAAGGAAGATGCTTTTCCCATCACTTCCATCAATACGGTGTTTGTATTGAAATCTTTTCCGAATCCGCCATATTCTTCCGGAATGGAGGTGCCGAGCAAACCTAACTCACCGGCTTTTTGCAAGAGCGATACCGTGAGACCTTCTTCCTGTTTTTCAATACGTTCGAGGTTGGGATAAATTTCTTTCTCAATAAAATCATTGCACATTTCCTCAATCATGCGCTGCTCTTCGTTCAGTTCTTCACGAATGAAAACATCTTGTGCTTCTGAATCTTTGATTAAAAACTCACCGCCTTTCAGAACTTCTTTTGTTGCTGTGTCTGTTGACATTTTAAATGTGTTTTATTTTAAGTGAATTAATTAAGCAGTTCATAAATTCCCGCGATGCCCTGACCGCCACCAATACAAGCGGTGACCATGCCGTATTTCTTTTTTCTTCTGCGGAGTTCATTGACGATTTGAACGGTAAGCTTCGTCCCGGTGCAGCCAAGAGGATGACCGAGGGCGACAGCGCCTCCGTTAACATTCACTTTTGACGGGTCAAGACCGGCTTCTTTAATTACGGCTACAGCCTGCGTAGCAAAAGCTTCATTCAGTTCAATCAAATCAATATCATCCAATTTCATGTTCGCTTGTTTTAATACTTTCGGGATGGCGGTAACCGGACCCATGCCCATGATGCTCGGGTCAACGCCCGCGGCAGCACAATTCACCATCCGTGCAATTGGGGTGAGGTTCAGTTCTTTTACCATACGTTCAGACATCACAATCACGAAAGCCGCCCCGTCAGAAGTCTGCGAAGAGTTGCCTGCCGTCACCACACCACCCAATGAGAACACCGGTTTCAATTTGCCCAATGCTTCAAGGTTTGTATCTGCTCTCGGTCCTTCGTCTGTGTCCACAACAAAAGATTTGGTTTGTTTTTTACCATTGGCAAAATACACTTCCTCCACAGTCACGGGAACGATTTCGTCTTTGAACAAACCGCTCTTAATCGCGTTCAAAGCTTTTTGGTGGGAGTTGTAAGAAAACTCGTCTGACTCCTGGCGCGTGACATTGAACTCCACCGCGATTTTTTCGGAGGTGTGTCCCATGCCCAAAAAGTAGTGGGGCCATTCTTTGGCGACACTATAGTTCGGAACGGTCTTCCAGCCGACAGTCGGCACGAGCGACATGCTTTCCGAGCCGCCCGCGATAATGCAGTCCGCGAAACCCGCGCGGATTTTGGCGGAAGCCATATTGATGGTTTCCACGCCTGAGCCGCAGTAACGGTTCACCGTTACGGCAGGAACGCCAATCGGCAATGAACGCACCGCAATCCAGCGCGCCATCTGCAATCCCTGCTCGGCTTCCGGCACGGCATTGCCGACAATCAAATCGTCAATGCGCGTAGGGTCGAGCTGGGGGACTGATTTTAGTAAGTGATCAATGACCTCTTTTCCGAGATCAACGGGGGATAAAAATTTAAATCCACCGCGATTTGCCTTTCCTACCGCGCTGCGGTATCCGGCTACTATATATGCTTCTTGCATGATGTGATTTTTTTGTGGTTAGTTAAATTTTGAATTATCCGTCATTGCGAGGCTGACCGCATTTGCCTTGCAGCCAGAGTCAGGCGAAGCAATCCGCTGATGAAAGCAACCCTTCAAGGGGGGATTGCTTCCCCCGATGCCACGCTCAAGGCTGTGCAATCGGGGTCGCAATGACGAATTATTTATTTGCATAATCAATTTCTAAGTGGTCTGCCTTTTTCCAGCATGTGCTGCATCCTCTCCAACGTCTTCTTTTCACCCAACAATGAGAGGAACGCTTCACGCTCTAAGTCCAGCAAATACTGTTCAGATACTTTTTGTTCGCCTGACAAATCACCGCCTGCAAGCACGTAGCCGATTTTTTGGGCAATCAGGTAATCGTGTTCAGAGGCGTATTTACCGAAATGAAAACCGTAAGCGCCTGAGTAGAAACCGCTCAATGCTGTTCTGCCGAGGACGGTGATGTCTTCGCGTGCAGCCGGGCGGGTGTAACCGCGCTCATACAAGCGGATGGCTTCTTTCTTCGCTTCGGCAATCTGACGGTCGCGGCTCACTACGATGATGTCGCGGTCTTTATTCAGGATGTTCATTCCCACCGCTTCGTAAGCGGAAGTAGCGACTTTCGCTGTTGCGATGTTGATGAAATATTCCTGTATGACGTTGAGTTGCACATCGCCTTTTTTATAAGTGTCTGAAGCGCGCAAAGCATATTCTTTCGTACCACCGCCAGCGGGAATTAAGCCCACGCCAACTTCAACTAATCCGATATAGGTTTCGGCATGTGCGACTACTTTGT
This sequence comes from Chitinophagales bacterium, assembly GCA_041748615.1. Classification (GTDB taxonomy): domain Bacteria; phylum Bacteroidota; class Bacteroidia; order Chitinophagales; family CAIOSU01; genus JBGTCY01. The sequence goes on from JBGTCY010000259.1 coordinate 42,145, forward strand.
CAGCGTGCATCGTGAGTTCGCAGCCGCCACCGAGCGTCATGTTGTGAGGCGCAACCACCACCGGAATATCCGAGTAGCGCGCGCGCATCGTAGTGTTCTGGAACGTGCGCACCGCAAGTTCGAGTTCGTCCCACTCCTGCTGCGCGGCAAGCATCATAATCAACATGAGGTTCGCGCCCACGGAAAAATTCTGTCCGTTGTTGGCAACCACCAATCCTTTCCATCCCTGCGTTTCAGCAATCTCAATCGCTTTGTTGATGCCTTCAATCACTTCCGGTCCCATCGAGTTCATCTTCGACTGGAATTCGAGGTTCAATACGCCATCGCCAATATCATGCAACCATGAACCATCATTTTTCCAAACCGCTTTTTGCGAGCGCAGGTTATCGAGAATGATGTAAGAACCCTGTCCGGGAATTTCTGTGTAAGACTTGGATGAAATATTGTAATACTTGCGGACGCCATTTTCCACTTTATAAAAGCTTTCGCATCCGGCACCGAGCATGTCATAGACCCACTGCGCGGGTTTTTTGTCAATGCTTTCCATGTACTTCACTACTTCCGCAACGCCCACGGCATCCCATGCTTCGAAGGGACCGATTTCCCATGCAAAACCGGCACGCAGCGCATCGTCCATCTTGTAGAGGTCGTCCGCGATTTCGGGTATGCGGTTGGTGCAATATTGATAAACGTAAGCGGAAAGTTTTTTCAAAAATTCAGCGCCCTTGTCCGTGCCTTTGTGAATGACGCGGAGACGCTCACGCAAATCTTCCACATTTTTCGCGGCAGCGACAACTTCCAATTTCGGTTTTGAAGACGGCTGATACTCGAGCGTTTCCGGATTGAGTACCAAAATTTCTTTCTTGCCTTCCTTGGTTTTTGTTTTCTTGTAAAAGCCCTGACCGCCCTTGTCGCCTGTCCAGCCTTTTTCTACCATCTTATTGATGTAGTCGGGCACAACGAACATCGAACGCGACTCATCGTTCACGCAATCAGCCTGCGCATTATTGGCAACTTTTACCAATGTGTCAATTCCAATCAAATCACCGAGGCGGAAAGTGGCGGTTTTCGGTTTGCCGGAAATCGGACCGGTCACGGCATCCACTTCTTCGATGGACATACCGACTTCTTTCATCAAATGATAAACTGCCATTACGCTGTAAACACCAATCCTGTTGGCGATGAATGCGGGCGTGTCTTTGCAGAGTACGGTGGTTTTGCCCAAAAACTTGTCGCCATATTCCATCATGAAATCCACTAAGGTCGGGTCGGTTTTTGGCGTGGGGATGATTTCGAGCAACTTCAAATAGCGCGGAGGATTGAAGAAGTGTGTGCCGATGAAATTTTTCTGAAAATCATCGCTTCTGCCTTCGAGCATTTTGTGAAGCGGAATGCCGGAGGTGTTGGTGGAAACAATGGTTCCGGGCTTGCGGTATTTCTCCACTTCGGTGAACACCTTCTTTTTGATTTCGAGATTTTCAATGACGGCTTCGAACACCCAATCAATGTCGGCAATGTCCTTCATGTTATCTTCAAAGTTGCCGGTGGTAATCCGCGAGGCGAATGACGCGTCATAAATCGCTGCCGGTCTGCCTTTGAGGGCGGCTTTCAGCGAGTCGTCCGTGATTTTGTTTCGGGCGGCTTTGTTGTTTTTGAGATTTTCGGGGAGGTCGCGGGGCACGATGTCTAACAAAAGCACCTTTACTCCGATGCCTGCAAAATGACACGCGATGCGCGAACCCATTACACCCGAACCGAGTACGGCAACCGAGCGGACGTGTCTTGATGTTTTCACGCCAGCCTGCTGCGTTTTGGGTTTTTCAGCTACTGCTTCCATAGGTTAAAAATTTTGGGGTTTGAGAAAAATATTGAGAAACCGTCATTGCGAGCGCGACTGCTATGCTTCGTTGCGCAGTGTCGTGCGAAGTAACCCCCTGAATTTGGAGATTGCTTCGTTCGCGGCAACGCTGTGAAGCCTGACGCGCCCTCGCAATGACGTTTGATATTCATGTAGTACAATTTTATTCAGTTATTATGTTTTGCCAAACGCCCGTTTGATACTGTTTCCAAACGGTCCATCAATCTTCTGTTAGCTTTTACAAAATATTCCTTCTTATTAAAAATTCTGGAAAGCATCAATGCGCCTTCCATTTCAGCCACCGCTTGTTCTGCAAGGTCATACGCTTTCTCCTCCGGATACTTTTCGGAATAAATGGTTTTCAGGGCTTTCAGATATTGCTTAAAGAAAACCTGAATTTGTTCCTGAAATTCTGGATGAACATGAGCGGTTTCCAATCCCATGTTGCCCATAATGTTTCCTTTATCCGGACCCAAAAAAACACGTTCCGCCACATCAATCATTTTCTGTAACCGCATTTCAGGAGGAAGGTTTTTATCATAAGCATGAACAAATACCTGATCGCGAAAAAATTTGTGTACATAAAACATCACTTCTTTCATCAATTCTTCTTTACTGCTGAAGTAATGGTAAATGCTGCCTTTCAATAACCCGACAGCCTCACCGATGTCAGCCATCGTAGTTTGATGATAGCTTTTTCTGCGAAACAGCTTCAGTGCTTCATGCACAACATATTCTTTATTGACTTTTTGTTTGGGCACGTTTGTCAGAGATTTTCAGAGATTAGATAGTATTCGTCTAAAGTCTAATTATTAATATCTGTCTGTCAACAAATTTATCAAGTTTATACGATTTTACCAAACGGTTGTTTGGGAAGATTATTTCCTTTAACATTTTTTTAACATTTGCCTTGATTTTAAAAATGTTAAAATCTTAATAAAGAAAAGGAACAGAGATTTGAGCTACTGACTTTTAAACCGGATTTAAATTCCGCTCATATTGAATTAAAAAACTCTTTCTCCTTAATTCGGTTTATTTTGCACAAGGGCAGTTCTAAAAATTCTACCGCTTGCATCCTCTCTTTCGAAGAGGGATGGGGTGAGGCAATGAAAAAAAACAATTTTTTAAAACTGCCCAAAAGAAATTCTTCGTTATGCACTTACTGATATTTAAATGATGCATCCTTCAGGTTTAGATATTTTATTTTCAAAAAAATCAGGTTTCAGAAGACCGCTCCTGATTGCAGGACCTTGTAGCGCTGAATCTGAAGAACAAGTATTGGAAACAGCGCACGCTTTGTTAAACAATGGCATCGCGTTATTCCGATCCGGCATTTGGAAACCCCGGACACGCCCTGGCGCGTTTGAAGGAGTCGGAACATTGGGTTTGAAATGGCTGCAACAAGTTAAAAAGGAAACCGGACTGCCGGTCACGGTTGAAGTTGCTACTGCCCGGCATGTAGAATTGTGTTTGAAACATGAAATTGATGTATTGTGGATTGGTGCCCGCTCAACAGTGAATCCTTTTACGGTTCAGGAAATCGCGGATGCTTTGCTTGGAGTGAATATTCCGGTGATGATTAAAAACCCGGTGAATCCTGACCTGAACCTATGGATAGGCGCGATTGAACGTATCGGAAATGCCGGTGTAAAAAAAATAGTCGCAATTCACAGGGGATTTTCCTCTTTCGAAAAAAATAAATACCGCAACAAGCCGATGTGGGAAATCCCGATTGAGTTGAAACGGCTCTTTCCGCAGTTGCCGATAATCTGCGACCCGAGTCACATCAGCGGAAATCGCGAATGGCTGCCATCGGTTTCGCAGCAGGCGATGGATTTGAATTTTGACGGGCTGATGATTGAAACGCACCCGAACCCTGAACGGGCGATGAGCGACAGAGAACAACAGTTAACACCTGCCGCATTAAAAATGCTGGTGGAAAACTTAGTCATCAGGGAAATCAGTCCTGACAACCTTGTCCTGAAAGCCACCCTCGAAGAATTAAGAGAAATTGTGGACAGGTATGACGAAGAACTTGTCAGGGCTTTAAAAGAAAGACTCGAAGTGATTCACCAAATCGGAATTTTCAAAAAAGAAAATAGCATCTCCATTTTACAACCTGAGCGCTGGAATGAAATCGTAAACACCCGCACCGAATGGGCAAGAAAATTCGGGATTTCAGAAGAGTTGATGCTGCATATTTTCCAACTCATCCACCAAGAATCCATTGTGAAACAAACCGAAATTTTGAATGCTCAATCTTCGATTATTGAACAACATTCTGAGGATAAATTCTAAAGGGTTGAACTCAGAGAAGTATTTTCTAAAGCCTTCTATTTCCCTAAATTATTCCTAAAAACTCCTCCTCACTTAATATCTTCACCGTCCCGATTTTTTTCGCTTTCTCCAACTTGCTGCCGGCTGACTCGCCCACAACCAAATAATCCAATTTTTTGCTCACCGAGCCGAGTATTTTCCCGCCATGCTCCTCCACCATTTTCTCCGCTTCAGTGCGGGAGAATTTTTCGAGCGTGCCGGTGAATAAAAATGTTTTGCCTTCGAGTTTATTCGACACCAACTGCGAAGAAGCATCTGCCGTCATGTTCACTCCTAACTGTTCGAGTTCGCGGATGAGTTGAATGTTATCTTCATGATGAAAAGATTCGGCAATCGCACTTGCCACTTTCGGTCCGATGTCTTCCATCTCCTGCAACTGTTCGGCTGATTTCTCCTTGATTTCCAAGAGATGATTTACGCTTTTCGCCAACACTTTGGCGGTTGTTTCACCAACGTGACGAATACCCAATCCGAAAATCAGCCGTTCGAGCGGTTGTTGTTTAGAGGCTTCAATAGCGCTTTTCAAATTGCTCACCGATTTTTCCTGGAAGCCTTCCATCTCCAAAATCTTCGCGTAATCGAGCCGGTAGATGTCGGCAATATTTTTCAGCAAGCCCGCATCGTAAAATTTATACACGAGCGATGAACCCATTCCGCGAATATCCATGGCATCGCGCGACACGAAATGAATGATGCGCCCCACGACTTGCGTTGGACAATTCACATTCACGCAGCGAATGACTGCCTCATCGGGATTTTTTACCAACTCCGAACTGCACGAGGGACAGTGTTTCGGAAACTCCACAATTTGTTCATTGCCCTTCCGCGCTTCGGGAATGGATTTCACGATATAAGGAATGACATCGCCTGCACGCTCAATCAGCACCATATCCCCGATGCGCACATCCTTTTCTCGCAGCACGTCTTCATTGAAGAGCGAAATATTCGAAATCGTAACGCCTGCGAGCGCGACCGGTTCCACCTGCGCAATCGGGGTGATTGCGCCCGTTCTCCCCACGCTGAAAAAAACATTATTCAGACGCGTGGTCGCTTGCTTTGCTTTGAATTTGAAAGCGATTGCCCAACGCGGGTGATGCGAAGTCGCGCCCGACATTTCCTGCATCCGGTACTCATTCACTTTCACCACCATGCCATCAATTTCATAAGGAAACGTATCGCGCTTATCTTCCCACTCCCTGCAAAAGCGCATCACTTCCTCAATGTTTTTGCAGACCTTTTTGATTTCGTTGGGCGTTTTGAAACCCAAGTCATACAGCATTTCCAGCGACTGACTGTGCGAAGTAATCGTGTCGCGCAGCAGATTTTTTCCCTGCATATCCACCGCATACGCGAGATGATACATGAACCCTTCCAAACCTCTGCCCGCGACTTCTTTGGCATCCAACATCCGCAATGCGCCCGAGGCGGTGTTGCGCGGGTTTGCCAAAATGTTCAATCCTTCCTCCTGCCGCTTTTCATTAATCGCTTTAAACTTTTCTTTATTAATGAGCACCTCGCCCCGCAGTTCAGCTTTAGCGATGCCATATTTTGAAAAGTTTGCGGACAAAGGCAAAGAGCGCAATACACGCACGTTATTGGTGATTTCCTCCCCCACCGCGCCATCGCCCCGCGTAGCTCCGCGCACGAGCAGGTCATTTTCGTAGATGAGCGCGATGCTTGCCCCGTCAAACTTCGGCTCCACGCAATATTCGATGTGCGGCATTTCCGTGAGGTCGCGCACCCTGCGGTCAAACTCGGTGAGGTCGGCTTCGTTGTAGGAATTGTCTAATGAAAGCATCGGCACAAGGTGCGGCACGGAAGGAAAGGCTTTCGTCAATCCGTAAGCTACGCGCTGTGTTGGCGAGTCAGGTTTCATCAGTTCAGGAAACTGCGCTTCGATTTTTTTCAGCAGTTTGAAAAGCATGTCATATTCAAAATCGCTGATGACCGGTTCCGACTGCACATAATATTTCCAGTCGTGGAAGTTGATGATTTTAATCAGGGCTTCGGTTGCCGATTGCGCTTCATTCAAAACTACGGACGGTTCCGTTTTTTTCAGATACTGCCGCGTGAGTTCGAGGAGTTCCTGTTGTTGGTTTTTCGAGTACATGGCTACGAAAATAATTCATCAATCGCTTTTGCCAATTTACGGTCTTTGTCTGTTACGATATTGCCCGCGTCATGGGTATTGAGAAAAATCTCCACCTTGTTCCACACATTTGTCCAATAGGGATGATGATTGTGTTTCTCCGCCAAGATTGCCACGCGGGTCATAAAGGCAAAAGCTTCACTGAAGTCTTTAAATTCGAATTTGCGGTAGAGTTGGTTATCGCGTTCATTCCATTCCATGGGAAGTATTTTATACAATATTAGTTCTCTAACCAATTTTTGATAATTCCCACAACTTCATCAGGATTTTTCACCAATTGTAGTGACCGACTAAAGCCCGTGAGGCTTGGGTTTTATGTTATTGCCCCATCCGCCTTGGCGTGATGGGGTTATAAAATGCCTGTCACTAAAGGGATTTAGCCCAAAAAAATATTTTTTAGTCAGACAATACGTTTTTTTTTAAATCGAGCATTTTCCCAAAAGGAAGATTATTACAAACCGAGTCATACCGAAACAACTCAGGTTTTCGAATAATGAAACGGAAAAACATTCGGTATTAACCGAGAGTACGTCTCATTCCTTCGGAAATTCGACTACTCTCGGTATGTCAATTAAAACTAATCATCAAATACACTGAAAAAAGTTCCACCTTATCTGCCGTTCTTCCCTGGTAATTTTTGATAAGCCTGATTTCTGTACCATCACTTTCCGTATGTAACATACTTCTGCTGTCCACATTTTCAAACGTCAGCGCGTTGGGATAGCAATTATAGAATTGATACATTAAAATATCATACACCCTGTCCGCATCTTCTTCGGAAACTTTCACCGCGTAATCCTGCCGGATGGTGTTTATATTACCCGTATTTTGATTGACCATTGTGGAGCCGGAAACCACATTTTCAAAAAGCGTCTTGGATTCGTAATTGGTATAAAAATTATCCTTGCTGATTTCTTCTCCGATGAATCCCATCTTTTTTTTATCAAAATCAAACAGGTAATCATTGATTTCTTTACAGTCAATATAATATTGGGCGAATGAAGGCGACTGTATCAGGATGCAAAAAAGGAAACTCAAAATGAAGTGATTCATGGAATGATTTTCCACAAATATAATCAGGAATAAGCCGACCCGTTACCGGGCAACCAAGAGTTTTCTGTAATCCCTTTTTTCGTCAGTAATCAATTCAATAAAATAAATTCCCGAAGACAAATTGGAAGTATTCAGCGTGAATTGATTGCGACCGGATTCTAATTGTAAACCTGTCATAGAAATCAACTCGTTGCCGGGCAAATCTCTCAGGATGATTGAGGCAGTTGTTTTTGAAGCGACAGACAACTCGATGTTTGTTTTTTCTGATGCCGGATTAGGATAAATCGTAAAATTCAAAAGCTGATGAACCGGTTTATTGGAACTCATTTCCAGAAATGCCAGATAAATTTCCATCCCGCTCACGCAATAAATTTGATTGCAATCCATGATGTAGATGCAAATCGTATCATTCATGGTGGAGTCAACCGGGAAAATCAGGTTCGGGTCATTTGAAACACTGCCGTCACCGATTATCCAGTTCCAGTCCGGAGCATTTTCAGTGGCTGAATCAGGATAGATAACCACCGTTCCGTCAGGATTAATGTCATAGCCAAACCACGGATGACAACCGCTGTCATTCTTGCCGATGTAGATAGAATCGCAGTAGGTTTCAACGCATTGCTCTGCGGTATCGCTCACGGTCAGACACACCCGATAAACATTGATGGAAGTGTCGGTGTAAACATGAACCGGAGATTGTTCGGTGGAAGTATTCCCGTCACCAAAATCCCACAGCCAGCTTTGCGAGCCGGAGGGTGACGGTGGAAACACATTGACACCAGTTGAAAAATAAACGGTGAACAAACTTGAATCCTGACCATCTTCCCAATAATAAAAGTAGGCATCACACGGAGGATAGCTGTAACATTCACCTTCAAAAAAGGAGACGATTCCAGAATAATAAAAAGCATCACAAATATTTGAATAAGTAATGCCGTCACAAAGTCCGCAGACCGGCTCATAGAT
>JBGTCY010000260.1:0-3777 GCA_041748615.1 Chitinophagales bacterium
GTTTGCCAAAAAAGATAAGACGCCTGACGACTGGTGTTATGTCCACAATTTCGATAATCCTTATGAACCCCGAAAAATCAGGCTTCCTGCCGGGAAGGGAAAAGTTTTCAAAGAAGACATGCGCAACCTGCTGGAGGAAGCTCGGCAGGCATTGCTGAAAGCGTTTGAAAGTGATGATTTCGCGGCAAAGCGGGAAGAAATTTTCAAAATAATGGACAAGAAGAAACAAGATTTTTTCATGAAAGTGGAAAGGCTGGCGCAGGATGAAGGTTTTATAATCAAACACGCTCCCGGCAAGGTTATCACGGTTCCCACAATTAATGGAGATGCGATGACGGATGATGAGTTTCAAAAACTTTCCGATAAGGATAAAAAAATAATTTTTAAAAAGCAGGATAAAATTCAAATTGAAATCAAAGCGGCTTTGCGTTTCAATCGTGAACTTGAGCGGGAATCCAATATGCAGGTGCGCGAGCTGGAAGAGGGAATCGCGCTTTTCGCCACTAAAATCCTGATTGATGAACTGAAAGAAAAATATGAAAAGGTGGAGGATGTGTTACACTATCTCGAACAAATACAAGACGATATTCTCGGCAATCTCGTTGAGTTTATCAAACCTCCGAAAGCGGACCCGATGGCGGCAATGATGCAGGGATATGTACAGCCGTTTTTCACCCGCTATGAAGTGAATGTGTTGATTGATAATTCCGGGCTGAAAGGCGCACCGGTTATCATCGAACTGAATCCGACTCATAATAATCTATTCGGGAAAGTTGAAAAAGAATCGCAGATGGGAACGCTCTACACGGATTTTAACCTCATCCGTAAAGGCGCATTGCATGAAGCAAATGGCGGCTTCCTCGTCATTCCGGTGGAAGATTTGCTGCGCAACTATCTCTCGTGGGATGGATTGAAACGCGCTATCCGCAACAAGGATATTATCATTGAAGACGCGGGAGAACGATTAGGATTTTTAACTACCAAATCCCTGAAACCTCAACCGATTCCCTTTGATGCGCGCATTATTCTCTTAGGAGAGCCGATGCTGTATTATTTGCTGTATGAGTACGACAGTGAATTCAAAGAGTTGTTCAAAGTGAAAGCCGAGTTCGACACCTCTATGGAATTTTCCGCTAAAAACCTGAATGATTTTCTCTCTTTTATTTGCAAAATCTGCAAAGAAGAAAATCTTTCTACCTTGGATAACACCGCCTTAGCGTCTGTGGCGGAATATGCCTGCCGGCTTGCGGAAGACCGCGATAAAATTTCCACCCGTTTCGGTGAGGTTGCGGACATTATCCGTGAAGCTGTTTTTTATGCAAAAAATGAAAACAAAAAAACAGTAACTGCGAAGCACATTCAAAAAGCAATCAATGAAAAATTTTATCGCTCAGGTTTAATCCGGGAAAAAATAAAGGAAATGATTTCAAGGGGCATCATCATGATTGACCTTGAAGAAGAAGTTGTAGGTCAGGTAAACGGGTTAGCGGTGATTGATTTTGGAGATGTTTCATTTGGAAAACCCAGCAAAATCACTGTCAGTACCGGTGTTGGACGCGATGGGTTGCTCGACATCGAAAGGGAAGCCAAATTGGGCGGACCCATTCACAGCAAGGGCGTGATGATTTTGAATGGATTTATCAATGAAATGTTTGGCAAAGAAAATCCGGTGAGTCTGACTGCCAGTTTGGTATTTGAGCAAAGCTATTCCGAAGTGGAAGGCGACAGCGCGTCCAGCGCGGAACTCTACTCGATTCTTTCCAGTTTATCCGGGTTGCCCATTCACCAGGGTATCGCGGTGACGGGTTCCGTCAATCAAAAAGGCGAAGTGCAGGCAATCGGTGGGGTGAATGAAAAAATCGAGGGATTTTTTGATGTGTGTCAAATGAAAGGATTAACGGGACGGCAGGGCGTGATGATTCCTTTCAGCAACCTGTCAAACCTGATGCTGAAGGAAGAAGTCACCGGGGCGATTGCCAAAGGAAAATTCAGCGTGTGGGCGGTGAAAACCATTGACGAAGGAATTGAAGTCCTCACCGGAGTGAAAGCGGGCAAAAGGCTGAAAAACGGCAACTTTCAAAAAGACACCGTGTATGATAAAGTGGCTGAGCGCTTAAAAATGATGGCAAAGAAAATGGAAAAGTCAGTAAATAATTATCGCAAAGATGCGGAAGTAAAAGTTGTTTCGAAAAAAGAAAAAACAATCGGAGATTTTCAAAAGAGTCTGCGAAAAAATTAATGCATTAATGCCAGCATCACCGCCACATAATGACACGCGCTGCCACCGAGCACGAATAAATGCCAGATGAAATGGTGATAGCGAAATCCTTTCCAGAGGTAAAAGATGATTCCGAAGGAGTAGGAAAGTCCGCCAAGAATAATCCACAAAATGCAAATGGAAGGTAAAGAATTGATGAAATGTTCCCCAAGAAAAACCGCGCCCCATCCCATCAGCAGGTAAAGCCCGGTGGAGAGTTTGTCAAAGCGGTCAACCCAGAATATTTTGAAGACCGAACCGATAATCACAATACTCCAGATTACGGTTAACACCGTCCATCCGAATGATTGATTCAGGAAAATCAAGATGAAGGGAGTGTAGCTGCCCGCGATTAAAAAGTAAATACTGATGTGGTCAAAAATGCGCAGGATATGTTTGAGCCGCTCATGCTGAATGCTGTGATAGAGCGTGGAAGAAAGATAAACCATGAAAAGCGAAATGCCGAAAATCAACGCACCCGCGAAATGATACGGACTCGGGGAGTGATAACCCAGCCAAAGCAGCAACGGCACTCCGAAAAGCGCCATCAATAATCCGGCTCCGTGAGAAACACTGTTTGCGATTTCTTTTTTGATTTGCTCCATTGCTTTGAAAGACGTTTAAATTCTTTAAAAGGTTGAGTGGTAACATTAAGATAATGTGATTGTTTTGTAAATTCAAATCTTGTTTCTTGAAAATCGGGACGAGATTGTTTTTGTTTACACCTCAAATCCGCAAACAAGCCATATAAACATCTCTTATTTAAGTGAGCAAGTATTGCGCTTTTTTTAAGACCTTATAGGTTTTAAAAACCTATAAGGTCTTTACGGATTTGAGGTTACAACTTCTTTATCACCCCCGTTACTTTCTCAATCATCCCGTCATCAATTCCAAGATGAGTCACCATGCGAATGGTCTTGGGTTCCATGGGAATTGCTAAAATACCGTTTTCCGCAAGTTGAGTGAGTAATGTCATTTCATCGTATTTTTCATTTATTCTGAACAAAACGATATTGGTTTCAACGGGGAAAACAGTTTCAACGAAGGATGCAGCGGAAAGACTTTCTTCCAAAACTTTCGCCCGCTGATGGTCTTCTTTCAGTCGTTTAACGTGGTTGTCTATTGCGTAGATGCCCGCTGCCGCCAAATAGCCGGCTTGCCGCATTGCGCCACCAAGCACTTTGCGCACCCGCTTTGCTTTGTGAATGTTTTCCCGCGAACTAATCAGCAATGAACCTGCCGGTGTGCCCAGTCCTTTGGAAAGGCAGAGAGAGATACTGTCGAAAATTTTTCCGTAATTCAAAGGTGTTTCATTGCTTTCCGCCAGGGCATTGAACAATCGGGCGCCATCCAGATGCAGTTTCAATTCGTGCTGTTTGCAGACGCTGTGAATTTTTTTGATTTCTTCAAAATCATAACACGCGCCCCCGCCTTTGTTGCAGGTATTTTCCAGCGCCACTAATTTGGTAATCGGTAAATGAACATCATCAAAATTGATATTCTCCAACACTTCCTGTGCG
>JBGTCY010000261.1:0-6306 GCA_041748615.1 Chitinophagales bacterium
AAATGCATAAGGGGGAAATAGCCAGTAATGAGTAGCTAAATCCCCCTTATGACCGTAAATCAGGTTTTGACCTACTAAAGCTTATGAGACCAGTTCGGTAAATCCAATCCGCATATATTGACGGATTTCTTTACGGGTTTAACCGTTGTTCAGGCGGTTTTATAGTATTAGTATTCTGCGGGAAACAAACCCTGATACACGAGGTTGAAAACTATGTATAGTGCCCCAAAACATCGGCAATTCATGGCGCAACATAGCACATACCTCTTTAAAAGCCTATCATGTTAATTTTTCATGATAGGCTTTTAAATTATTTTATACACACTATTATTTTGATGTTGAAATCTCAGGTGAGAAGCTTGTTATGCAAATAAGACAGGAAGTCTATATTTGCCTATATAATTACTTTAGGGCTTCAAAAACCTAAAATTTCAAACAGCTCGACTGGCAGGTCGGGCTGTTTCTTTTTTTTCAAAGAACTTCTCTCAAAATTACCTTAGAAAGGAACTGCTATTTAGCGTTTTTGTAAACACATGTGGATGTTTTTTTAACAGGTAAAGCAAAACTACTTGCGAAATCAACTTTATATAATAAAACTATCAACATAGGTGATAAATACTTGCGCAAAGTATTGATAATCAATATGTAAATATGTGGAAATTGTATTTATCGCCTATGTATTGCGAGCATGAGCTATCATTGAGCCTCCGGCTCAGAGCAATTATTATTATCGGCAAGATGCCGATTGATAGTTCCCACTCGCCAGAGGCGAGCGGGGGCGGTTTTACTGAACTTCAGTTTTGTTGATTTGCTCCATGAGCGCGTAAATGCCCTTCAAACTTTTCAGCGTGGCGCGGTTTTCAGTTTTGCGCCCCTCGCACAAATCAGCTAAGTGCATGATTTCATTGTAGTAGCCCTGTTCGAATAAAGTATTGTATTCCCGCACGGGAACAAAACCGGTATTGTCATACAACACGCGTTTCTGCAATGGTGATTTCAGAATTTTATTTAACGGAATTCCAAGAAAAGATTTTCCTTTTTCGATTGCTTCCAATTTTTGCGGAAACTTCACTTCATACACTTCGCTATCGGTGACGAGCGTCATCTCATCGGGCGCGTATTGCCAGCTATACAAAGTAGAAAGTTCGAGCGAGCCGCTGACGCCTCCCGCGTGTTCCAGATGTAAAAAACAGGTGGAGCCGTTGCTGCCTTTTTTTACAAAAATATTTTTCGCTTTCGCCTCGCCAAACAATTGAAATACGTTATCCAACGGATGGATAAATAAGTCCAGCACGGCATTGCCTTCAGGATAAGCGCCTGTGGCATATTTGTAACTGTAGGTGAGCGCTTTATTTGCAGTTTGTTTTTTGAGTATTTCATGAATGGCGCTGAAGCGTTTTTGCAAGCCCACCACACAACGATTGTTTTTGTCGGCTGCAATCAAATCATTCAGTTCGCTCAATGTCAGACAGGGTGGCTTTTCCACGAAAACGAATTTGCCGGCAGCCAATGATTTTTTTACCAAATCATAATGCGCATTCGGTGATGCCGAAATATAAATACCCTGCACCGTTTTGTCATTGAGTACCTCTTCCAGCGAACTTGCAGCCTTGCAGTCTTTAAAATTTCCGGCAAGCATGGCGGCTTCTTCAGTATGCCTTGTGTAAATGTAGCTTAACGGGATACCCTGGTGCATGATGCAGGGATAGAGGTTCGACAGGCTGTGATTGCCGATGCCGACAAACGCATAGCGGTGTTTGTAGCTGCTGATGCTTTTCAGGTAATTATTCTTTCGCCAGCGTTTATAGGTTTCGATGAGTTGGTTCATGAATAGTTTATTGGAATTTATCTCTCAAAATTATGTTATTGCACCAGCAAAGCCTTTGGGCTGAAAATGTGCGATATTTGCATTAAACTAAGCGATAAAGATATAAAAACCTGCATTCATGTATAAAGTAACCGACTATGCCCGGCAGGGCGTCAATTTTTTAAACAACCTTACGCGACCCGGACATAAGAAATTGTCCACGTTGATGATATATGCCACCGACCTGTGCGATTCCGGATGTAAACACTGCCTGATTTGGGCGAAACGCCCCGTGAAGTACCTCAGTTTTGAAAAAATAAAAGAAATCATGCAAGCCGATTGTGTTACTAAAAACACCACTATCGGATTGGAGGGAGGCGAGTTTCTGCTACATCCGGAAGCCAATGAAATCATGCAATGGCTATCCGAAAATCATCCCAACTTCGATTTGCTCTCCAACTGCCTGAAGCCCGACAGCACGATTGAGGCGGTCAATAAATACCCACCCAAGCGACTTTATATTTCTTTGGATGGCACGGAAGAAACCTATCTCTACATGCGCGGCAAAGACGGTTATAAAAGCGTGTTGAAAGTGATTGAAAACTGTCATAAAAAAGTGCCGGTGTCAGTCATGTTTACGCTTTCGCCTTACAATGATTTCAGCGACATGGAGCATGTTGCGGGCATCTGCAAACAATACGGCATTGATATGAGGGTAGGTATTTACAACAACATCCATTTTTTCGATACCGTGGAAAAAGCACACGGCACGGATGTGGGCGCAAAAAAGGACTCCGGTACAAACGGAAATGGTAAAGAGAGTTTCAAAGATGTGAAAGAAAAAATGGGCTTGGCAAATAAAATGCCCGGTGACGGCAGAGAACTGACTTCTTCCATGCTGCTGAAAGGTGATGCGTTCAAAGAAAAAATTCCGCAATCCATCAAACAGTTCTCGGAGAATTATGATTTCTTAGTGCTTTATGACGAATGGCGTCAGCAAAATCTGAAAATGCGTTGCTACAGCATTCTCAGCAGCCTCGTTATCCTGCCGGACGGCTCCGTGCCGGTCTGTCAGAATTTAGATACCATGCTCGGCAACATCTTCGATAATTCACTGGATGAAGTGTTCAACTCCGCCAACAGCCAGAAAATCCAAACCGACCTCGTCCATAACTGCAACGCCTGCTGGATTAACTTCCACCGCAAGTATGATGTGGTACTCTTTCGCTCCTTAGAGAAATTCTTCGGCAAAGGCGTCACATCCAAACTTTTCGGCTACTACCAGTGGGACAGCAACGCCAACTCGAGCTACGAGAAGATTATGGAGAAGTGGGTGGTGTAAAGTTCACGGTTAACATTCTTCGATTTCATCCATCAGATTCGCGGGTTTAATATTTCTTTATGGATGCGTACAAATGAATTTTACTTCACTGCTTTACTTCAGTGCTTTGATTAGTCCTATCAATCTGTTTTATTAATAATTGTTCCTTCCTAATATTGCCCTACAGTTATTAACTTTTCAATTCTAAATTACTTTTAAAAAAATGGATAGGGAAACCATCTTAATCCTGGAGGAAGCGCTGAATGCGTCACCTGAAAATGCTGTGTTGCGCAAGCAAGTGGCAAAGGGATATTTTTCATTAAAGGAATTTGAAAAAGCGAAAGCGCATCTCAATATTTTTTTACAAAACAAAAAAGATGCGGAAGCAAAACTGATGCTGGCTAAATGTTACGCGGAACTGAAACAGCTATCAACTGCCATCATCATTTGCGAGGATTTAATCAATGAAGGAAAAACACCGGAGGTGATGTCATTTTATATTCTCCAGCTTGTAAATGACGGACAAACTGCCCTGGCAATTCAACAATACACACAATACAGTTCTGAGAATAACGGATGGAAAGATAACGAGCTGGAAAAATTACTGAAAGTAAGACAACATGCCGGAGACATGGATGCAATGGATGATGACGATGCATCACATTTTATGGAAAAACCTGAAATCAATTTTTCGGAGGTAGGTGGCATGGATGATATCAAAGAAGAAATCAGAATGAAAATTATTCACCCGCTCACTAATCCTGATTTGTATAAGGCTTTTGGAAAAAAAGCGGGGGGCGGCATCTTATTGTATGGGCCACCTGGTTGTGGTAAAACGTATCTTGCCAAAGCCACTGCCGGAGAAATTCAGTCAAAATTTATTTCAATCGGGTTGGAGGAAATTTTGGATATGTGGATGGGAAACAGCGAAAAAAATCTTCATGAAAAATTTGAAACCGCACGAAGGAACGCTCCTTGTGTTTTATTTTTTGACGAAATTGACGCGCTCGGCAGTAAAAGAAATGACCTGAAACAATCCGCAGGAAGAAATTTAATCAACCAGTTTTTAAGAGAGATGGACGGCATTGATACCGATAACAGCGGATTGCTGATTTTAGGCGCGACAAATTCGCCCTGGCACATGGATTCCGCTTTCCTGCGTCCGGGAAGGTTTGACCGGATTATTTTTGTTCCTCCACCCGATGAACAGGCACGCGAAAAAATTCTGGAGCTGCAACTCAAAGGCAAGCCGTGTGAAAAGATTGATTTGAAAAAAGTAGCTTCAAAAACTGACGGATTGAGTGGCGCAGACCTTAAGATGATGGTGGATTTGGCGGTGGAAGAAAAATTGAAAGATTCCATGAAATCCGGTAAAATCGAACCTGTTTCAACGGACCTTTTATTGCAAGTAGCGAAAAAAATGCGTTCAAGCGTGAAAGACTGGTCGAGCACCGCCCGCAATTACGCGTTGTATTCAAACGCATCCGGCATGTATGATGACATTCTGAAGTTCTTAAAAATCTGATATGTTTTATGATATCATCAGCAGGGTACAACTGCTCATTGAACGAAATAAATTAGATGAAGCCCGGGAAAAAATTACCGAGGGGCTTTCTCAGTATCCCGATTCTGCCGACCTGTATGGCTTTCTGGCACAGGTGCACGAAAGGAAAAATGAAATCAAAGAAGCGCTGGCAGCGATAGAAACCGCTATCGGGTTGCATCCGGAAAACGATTATTTGCATTTCATCCGTTCAAGGATATTTCATCTGAAAAAAGATTATTATGCTGCGCTGTTAAGTATTGACGAATCTTTGCGCATTGACCCTGAACATGCTGATTATTACGGCATGAAAGCATTGATTTTATTGGCACAGGAAAAAAAAGAAGCGGCAATTATGCTGGCAAGAATCGGCTTGGAAAAAGATGCCGGGAATATCCTTTGTATGAATGTGCTTTCAATGGCATTAGGCTCATCCGGGAAAGCCGAAGAAGCGGAAAGCGCTTTAGGCGACCTGCTCCAAAACGACCCGGACAATGCTTTTACTCAGGCTAACATGGGTTACACCTATCTGCGAAAAGGAGATATACAAAAAGCGAAAGAACATTTCAGGGCGGCATTGATGATTGACCCTGAGTCTGACTACGCGCGGGAAGGGATGTTGGAAGCCGCCAAAGCGAGCAATTTTTTTTACCGGAAAATCCTGCAATATTATGTGTGGATGGAAAAATTCAGCGAGGGCAAGCGCTGGGCGTTGATTATCGGACTGTTGGTGATTGTAAAACTGCTCCCGATACTTGTTCCATTCTATTTGATTTTTTTACTGTGGATTTGGTTTGCCCCACCGATAGCCAATGTATTGTTGTATTTCGATAAATTCGGACGATACCTCATGTCGAAAGAAACTCTTTTGCTCACGCAAATTAATCTTGGTCTGCTCGCTGTAGCCGCCATCAGCGCGGCTATATTTGCGCCATTTTTTTCCGTCAGTTTTTTGGGAATGTCTTTCGGTTTGTTTTCCGCCATTGTGCCGGTTTATGCCATCGAAACACGTTTTAAAAACCGCAACAAAATAATCATGGGCGCTTTTGCCTTGTTATTTGCCGGGTTGGGAATTGCAGGCGTAGTGTATTCGTTGTCTGGCGAAAATAGCGGAGCGATGTGGGGCGCTTTGTTGGTTTCCTTATTTCTTTACACTTGGGTAGCCAATATTTTCAGTGATTGAAATAGCATATTGATTAGTGAAGTTGTCAAAATAATATCCGCAATTTGAAGCCTGCATGAGCAGATGTTAGATTTTAGATAAGATATTAGACGATGAAGAGAATTTTAAAAATGTTCCTTAGTCCGAAATTCTAAGACTCTCTCTTCGATTTTGAAACCAGCACTTCGTCAATCATGCCGTATTCTTTAGCTTCTTCGGCACGCATCCAGTAGTCGCGGTCTGAGTCGGCTTCCACCCGTTCGTAGGGTTGACCGGTGTGATTACTGATAACATTATACAGGTCTTTTTTCAAGATACCGATTTCGCGGGCTGTGATTTCAATGTCGCTTGCCTGACCTCCCGCGCCACCCATCGGCTGGTGAATCATCACACGGCTGTGTCTCAGTCCGGTGCGTTTTCCTTTAGCACCCGCGCACAACAAAACGGCAGCCATCGAAGCGGCAACACCGGTG
>JBGTCY010000262.1:0-25123 GCA_041748615.1 Chitinophagales bacterium
TTTATGACGCCTTTACAGCATGAACTTTGAACTTCGCTTCAGGTGGTCAATTTGCACCGGACAGGGGTGGTCAATTTCGTCCGGTCAAAGGTGGTCAGTTTGCTCCGGAATCAGGTGGTCAATTTGACCGGATTTTGCAATATACATTTATAAAGTTTTTATAAATAATGAGATTAAAAAAACTGCGAAATTGGTTAAGATTCATTAGACATGAGGCAAGTAATTTTGATGTTATGTTTGATACTATTGATTGCAAGCGCGAAAACTCAGCCAACTTTCGAAAAAGCAATTATAGACCCGATTGGTAGGAATCTACCAACCGCAGTTGTTGAACATGAAGGAGGTTATTTAATTTGTGCATGGGGAAACGAACCAAATGTGGGAGGATGGAAGGCGATAAGATTATACAAAACAGATTCAATCGGCAATGTGCTGTGGCAGAAGTATATTGGCAAAGAAAATTTTGGATACAGTCCAGGGGATAACGGTTCATTTAATCAAATACCGGATGGAAGTTTTATCATTGGAGGACATTTCATAAATAGCAATCAAACTGCGGCTCAGGCATTGTTGATTAAGTTAAACAGCCAGGGAGATACATTATGGACAAAAAGCTATGGACGTCCTCAAACTTATGATTGGATAAGACAAGCCCGCCAAACACCGGATGGAGGATTTGTTTTATTTGGAGAAACAAATGCTTTTGACGCTAAAAATGATTATTACTTAATAAAGACTGATAGCGCAGGAAATTTTCAATGGGAGAAAACTTACGGGGATTTTGGGTATTATGAATCAGGAGTAAATATTGAAACTACCAAAGATGGCGGATTTATTCTCGGTGGGCAAAAGGGAGCTAACTCTGTGGATAATGCAGATGCATATTTCATAAAAACAGATAGTGCCGGAAATATTCAATGGGAAAAAGTATATGGAACACAAGGCGATGACAGAATCAGAAATATTACGACTTCTAAAGACAGGGAATTTTTTATTTGGGGGGGAGGTGATACGTTAATAAGTAATACAGAAACCCAATGGGCAGAATTCGTAGCCAAACTTGATAGTGCAGGAAATATAATGTGGCGTACCTTTCTGGATAAACAAAAATATCATAATATCTGGCAGGTCAGAGAATTGCAGGACGGTAGTATTGTTTTCATTGGTGAAGCAGTTTACCAAGGTAATGTTGAAGATGCGGGTTGGATAGGTAAATTAGATGTAGATGGAAATGTATTGTGGGAGCGGTTTCATATTTATCCGCAGAAGCCTTTTTTTGTAAGAGATGCCATATTTGCCAGCGATTTTCAACAAACAACAGATGGAGGTTTTATTGTAGCCGGTAATATTTGGAGACAACAAGATACCACTCAACCATCCGTTTACACCCAACACATCTGGCTCGTGAAATTAGACAGCCTCGGCTGCCTCAATGGAGATTGCGGCATTACAGTGGGTGTGGAGGAACTTCCGCAGGTAACCCAAAATGAAGCGCAAATAGTCGTCTATCCCAACCCGCTTAGGTATTCGGCATTGGTATCCATCAGAGCCAACCAACACCCGAATAAAGAAGTAGTTTTTCAACTTTATGATGTAACCGGCAAAATCATCCGCAGCCAAAAGCAACTGCTGAATGGCTATGGGTATGGAGAGTTTCAGATGCAAAGGGATAACCTGCCGCAAGGGGTTTATTTTTATACTGTAAGCGGGAGGGCGGGTGAGCTTGGAAGGGGGAAGGTGGTGGTGCAGTGAAGTGCAAGCCCTGTCGGGTTTGCGCTAAAGCAAAAAATCATGCTAATCGGTTTCTTCCGGAATGCTCCATCACAAATCCATCATATCATCAACATCAGGACCTCCGCTTGATTTTTTATTCGGATTTTGATTGATGATATAAGTGAAGGAAAGCAAGTATTGGCGAACGCGCCATTGAAATTCATAATCGCGATAAAAATCTTCATGGTCAATTACGCCACGCCATATTCTACTGTTGAATACATCCTGCACACTCAAAGTGATAGTCGCTTTTTTCTTTAAGATATCCTTTGACAAGCTTAAATCCAAAACCGACATGAGCTTTAAATCGCTTTGAGTATCCGTGTAAGGGGAACGAAACATCCAGTTGGCTTGTGCATTAAAATCCTTGGGTAAATTCCATTGAGAATTTATCCTGAAATTGTACCTGAAAGTAGAGGCGTCAAATGATTGCCCTAAGTGCTCGCCATCCCTGGTGAACCAAAACACATTTAAATTGAAATTGATGCGCCACCAACCGGTTATTTTCTGATTGATGTTCGCCTCATAACCACCGGAGATTTCAGTGGATAGATTGAAAGGAACACGGATGGAATTGCCCGTGCTGTCAACAAACACGACCCTGTCTATCGCACCGGTGCTGTAGCGATAGTAGAGCGATGAAAAAAATGAACCTGTTTTCCAATATTTTAAATAACCCAGCTCTATGGAATGAGTGAAGGTCGGGTCAAGGTCGGGGTTGCCTTGTGAAAAATTCCTGGAGTCACTATAGTTGGAAAAGGGCAACAACAACCTGAACCGTGGACGGGTGACCCTATAGCTGTAACTTAATTGTAATGAATTTTTCTCATTAAACTCATAGGACAAATGCGTGCTTGGAAACCAATTCAGGTATCTTTTTCGATTACGGCTTTGCTCGCTTTCCGAGGTAAGCGTAATATCCGTGTATTCCGCCCTGATACCTCCCTGATAGGAAATTTTCCCGGTTTTATTTCCTGCCATCGCATAGGCTGCATAGATGTTTTCCCGGTAGGTAAAATCATCCAGAAAGTCTCCGAATATCTGCCATTCGCCATTGTTCAACTGCTCAACTTTGTAATCGTTGTTAATGTTTCGGAAAGCGTTTCTTACACCTGTTTCAAATTTTCCGTTTTTGGCAAACGGATGAATGTAATCGCTTTGCACCAACCAATTTTGACCGCCTTCCAGATTTTCCACTCTTTGCTCTATTTCAGAGCCGGTGTTTAAATTTCTTTCAACCACATCAGACTCTTCCAAATCATTGGAAATACTCCATTGCGCGTCAACCGTGAATTTCCGTTCCTTTTTTTTAAAAGTTTTGACGTAATTGAGATTGGCTTCATAATCCCTTTTGGTTTCTGTTTCAGTATCATCGCGGGTGATTTCCCTTGCGAGATTTCCTCCATTGGAAAAATCCAGATAGCGCAGGTTGGTAGTGTTCTCGCTGATTGCCGGTCTGATGTTGGCGGAGAGGGTAATGGTGTTTTTGTCATTCAGATAAAAATCGGAACCCAACCGAAATGTATTACCCAATCCTCCCCTCATCCTGTCACTGATTTGTTCCGAAATTTCAGTTGTATCGGCAGTATAAACTTCCTGATAGAGATAGCCTCTGCCGGGAGTTCTCCGGTAGTTTAAACTATAGCCGCCAAATAAATTGAACTTTCCTTTTTTGTAATTCAGGTTTACGCCCAGACTGTGGTTTTGAGGATAACCAACCGTAGCGGTTATGGCTCCATTCAAACCTGTTTTCTTATTCTTCTTTAAGATGATGTTGATGATGCCCACATCGCCCTCGGCTTCATAGCGCGATGAGGGATTGGTGACTATCTCTATCCGCTCAATCATGTCGCCCTGGAGCAGCATTAAGGCTTCAGCGCCACTCATGCCCAACATGGCGGAGGGTTTTCCATCAATCAAAATCCGCACATTTCCGCTGCCCCGCAAGCTTACGCCTCCATCCATATCCACTTCAACGGAGGGGATATTATCCAGAATTTCCGCTGCGTTTGCCCCGGTATTCGCCAAATCTTTCTCTACATTATATATCCTTTTATCTAATTTTAACTGCATTTGCGAACGCTCGGCTATTACATCCACTTCCGCCAAACTTTCTGCATCTTCCGTCAGAATAATTTCTCCAAGCGTCACTTCTTTTTGATTGGACTGCACTTCGTAGGGACCCATTTTTTTGCTTAAAAATCCTAAAAACTTCACCTCAATAAAAAAAGGCATTGACTTTGATTCGATCGAAAACATTCCGTTTTCATTGCTTACCCCGCCTCCTATTAAGCCGGAATCCACTACACTGAAAATACTGATGGTTGCATAATCTAAAGGCGCATGATTGTTCCCGTTCAATACTTTGCCGTTAATAGAGATGATGTCGGGCGGAACCGGTTCCTGGGCAAATAGAAAGTTGGATATTGGTATTAAAATAATTAATACAGTAAAAAGAAAGCGATATGGTGTGCCCGGAAGAATGATTTTTCGAAATTGAATAACGTAATTGATAAAAATATCGGGAAGTATAAAATATAAACCCAAAAGATAAAAATAAGGTTGTGTCTTAGACAATATTAATCATGGAGGTTTAATTGCTGGAGGGATAATGCTTAGGTTTTTGCAATTCATCCTGTACAAATGTATTATTAGTGTCTAACCTTTCAAATTCTGACAAATTTTGGCAGAATATTTAATCCTGTTGAAGAACCTTCTAATCTCCAAAGGCGGCTCAACCTCCGGATAACCGGAGCTAACAGGCGTTTATAAAATAAAAATAAACAATGTCAAAATGTTCAATGCCTAATAATCAATGTCAAATGTTCATTGATAATACAAACAAGGATTTTGTGATTTTAAAATGCAAAAAGGATAGTAAGTAAAATTGATGGAAGTAATATTACAGTTCGGGAGGCTATTTATTGATGAAGTCTTTTTTACCTTGGCTTCATGATCTCGTCATCATTTAAAGCGAGAGAATATCTGCTCCGGATTGGATTTACTTGTTCATTTGACATTGTTTGTTTGATATTGTTCATTTCAATTTTTTTCCAATGACCCTGCCAACTGTTTTTTTTACAATCAGAAAATAAGTCTGTTGTAATAGGATAATACAAATAAGCTCCCCCCGTTTACGCAAGACTTCCGCGCTGACATTGAGCAGAGCCGTCTTGTGTATTTTTGTCTTCATTGCAAAATTTTACAATTCAACCCATTCCCGAAAACTTCCACTTACTTAAGGGCAGTTCTAAAAATTGCTCTTTTTGATTGCTTCATCCCTTGCCTTCTCCGAAGGAGAAGGAGATTGAGGTAATTTTTAGAACTGCCCTTAAATCTTTTTTCATTATTTTTATCTCCATACTTCTTTTCACGATGGACGAACTTGAAATTTCCGAAACCGTTTCCTCCGGCATGTTGGTGAAAACCTTCGGCTCTGCGGTGCATGGCGTGGATGCCACCACGATTACGATTGAGGTGAATGTGTCGCAGGGCATGAAATATTTTCTGGTGGGATTGCCGGACAACGCGGTGAAAGAAAGTCAGCAGCGCATCGAAGCGGCTTTAAAAAACAACGGATTCCGGATGCCCCGCCAGCGGATTGTAGTGAACATGGCGCCTGCCGACATCCGCAAGGAAGGCTCGTCTTATGACCTCACGATTGCGCTCGGCATCCTTGCCGCCTCCGACCAGATGAAATCCGACAAGCTGGGCGATTACGTGGTGATGGGCGAGTTGTCGCTCGATGGCGGCTTGCAGCCGATAAAAGGCGCTTTGCCGATTGCCATCCAGGCGCGTAAAGAAAAATTCGCAGGCTTAATTGTGCCGCGCAAAAACGCGCGTGAAGCCGCGATTGTCAATGATTTGAAAGTATATGGCGCGGACAACATCCGCGAAGTCATTCATTTTTTCAATGACGAGACATCACTCGAACAAGTCATCGTGGACACGCGCGCGGAGTTCTCGGAAAACCTCAGCAAACATGATTTTGATTTTTCCGATGTCAAAGGACAAGAGAATATCAAACGCGCGTTGGAAATCGCAGCGGCAGGCGGACACAACGTGATTTTAATCGGACCACCGGGCGCGGGCAAGACCATGCTCGCCAAACGCATCCCGACCATCCTGCCTCCGCTCACCTTGTCTGAAGCGCTCGAAACCACAAAAATCCATTCTGTTGCCGGCAAGTTACCACACAACGCTGCATTGGTTTATCAGCGTCCGTTCCGTTCACCGCATCACACAATCAGCGATGTAGCGCTCGTGGGTGGCGGCAGCAATCCGCAGCCGGGCGAAATTTCATTGGCGCATCATGGCGTGTTGTTTTTGGATGAACTGCCCGAATTCAAACGCACTGTGCTCGAAGTGATGCGGCAGCCGATGGAAGAAAGGCGGATTACCGTATCCCGCTCGCGGCTGTCGGTCGAGTATCCCGCGAGTTTCATGCTTGTGGCTTCGATGAACCCCTGCCCGTGCGGCTACTTCAACCATCCCGAAAAGGAATGTGTGTGCGCACCGGGCGTGGTGCAGAAATATCTCAACAAAATTTCCGGTCCGCTGCTCGACCGCATTGACCTGCATGTGGAGGTGACGCCCCTGCCGATTAAAGACCTCTCGATGGACAAGCAGGGCGAGAAAAGCGAATTTATCCGCGAACGGGTGATTAAAGCGCGGGAAATCCAGGAAAAAAGATACGCGGAAGCGAAGGGCGTTTATTGCAACGCGCAAATCGCGACTAAAGAACTGCGCGAATATTGCCGCATTGATGCCGCCTCGCAAACACTTCTCAATAAAGCGATGGAACGTCTCGGCTTATCCGCCCGCGCCTATGACCGCATCCTCAAAGTCGCCCGCACCATAGCCGACCTTGCCGAAAGCCCCGATATTAAAATGGAACACCTCGCTGAGGCGATTCAATTCAGAAGTCTGGATAGAGAGAGTTGGGCGGCTTAAAAGAAAATTCTAAAAAATGAGTCCACTGCCGAAAAGTAATTATTTGCCACAAAGGCACGAATGCACAAAGAAATCACAAAGTTTAAGACGATAGTAATCACTTAGTGAAACTTGGTGACTTAGTGTCTTAGTGGCATTTTTGGGTTTTGTTACACTTTCATAACGAACAGAATGGGATGTTCCAGTTAAATTATAATAATTTATTAACTGCCCTGAAAATTCAGATGTCATTGATACGTTATATGGTCGCATTTCAATGAATGACTATAGAATTACAATTGAATTACGCGCATGAATTTGCAAGGAGCAGGAAGTTCTGAAATTATCTCAACCTGTCCATTGACTTCACCAACGCTTCATCTTTTCTTACTCCCCTGAGGGCAAGCAGTTGAAAGAAAAAAGAAAGTACGGGCAAGAAAATCCAGGGTTGAATACTTATGATACCTTCTCCTTTCAAAGCGGAATAAAAAATAGCAATCAAAATAAAAATACCGAGATGCAGCAGGAGCAGCAGCAAACCGAGTTGCAGTTGTATTTTTCTGTTTTTAAAAAGAAAAACATTCACAACACTGACCAAAATGGTGATTGCCACAGTAGTTATTGACGGGAATTGTGCAATTCCTGTTTCTAAAAAAGAAACCTTAAATCCATTGGTTTCAAAAATCGGTAAAAAACAAAATAACGCAAGCAAGATTGCGGATGCCAGCCACCACACCGTTTGTATTCTCTGAATCATTCTAAGTAGTTTTGTGAAGCCGAAATTATAACTATTTAATTATGTCAGAAGCATACATCATTGACGCGGTGCGCACACCGATTGGTAAATACGCGGGTTCATTGAGCGGCATCAGACCGGATGATTTGGCGGCAATCGCCATTAAAGGATTAATGGAAAGAAATCAATGGGTGAATCTGAAAGAAATTGAAGACGTCATTTTCGGAGCAGCCAATCAGTCGGGAGAAGACAACCGCAATGTCGCGCGGATGGCGTTGTTGCTCGCAGGCTTGCCCATTGAAGCAGGAGGTGTCACCGTCAATCGCCTGTGCGCATCCGGCTTGCAGGCGGTCATGGATGCGAGCCGCGCGTTGATGCTCGGACAAGGTGACATCTATCTCGCTGGCGGTGTGGAAAGCATGAGCCGCGCGCCTTTTGTCATGGGAAAAGCGAATGAAGCTTTCGGCAGAAACGCGGAAATTTATGACACCACCATCGGCTGGCGTTTTCTCAATAAAAAATTAGCGGAGCTTTATCATCCTTATTCGATGGGTGAAACTGCAGAAAATGTGGCGGAGCAATGGAAAATTTCCCGCCAGGAACAGGACGCTTTCGCCTATCAGTCTCAACTGAAATATCAGCAGGCGCATGAAGCGCAAAAATTCAGGGACGAAATCATCCCGGTATTGATTCCGCAAAAAAAAGGTGAGACTGTTGAGTTTACAAAGGACGAACACCCGCGACTATCAACGGTTGAAAAACTCAATCAGCTTGCTCCCGCATTCAGAAAAAACGGAACCGTCACCGCTGGAAATACTTCCGGCATCAATGATGGCGCTGCGGCATTATTGCTGGTGAGTGAAAACACGGTAAAGAAAAATAATTTAAAACCGCTTGCTAAAATCAGAGCAATGGCGGTAGCAGGCGTACATCCATCCACGATGGGTATCGGTCCGGTACCGGCTACAAAAAAAGCGCTGCAACGGGCGGGTTTGAAAATAGAGGACATCGGTCTGGTGGAGTTAAATGAAGCCTTCGCGTCACAATCTCTTGCCTGTGTGCGGGAATTGAATATCAATCCCGAAATAGTAAATGTAAATGGTGGCGCTATCGCGCTCGGACATCCGCTCGGATGCTCAGGCGCGCGCATCTCCGCCACGCTGCTCCACGAAATGAAACGCAGACCGGAAGTGAAATACGGACTTGCCACTATGTGCATCGGTGTCGGACAAGGAGCGGCTGTGATATATGAGCGGTGTTAGAATACGGATTTTAGATGTTAGATGATAGATTTTAGATGTTAGTATGACATTAGGTCATTTCGCTATCGAACCTGATGAATAGCACTTGAAGAGGTGAACAAAGAATTACCTGATTTTAAGACCTTACAGGTTTTTAAAACCTGTAAGGTCTAAGCCTTCGGATTTGAGGATTGAATTAATTAAATATCATAGTTCCGCTTTTCTAATTTTTCTAAAATCTAATTTCTAATCTACCATCTAACCTTCTAACATCTGACTTCAACCCCCATGCGTTTTTTTCTTGAAATCGCTTTCACCGGAACAAACTACAAAGGCTGGCAACTGCAACCGCGCGCCCGCTCTGTGCAGGCGGAAGTGAACGCGGTGCTCGAAACGCTTTTTTCACAAAAAATAAAATCAACCGGATGCGGCAGAACGGATGCCGGAGTGCATGCCCGTCAATTCTATCTTCATTTTGACGCGGAACTACCACCTGTTCATGAGTTTCATTACAAAATCAACCGGATGCTGCCGCCTGATATTTCCGTGAAAAGAATTTTTGAAGTGGAGGAAACTGCCCGCGCAAGACAAGACGCGGTGAGCAGAACGTATGAATATTTCATCCACTTTAAAAAAGATCCTTTTCTGCATGAACAGAGTTATCATTACCCGTTACCGAAACCCGATTTTGAAATCATGCAGGAAGCGGCTGCTGTTTTGAAAACTTTTAAGGATTTCAAATCGCTCAGCAAAACGGATAGCGTTGAAAAAACAACTATCTGCAATCTCTTTTTTTCAGAATGGAAAATCGTGAATGAAAACCGCTGGCGCTATACCATCAGCGCGAATCATTTTCTGCGCGGACAGGTGCGGCTGACCGTGGGCGCGATGCTGATGCTTGGCAACGGTAAAATCAAGATGGATGAATTTATTGCAACCATGAAGAAAAAAGGAGTTTTCAAATACAACCATGCCGTTCCCGGATGCGGATTGAGTTTGACAAAAGTGGAATATCCCTACATCTAATAATCTCAGCGCAGGAGCGTCACTGCGCCCTGCAAATTTTTCACACTGCCGTCAATCAGTTCCACCACGGAATAATAGACAAAAGTGCCCATCGGCTGTTCATTGCCTTTGTAGGTGCCATCCCACGGAACCGGAGCATCATGGATTAATTGTCCCCAGCGATTATAAATTCTGAATTCCTTGACAGCCGCGGTGTTTTCGTCATAGATAATAAAGAATAAATCATTCTGTCCGTCACCGTTGGGGGTAAACGCGTCAGGCGCTTTGGGTTCGATGATGGAAGGAACAACTGTAATTCTGATAGTGTCCGTGCCGGAACATTCAGCCGGGTCATAAAATACCACCGTGTAAGTGATGGTGGAATCAGGCGTAGAAACCGGATTTTGAATTCCGTCATCATTCAAAAAATCTGACGGAGTCCAAAAATAATTGCCTTGCACGCCACCCGCCACTGTCGCATTCAGTTGCACACTCAAACCGACAACAATCGTTGTATCATTGCCCGCATTCACCACCGGAAAATCGCGTGCCGTCACTTCCACTGAAGCCGAGGCTTCACATCCAAAAGCGTCCGTCACCGTCACGGAATAATTACCGGATTCCCAAACGGTGAGCGTTTCCAACGAAGTGCCATCGCTCCATAAATAACTCACCCACTCGCCTGCATAGACTTCAGCGGTATCTCCCGCGCAAAATTCAAACGTATCATCAAACTGAAACTCCAACGGTTCAGGGCTGTCAATCGAAATGCTGACAACATTTTCACAACCGAGCGCGTCCGTGATGCTGATTGAATAAGCGTCCGCGCAAAGGTCGTTGCGAACCGCGCCCTGTGCTCCGTCTGACCAGTTGTAGGTGAAAGGCGGAAAACCATTGTTGATTTGAAAACTGCCCTGACCGTTGCATAACCCGAAACAAGTCGCGTCCGTCTGAACAGTTGTAGTGGTCATCTGACAGCAAATAGGTCCTCCCAAAATTGTAACCACCGCGATGTTGGTACATTGAGCGCCATCGGTCACCGTCACGGTGTAGCTGCCCGGTGCAAGTCCGGTAATGGTTTGCCCGGATTGCCCGTTGCTCCATTGGAAAGTCAGGTTGCTGCCGGAAGCAAAAACGGAAGCTGTTCCGTCATTGGCAAATCTGCACGATTCATTGGTTTGAGCAACACTGTCAATCGAAGGTGCATCCACCGAAGTGAGGATGAAAGTCGTGTCTTTCACGCAATGTACGACATCGGTAATCGTGACGCCATATACTCCGGCTGCAAGATTGGACACATTTTGTGTTGAAGCGCCATTGCTCCATTGAAATAAATAATTGCCGGAACCATTGCTTACGTTTACATTAATAACGCCATCATTTCCCCCGCAAGAAGGATTGGTAAGTGTCGCGGTAATGATTAATTCCGTTGAATCCACCGTCACATTTACATTGTCTGAGTTGGTTACACATCCTGCCCTGTCAGATGCAATCAGTGTGTAAGTGATGTCACCGGGCGGACAAACAGTTGGCGAAAGTGAGTTGGTATCGCTCAATCCGGTGACGGGTTGCCACACGAAATTGGCCGGTTCGCTGATTTCAGGGTCGTCAAAGGAAATATTCCAGCCGTTAAAAAATCCAAACGGAGGGATGGCAGTGCCGGAAGAAAAATCGAAAGTGCCGGAAAATTCCAACGTCCACAATCCGTTCGCGTCACAGCCGCTCAAATTTGTGAAGGGTTGAACGGGTTGCCAGTTTCCGGTGTAAGGAGGAGTGCCGTTTGCAATCGGTGTGGCGGACACTAAATCAAAACAGGCATTCGATAATTGAACGCCTGTCACATCTCCCGCATTTGCCAGAATAATTTTTGTTCCGGAAGGACAATACAAAGCGATTTCGAAAGAAGATAAATCCCCGATGATTAAACCGACATCTTCAATACAAACGCTGGTCAACTCGCCATCCTGCAAGATGATGGTATTCAAGTCAGCAATGTTGATGTTCATGGCGAGCGTGCCGGTGAACACTGCCGGACAGTTTTGTAAAAAAGGAACTGAAGTGCCGTCCGCACAAGTACATCCGTTAAAATCGAGACAGGGAAACAACAAGCCGGGAATATCATTCGGGTCAGGCAAACCCACCAAAGGCGTCACTTCGCCATTTCTGTAAGTGGGAGTTTTTGCCGGTTTCTTAATCACTTTCGCGGTTGCGTTCAAAGTGGCGCATGAACCCTCGCACACGCGCACGTCATCACCCGCATCCACCTCTACCACAGGGTCCACCACTGTGATTCTCACCGAATCGCGGCAGGTAAAATTTCCGTTGGTCATGATGACCACATAGTCTGTTGTCTCTCTCGGACAAACCGGGGTTGGATTTTCGCCTCCGCTGTTGCCGGTGCCCAAATTAAATCCATCATGCTGCCAAATAATTTCATAAGTCGGGTCATTAAAATAAATCACCACATTGTCCATGCCCCAATGGTCATAATCATTGCCGGAGTCATTGTCCTGGAACCAGCGAATCTGCACATCACTTGCAATAGCATCCGGTGGCAATTGAAAACACCAGTTGTTCCAATTGGTGAGCAACGGGTCAGAGCCGCCATTCGGGTCAAAATAATGAATGGTCACCCACTGTCCACCGCTCAGGCGATATTGCACATAAACTCCTTCATCCGGCTCATCCGGTCCTTCGCAGGGCGCGTCAGCAGCGCTGCCGGTTTGCGTGGCGAACTGCAAATCAAAACAAACTGTCACCCCGCTGGTGGCGGTACTGAAATCATAAGGTAATGTTTCCAAACTTCTCGGCACTGCCGAAGTGTTGCCCATCCAGATATGCGTGGTGCCGTCAACCCCGTTGGGACTGCAAGGATTATCAAACCGCGCCTGTTGGGTAAATGCCCAACCGGAAGGCGCACCGGTGTTAAAATCTTCAGAAAAAACCTGGAGTCCCTGCCCGCGCCCGAAAGCGCTCAACACCGCACAATCTCCGCAGATAATTTCTTCCGGCACAGCCGAAAGCGTGACCGTACACTGGGCAAACACATTTTCTGAAAATAAAAAAGCGAAGCATACAAAGGCAATCTTCCTGAACATGTTCTTAAGTTTAGTGAATGGTTCAAAACGAATTAAACCGAAAAAAATGAAGCGGTTTATTTTTCCCCCGCCTTAAAAACCTGGATATTTTTAAGTTCGAATCGGGAAAGTTTTGAGGCTTCCTGTTTCAGCATTTTATCAAAAATATAATACGCCCTGCTCAGTTTTTCCTCGCAGTTGGGCGTGAGGGTTTGTTGCGGAGTCAGCCGCACGATATGGCGGTTTTCAGGCGTATCCTCACAGTTGATGCAACGGTCGCCAAACCATTGTTCTTTATTAAAAGTAATCGTGAGCGTCTGCGCGGTCTTGTTCACAAACTGAAAAAATATCAACCGCTTATGCACGTCATTCGCGTGGTCATGACAATCTTCAGCGCGGTAATTTATTTCTAAATCATCCGATTGAAAATAATTCTTCCAGCCTTCCTGGCTGAACGCGCCCGAAAAAACAAACGTAAATAAAAGAATGATACAGCTTTTCATGTGATGGGTTTTAATTATTTCAGCCCGTGAAAATAACAAATTATCAGGAAAGCGGTTGATTTTTCACAATGGGGTACAGGACCTATTGCATTCCTGTGTCATTCTCCGAGTATCGGAGCATCCCCTGAAATAAAGTGTCGAACCAAATTTGCTTTGCCCTTGTCGCCCGCCCCTCGCCCTTCGTCCCTTCCTAAACGATGGACTTTTTGCGCTCTTTTCATTCGTCTATGCCTTGCTTTGATTTGTAGCGTTGCGCGATTGAGGCGCGTTACCTTCGCGCAGGGAAAAAGAGTTTCCGGTTAACCACTGTCTGGATTTCCCTTCAGATACTTTTTTTATGGAACTAAAGCCAGGTGGTAACGGGGCATTTAAACCCCCGATTAATCGCATTAGTCAGTCAATCATGTAAAAATCAAATCACACTCTCTACACTTAAAATATAACCCAACAAAAATTCAATATCAAAAAAGTTGAAACCACATTATAATATGATTCAGCAGCTATTGAACTTTCGTTTTTCACCTAAATAATCACACTATACTGTGATTTAGTTTGTAAAATTGAAAAATAAAACCTACTTTTACCTATAAAATCACATTATAATGTTAGTTAAGCAACTGGGCGAGTCTATAAAAAACCGGAGAAAAGAGTTGCGGATTACTCAACCACACTTAGCCGAACTGGCAAAAGTGAGCACCAATACATTATACAAGCTGGAACGGGGACAAGGCAATCCCTCATTGGAGGTGTTGAACAAACTTGCGGAAGTGCTGGGAATGGAAGTCTTTCTTGATGTTAAAAAACCATCGGGTAAATGAGAGCAATTGAAATATACCGCAACGGAATTTTAGCCGGAACACTGACAGAAATAAATCGTCAGCATTTTGTATTCAGGTATGATGACAATTATTTCAATGACACAAGCAAACCGGCTATCAGTTTAACGCTCCCAAAAAACCAACAGGAATTCAGCAGCAAATTTTTCTTTCCGTTTTTCAGTAACATGATAGCGGAGGGTGAAAACAAAAAATTACAAAGCCGCCTTTTGAAAATTGATGAGAGCGACCAATTTGGACTACTCATGTCAACCGGCACTGCCGATACGATTGGAAATATAACAGTGAGAAAAATAGAGAACGAATGAGTTTGCCCGTAGTAAAATATTGCCCGGGCACGTTGGCGGAGGGATTTGAAACATACAGCCCTTCCTGTCTTCGCAAATTGTTTGATGGCAAATCAGTCAGCCATTTTCTAACGATGCCTTCACCACACAAGGATGAAAATACTCTTGCGGAATTTTTGGAGAACATGAAACGGATTTCAATATCAGGTTTTCAAACCAAGATTAGTATGGCGTTGGATAAAAATGTATTACGGCTGACAAGGGAAGGAGAACAGGGCACTCATCTATTAAAGCCTATCCCAGCATTGCTGAAAAAAAGCGGAGAAGTTCCGGCAAATGAACATCTGACCATGCAAATTGCAAATCAGGTTTATGGAATCAATACGGCAGAAAACGCTTTAATCTTTTTTAAAAGTGGCGAACCTGCCTACATCACCAAACGGTTTGATGTAAAAGATCTAAAAGGAAAATTGAAATGGGGACAGGAAGATTTTGCATCGCTTGCCGGCAAAACAACTTTGCAATCAAATGAAAAATATGAATCCAGCTACGAAGAGGCAGCAATGCTGCTGCAAAAATATGTACCGGCATGGCGGGTTGAAATAGAGAAATATTTTTCTTTAGTGGTTTTCAATTTCGTGTTTTCAAATGGTGACGCGCATTTAAAAAACTTTTCGCTGCTTGAATCCACGAAAGGCGATTACCTGCTGAGTCCCGCTTATGATTTGATAAACACAAGACTGCATGTAGACGACACGGATTTTGCTTTGGATAAAGGTTTATTTGCCGATGGTTTTAAAAGTGAACAATACAAAAAAAGCGGACATCCTTCTAAAAACGATTTTTTGGAATTCGCCAAAAGAATCGGTGTTGCGGAAGGCAGAGGTGAAAAGTTGTTGAATCCGTTTTTAGAAAAGCAATCCTTTGTGGAGACTTTGGTGAGCCGTTCCTTTTTAAGTGATACCAACAAAAAAACGTATTTACTGATGTATCACATAAAACGAAATTATCTCACTGCTGGTTAACCGTTGATGATTGAATTGTTTTTTGGTGCTTAAAAAAATGACAACTTGTTAGTAAGTTCTATTTTATAAGCACCTAATTTTAGCAATCCTTCCATGAGCACGATTCCCGTCACTTCTTCCGGCACCGGCAAAGGCAGTCTTTTCGATTTCACCTTGTTGAAAAAGATATTGAGACTGGCAAAGCCATTCAAACGTCAGTTCATGATTGCTACTGTGCTGGCGGTGTTTCTTGCCGTGCTCGCGCCCGTGCGCCCTTGGCTCATCCAAATCACGGTGGATGAACATATCCTCAATTTCCATTACAGCGGAT
Source organism: Chitinophagales bacterium (assembly GCA_041748615.1). Classification (GTDB taxonomy): domain Bacteria; phylum Bacteroidota; class Bacteroidia; order Chitinophagales; family CAIOSU01; genus JBGTCY01. The sequence goes on from JBGTCY010000262.1 coordinate 15,726, forward strand.
TGCTCTGGATGAGTATCATCCTCATTGTGCAATTAATCATTGAAAGCATCGCCCGATATTATTTCAGCTACATCACAAGCTGGCTCGGACAGTCGGTGATTAAAAACCTGCGCGTGCGCGTGTTCAGTCATCTCATCGGTTTGAAACTTTCGTTTTTCGACCGCACACCGATTGGCACCGCCACCACCCGCACCATTAATGATGTGGAAACAATCAACGATATTTTTTCCGAAGGACTGATTACGATTATTGCCGACCTGCTCACTATCGTCACTATCATCGGGGTGATGCTGTATGTGGACTGGCGGCTGACATTGGTGAGCCTTTCCACTTTTCCTGTTTTGCTCTACGCGACTTATATTTTTAAGGAAAAAATAAAATCCTCCTTCACCAAAGTGCGCAACCAGGTGGCGCGGCTCAACGCTTTTTTGCAGGAGCACATCTCCGGCATGAGGGTGATTCAGATTTTCAATGCCGAAGAAATCGAGATGGAGAAATTCCGCAAAATCAATGAAGAGCATAAAAAAGCGAACATCGAAAGCATCTGGTATTTTTCGATTTTCTTTCCGCTGGTGGAAGTGGTACTGGCGAGCGCGCTGGGCTTGCTCGTGTGGTATGGCGCGATTCGCGTGGTGCAGGACGTCACCACCATCGGAACACTGATTTCCTTTATCCTTTTGCTCAATATGTTGTTTCGCCCGCTGCGGATGCTTGCCGACAAGTTCAATACTTTACAAATGGGGATAGTCGCTTCCGAGCGTGTGTTTAAGTTGCTTGAGCAGGAAGACCGCATCGAAAATACCGGCAGCGCCCATGCGGAAAATATCAAAGGCGAAATCGAATTTAAAAACGTGTGGTTCGCTTATGTGGACGAAGTGTTCGTGCTGAAAAACATCAGCTTCCGTTTGGATGCGGGAAAAACGCTCGCCATCGTGGGTGCGACCGGCTCCGGCAAATCGTCCATCATCAACACACTCAACCGCTTTTATGAAATCAACAAAGGCGACATCTTAGTGGACGGAACGAGCATCCGCGATTACGATTTGTTTTCACTGCGCTCGAAAATCGGGTTGGTGTTGCAGGACGTGTTTTTGTTTTCCGGCAGCATCATGGAAAACATCACGCTGCGCAATGAGCGTATCACCCGCGAGCAGGCGATTGCCGCAGCGAAAATGGTAGGCGCGCACGACTTCATCATGCGATTGCCCGGGCAATATGACTATAACGTGATGGAGCGGGGCGCGATGCTTTCGATGGGACAGCGGCAATTGATTTCCTTCATCCGCGCGTTGGTATTCGACCCGAAAATTTTGATTTTGGATGAAGCCACTTCCAACATTGACACCGAAAGCGAGCAGTTGATTCAAAACGCGATTACCCAACTCGTGAAAGGACGCACTTCGATTATCATCGCTCACCGCCTTTCTACCATTCAAAAAGCGGACGCCATCATGGCGCTCGACCACGGTGAAATCAAAGAAATCGGCACCCACAATGAATTGCTGAAACATAATGGCTATTACAGTAAACTGTATGAGATGCAGTTTAAGAAGGGGACTGCTGTATAATAGGTTTCGCTGCTGCGTTCGATGTACGCTTGTTGGTTGTGCATTTCGCTTCAGGCATTCAATAGACAAAACAAGGGAGGGGTGTTATCAAAAAAGCCTCAAAGCACATCTTATCTCTATAATGATTTGAAGAATAAAACTCACTCTCTCAACTTCTCAAAAATCTCCAATAAATCCCCCCGCTGAAAAAACGGGTTGACGATTAAGCTGTCTTGCCGGGTTTGGTTGAAAATTTTGAGCATCCCGGAATTGGGTGTCAGCGAACCTTCTTTTTTTTCTGCCAAGCCGCCATCGTATTTGAACCTTGTTCCCGTTTCCCGTTCAACCGCCCAGCCGGCAACTATCCATTTAGCCGCATCGCTGTAGCGTATCCATACGTATCCGTTGACGCCCCAATCTTCTCCCCATGAATTCATCACCTCGAAACTGCCGCCATAAATATTATCATTATACCCGATAATCGTCATGGCATGACCGTAGCTGTTATTGATGTTGTCGGTATATGACGGAGTCCATAAATAGGACTTGCAGTTGGTAAATGATGCAGGAACATTCATTCCGATAACTACAGGCATACCGCTTGCCAGCGCATCTTTTATATTCATCAGGTTTTGGATGCGGTAGATATTCGTTGGTTTAACTTTTATTGCTTGCTTCACATCTTCATCATATACCGGAGGATAGCTGCTGCACAGCACATTATTAGTGAACGGATAGTAATTAGGATATTCCACCATCATCATCGGTACGACACCATGCATCATTAGATTGAGTGCTGTCAACTCCGCATCCAATCCCACATTGCAATAATAATCGGAGTGTAATTTGTTGGTGTAATAAATAAAAAACGGTGAGGGGCGCAGCAGCGAAATCTCATCTTTGTTTGTTTTCCCCAATTGCCTTGCAAACAAAATGGTCATGGCATTGGCGTAGGATTGCGCCACGCATGTGCTGTTATCCTGCGGATAAATGTAAGGAGTGTATTGTTTCAGGGAAACGGATGTCGGCATCGGACTTCTTAATGCCTCTACCACATCCCGCTGCTCATACTTTTCTTTATCAAAAATGAATCCCTGAGCGAAAACGCTTGCTGAAATAACCAAAATCAGGAAGCTGGTAATACCTATTTTATTCTTCATACGGTAAGATTTTAAAGTTGGTGTTTTTCTTTTCCAAAAGGCTGATAGTATCTGTTTTTTCCATTGCTAATTTATAAAAAGTAAGTCCCGATTTCAGAAACAGAGTATCGTTCGGGCTAAGATTGTCTTTCCGTTGGTAAAGAAACATATCAGCGTCAAAACTTCCAAATAGATACAGCGTGTCCGATAAGAAATAGGCATTTTCGTACTTGCTTTCCCGGATAACTAACATAGGCAATTCCCCGATTTTAAATGAATCAATGCTTTGTAAGGGCAGGTTTCCAAATTGCAAAAGCATTTCATAAGGCAAAATTTCAGCATCTGCCCGCTCAACTTTTCCGGGGTTGTTTGTAATATAGTTCCTGATAAAATGCAAGTCTTTGCCGTCCACTATTGTTGGTTTGTCATTCACAACAAACAGGAGAACAGCCGCAACAATGATAACAGCCGCAAGCGAGGCTGCAACTGCATAGTATCGAAATGGAATAATCCTTCCGCTTGTGTCTGCGCTGCCTTTATCATCTTTGTGCTGACGCTCGTACTCCTCTGCAATATGAGCGAGTTTATCCCGCAAGTCTTTTTTATTGCTGTATGCAACAGAAGTTTTCACATCTTTCAGAAACGCAAATAAGTCGGCAAACTCGCTGTCGATTTCAAGGCGCTTTTCAACGTCAAGCCGTTCGCTGTCTGTCAAGCCGTTGTCAAGATACCGCTCAATTAATATGACGTCATTTTCATTCATGCTTCCTGGTAGTTTTTAGCGGCTGCCCGCAGCTTTTTCAGGCATTTATATTTTTGAGTTTTTGCGCTTTCCATATTGGTATAATTCATTTTCTCCGCTATTGCTTCCAATTTCATCTTTTGAAAATAATACAATTCCAAAAGCTCTCTGCATGCCTCTCCTGCTTGTTCAAGAAGGCGATACAGCAACTCCTGCCTTTCCGTTAATTCCATATTCGCCTCAAAGTCACCTTCAACGGTGAAACTTTCGGAATGTGTTTCTTTTAACTCAACCGTGTGATGCTTGCCGCGCAACTGTTTCAGCAGGATATTCTTGCACACGGCATATAAAAAAGTAGTAACCGAGCAGGAGAGTTTGAATTCCGGGGCAACGGATTTTTCATACAGCACGATAATACCCTGCTGCAAAATATCTTTCACATCATCCTCGCTGCCGCTGTTGGTCAGCACCAATTTTCGGATAACGGGATAGTTGTCGCTGTAGAGTCGCTTCAGGATTGCACTGTCAGCCGACCGGATGCTGTCCAGCAATTCTTCTCCTGAAATATTAATTTTTCTAATCACGGCTAACAAAAATAGAGATAAACGCTAATTTTCAAAATATCAATGGAATATTTCGCAGAAACAAATGTTCGTAAATTTGGGTGATGAGTAAAAAAGTAAAAAATATAACGAAGAAAAAAGCAACGCCACGAAAAGCAGCCCTCACGAAACGGGTGGTTGTGAGGGCGGGCGGCAATGCCGTGCGCAAAGCTTCCGCGCGAGCAATGGCGATTGAAGGGTTTGTGATAAAAGCCGAAGGAGGCTGGATTGTCCGGCATTATGCGGATGGAAAGGTTGAGAAATTAAAAAGAATATCAACTGCCAAACACCCTTCAAAAATTGTCCTTGACTGATACATACCCGCTGAGGATGCGGATTTTTGCCGGACCTAACGGTTCAGGTAAGAGTACCATTATCAACGCAATCAGAAAGTATCGGGTAAACAACCTGCCTATTGATTTCGGCATTTACATTAATGCAGATGATATTGCCGAAGAGTTAAGAAACGGAAATTTCACTTTTGATGCTTACAAGGTGCAAGCTTCCGCCAACGAGTTTCGGGAAGTAGCCTTTGCTTCAGGTTTGGTAGGATCTCGTTTTAGTAAACAGGAGTTTGACAAATGTTTTTCATTTTCCAAAAACCATATTACCCTTCAAACGCTCAACGCAGATAAATACCTTTCACAAATTCTGGCTGATTTTCTGAGAAAAAAGCTGTTGCACGAAAAGAAAAAATTTTCTTTTGAAACCGTCTTTTCCCATGCTTCCAAAGTTGAATTCATGCGCGATGCTGCTGCCGCGGGATATAAAGTTTACCTGTATTTTATTTCAACGGAGCATCCTGATATCAATAATTACCGGATAGGCGTACGTGTCAAGCAGCGTGGTCATGATGTTCCTCCTGATGTGGTGGAAGCAAGATATTACCGCTCATTGGGTTTGCTTTTTGATGCGGCTCAGGTGGCGTATCAATGTTACTTTTTTGACAATTCAAAAGAGGGAGAAAATTTCAAGCCTTTCGCTCACTTCAAAATCGTGGATGGAGAAAAGAAATGGGATGATATTGACCGCTCGATAGTGCCTGAATGGTTTATAAAGTATTATTCCGAAAAGGCGGCACGCAATGGCTGAAGGAAATTTCAGCGGGGTGGGGTTCGTGGACATCAAACGCTTTGTCAAAGCGTTGCGCAAATATTACGTGATACTGCCAAGATCATTCGCCACTAAGGATTTTGAAGCCGGGGATGCGTTTACAGAAGATATCCAGAAAACGGGTATTGAGATTAAGTTTTAGCTTTCCTGTAAACTTTGAATTTGCTGATGAAAAATATTGAATTACATACAGCAATAAGTGAATTAAAGAATTTTCTTTCGGAATTTTCAGACGCTTACAATCACAAAAAATCGTTTCGAACCGCTAAAATTAGAGATGAGCAAATCGCAAAAGACCAACGGTTAATTGACAGGGTTAACAGCTATTTGAATGATAATGGAATTCTACTTTTAGCGTATAAGGAAGAAGTTGCCAATAATCCTATGTATTTAAATGAAATCAGGGATGAACTTCGTCATCCTGAAAATTTCCGAAGTACACTTGGAGAGGTTCTTCAAAGGTTAGAAAACAAAAAGCAATAGCGAACCCCTTCGTACATCTCAGGTACTCCCTCCCAAAGGTTACCTTTTCCCCTCCCCCGGTATCAACCGCCCGAACTCATTTTTTAACCTAAATAAATCATCTTATGAAAACCTTGAACACCATTCTCACGGTATTATTTTGGGCGGCTTTGATTATCGGGCTGTTGCCCACGGTCAAAGGATTTGAGGCATTGAATTATTTTCCCCACAACGCAAAGTGGTTCCATTTTGCCGGTGTTATTACCGGGAATTTGTTTGCTTACGCCACCATTCCCGGCATCATCTGGGTCATCCGGTATTTTGTGCGCAGAAGCATGAACCAAACCGATACCGCTGCCGGAACCAAATAATTTTTTACCCCCGCGGGTTACTTTTTTCAACCGCGCGGTATGAACGGACGAAACCAATTTTTTTAACCAAAAAACTCAAACATCATGAAACAGTTACTTTTTATCATCGCAATGCTTTTCGGAACGGCTATCCTGGCTGACGCGCAGGTGAACCCCAACCATGTTTATGTGAACGGCTACACCCGTTCCAACGGCACGTATGTGCAGCCTCACTACCGCACCGCGCCCAACTACACCATTAACGACAACTTCTCCACCTACCCCAACGTGAACCCCTACACCGGCAAGGTGGGTACGGTGATGCCAAGTTACAGCTACACCTACACACCGAGCTACAACTACTTCACGCCAAGCAACGCATACACTACCCCATCCGGTTATACGCCCATACCGTCAAGTTTTTACAACTCAAGCTTTTTCAGAAGTGGGTGGTAAAGTGGTTTTAGCATTTTTGAGTATATTCAACCCCTGAAGGGACCCAACTCCCTTCAGGGGTATTCTGTGTTATAATCATTTAGGATAGTGTTACCCTTGAGTTGATTAACAAAAATAACAAACGATAGGTAAAAAACAATCAAACAATATGGAATGGAGTATTGACAAGACAGCACTAATTGAACTTTTAGGCAAAACGATATATCGACCTGAAAATGTTCTTGTGGAAATAGCAGCCAACTCTTATGATGCGGATGCTTCCGAAGTGCGAATTACAAGTAGCGGAGAAAACCAAAAGATCCAAATAATGGATAACGGTTGCGGCATGGACGAAGATGATTTAAAAATTTTAACGACTATAGCAAAGTCCAAGAAAAAGGAATTCGTTGAAAAGAAAATCCTTACTCCCAAATACAACCGTCAATACCTCGGTTCATTTGGTATCGGAATCATTTCATTTTTATCGTTGGGCAACAAGATTACAATCTTCACAAAAAAGACAGATGGCAAAACTTTGTGCATAGAAATTTGCAGGAAGTTGGACGCAAATGGAACAACCATTGATATCCCAATTACAGCTGTTCAAACCAATGAAGAATTTAAGATGCACTTAATAAATGGACGGGAAACAGAGACGGGCACTACAATTGAAATTGAAAACACCAAACTTGACCTTTCTGCTACTTTCAAGATTATTAAATATAAACTAAGCAACCTGCCTCTGTCGCAAAATTTTAAAATTCACCTGAACAATTCAGAAATTAAGAAAGATGATTACCCGAATAACACTTGGGAAAGCAAAAAATATTTAATTACACTTGAGGACATTGACCCAAACTATATTTCAAATGTTGATCTTCATGTTTATTACAATCAGGACAATCCGAATGAAACAATAGATGTTTTCAAAAGAGGTATTTTTCTTCGTGTTCATGGAAGGGTTATTGAACACAACTTATATCAAAGGTTTCGGGCAAATTTAACTTCTCCGGGTTCTGTTGATTCAAGAATAACCGGCTTCGTTGAAGCAGACTTTTTGTTTTCAAAAATTCAAGCAAACCGAGAGGACTTTTTTGATGACAAAATCATCGACAGGATATGCGATCAATTACAACCGGAAGTTCAAAACTTAATTAATGATTTTCTTCTTATCAAAAATTTAGTTTCCGAAGAAGCTTACCTAAATGCTTTCAATAGACAACGAGACTTGGCAATTGAAAGAATCAAAAACATTCATTCTGACCTTGAACGACTTGGGATGAAGTTCCGATTTACACCCGAATATGAGCAAGAGGTGGTTATTATTATTTCTGAATTGTGCCATCGTAATCTTTTGGACTTTGAAATAATAAGCACAAGCGGGGGAAGTCACATTGACTGTCTTGTTCAATGGAACATATCGCAAAATAGAAGAATGCCCGACTTTGTTGGACACTTGGAGATTGAAACATGTCTTCATAAGTTTTTTATACATCAACACGACTACAGAACAAAGCCTGAAATCATTTGCTGGGATATAGACGAAGAAGCATTTACGAGAGAGGCAAGCAAGTACCGAAAGAACCGACCTGAAAGTATTGAAAGCATTGAATTAAATGATCCCTCAGATACTGACAAAAAACATTTCAAGCACCAAAAAGAGGTTCATGTAAATATTCGTCATAAACAGGACGAGATTCATAAAAAAATATTGAGGGTTTATTGTATCACTGACATTATAAAAACTGCATAACCTTAAATTAAAAATGGCTTCAACAGCATTTAATAATTTAAATGTACGACTTAAAGATATTGAGCAAATTCTTGAAGCTCATTCAGCTATAACAAAAATTAAAAATGCTGAAAATGCCTTGAAGCATGTAGGGAATCCGTTAATGAGCATATTTAATATTAGCAATGCAATAATATCAGTGCCTGGCAGAGGAAGACCGAAGGAGGTAGACGCGCTAAATAGAGCCGGATTTGTGTTGTTGTGCGCACATTTTCAAGGGTATATTGATGATTTACACGCTGAAACTGCAAAAATTTTACTTTCAGGAAAAGTTGCAAATATTGATAATACTATTAAGCTAATTAAACCTCGAAACTCGAATCCCTATCCAAATATTATTAATATAATGTTTGCAGGTCTTGGAGTTTATGACTTAATGGAAAAAATTAGGTGGCAGAAGTGTTCAAATAAAACAGTTAAAGAGAGACTAACAAAGTATATAGAGATCAGAAATAAAATTGCTCATGGCGCAAAGGTGACTGTAACCAAGTTTAAATTGAAGAATTTTATGAGTTATGTAGTGACACTTTCCGAGAAATTAGATGGTCAGATTAAGAATGATATTCGAAGTCTAACCAAAAATTCACCATGGTAGAGTAAGAATTGAAAATGAAAGCAAAGTCCAAACTCTTACTTCATTTCTTACTGCTGCTTTCCCACCTGCCCTGCTGGGCGCAGAGCTGGCAGGAGTTCGCAACCATTACGGAGTATTATTATCAGCAAGGTGAACTCGATATAGCCATTGAGTATGCGGAAAAGACGTTAGCACAAGCAGAGAAAGAGTTCGGAGAAAATCATCAGTACTACACCGCATCATTAAACGTACTGTCTTTAATTTATGAAACGGCAGGAGAATTTGAAAAAGCAACGGAGCTATGCCTGCAAGTCGCGGATAATGTCAAATCAGATTTCGGACCTAACAGCCCGGAATATGCTTTTCAATTAAACATATTGGGAAATCTATACCGGTATCAAAAGGACTATAGCAAGGCGCTACACTATTTTGTAGAAGCGCTGGATATTTCAAAAAATACGCTTGGAACAAACCATATCCAATATGGACAAATCTTGATTAATATAGGTCACTTCTATCAAGAGCAGAATAAACTAGAAGAAGCCATCAGGTATTTTGAATCCGGAATAGGGCTTATAGAAAACCATTATGGCAAGGAAACCGAACCTTATCAAGAAATTTTATTTTCACTTGCAATGGCTC
>JBGTCY010000263.1:0-13379 GCA_041748615.1 Chitinophagales bacterium
ACCGATTTACGAATGACGATTAACGATTAACGATTTGCGATTAACGATTAACCAATAACAAATAACAATTAACCAATAACGACTAACCACTCACACATGCCACTCACGAAAGAACAAATCGCGCAACGGATTGCACGGGAATTACAGGACGGGTTTTATGTAAATCTCGGTATCGGAATTCCTACGCTGGTAGCCAATTTCATTCCCGATGGAATGAATGTCGTTTTGCAATCGGAAAACGGGTTGCTTGGTATGGGTCCGTTTCCTTATGAGGAGGATGTTGACGCGGACATCATTAATGCAGGCAAGCAAACCATCACGACTTTGCCGGGTTCCGCTTTTTTTGATTCAGCCATGAGTTTCGGGATGATACGCGCTCAGAAAATTGACCTCACAGTGTTAGGCGCGATGGAAGTGGCGGACAATGGCGACATTGCCAACTGGAAAATTCCCGGCAAAATGGTGAAAGGCATGGGTGGCGCAATGGATTTGGTGGCTTCCGCAAAAAACATCATTGTGGCAATGATGCATACCAATCATAAAGGTGAATCCAAGCTGCTGAAAAAATGCACCTTGCCGCTGACGGGCATCCGGTGTGTGCGGAAAATCGTTTCAGACCTCGCTGTTTTGGAAATCACGACTTACGGTTTCAAATTATTGGAACGCGCGCCCGGAATTTCCGTGGAAGAAATAAAATCCAAGACCGAAGGCAGGTTGGTCGTTGATGGAAATATCCCTGAAATTCAATTTTAGCAGTTACGGTAAAGATATTTTTTGTATTTTAGAGTAATAGGTTTTGAAAAATCTCAAAGATTTTTCTTCACTCTGGCAAAAACCCATTATTCAAAAATTAACAAAAACTCTTGTATGAAATACCCTGTCTGTTTTTTCAGGACAATATTTGTATTCACTATTTTCCTGTTCCTGTCAAATTCTATTAGCGCTCAAAATTGCTCTTCCTGCCGTTACATTTCACCCGTATTTGATTCCATTACCATCACTACGGTCAAATTCGCTGAAGGTCCCAACTCCAACAATCAAATGCTGGAAATCTATATGGATATTTATGAACCCTATGGAGATACAGCCACGAAACGTCCGGTTGTCATTTTTGCATTTGGAGGCGGCTTTGTGCAGGGCAGTAAAAATGATTGGTATGTAGAAGAAGTGTGCAAGCACCTAACCAAAGCCGGATATGTTTGCAGCGCGATAGATTATCGTATTGGTATCAGCGCTATCGAAGTACTCACGCTGCAACACATGCGCATTTTTTTCAGACCGATGCAGGACATGCGGGCAGCCGTTCAATATTTAAAAGCGGATTTCGCGGAATTGGGTAACAACTATCGTATTGACACCTCCAAAATCATCATCGGTGGCGCGTCAGCGGGCGCGATTACCGCGCTGATGACCGCCTATTGCGACAAGCCTTCGGAAATGGAGGAAATGGGAAACCTCTCCGCGCTGGACGCGTTAGGCGGCTTTTACAGCACCACCGGACTTTACCCCAATTACAGTTGGAAATCAGCCGCGGTGTTTAATGTTGCCGGTGCGTTGGTGAATGCTGATTGGATTGAGCCGGGTGATATTCCGCTTATTTCCGCCCATGGCAACCAGGACCAGGTGGTGCCTTATGATTTTGGAATTTACAGCGGATTGCTGGGTGGTTTTTTTGATTTGCAGGGAAGTTATGTCGTGGATTTAATCGCGCAGTTCAAAGGCGTTTGCAGCTACCTTTTCACGATGGAGGGACATGACCATCCCTCGCTGAGCATGGGTATGGATTATATCCGTGGTGTTGTGAATCAATTAATGCTGCGCATGCACGCGGTCATCAACAAGCGCACGTTCTGCTGTGATTTGGCATTGAAAATTCATGAACACGACACGTTAATCTTTCAACATCAGGGAGCGCCCGTTACATTAAATGCTCAAACATTTCACGACCAGGGAAATCCCGTTACCACCTGGTGCGCGATTCCATGTTTAGTTGCGGAAACTTCACCGCAGGTTACATTTCAACCGGATACCGCTTTGCATTTTTTAACCGCTGTTACAAAAGAAAATCAATGCCAGTCCTCCGCAATGTTAGTGATGCAGGAGGGTGAACCTTCTTCTCTGAATCTTATATCATCCAACCTGTACTCGGTTTACCCTCATCCGAATTCAGGAGTATTTTCAATCAACGGTGATTTCAGTTTAATTGCAGGAAATTCCGTCACGATAGAAATCTTAAACCTCAACGGACAACTTGTTTATCGGGAGATGATGCCCACGCTCACACAAAATCATTTGACCGTTCACGCGGGTGAAATCCCCGGTGGAACTTACCTGCTGAAAATTCACTCAGGTGATAATGTTCCGGTGACAAATAAATTAGTGGTGATACGTTAATTGAAAAATTTTAACTCCGGTTTTTTTTATTCGCTCCAGATTAATAAATAATAGAACAGGTTTGTTTTTCATTCGGTTGTTTGACAATTGAATTACAATGAATTACCACCGAATTACAAAAAATAACCACTGAGTTACAATGAATGACTACTGAACCACAACTGAATCACACATTAAATTTCCGAAGAGCAAGACTGCTTAAATTACCTCCATTCTCATCACCTCGTTTTCCAACTTACTGACAAAAAACGCGCGTCAAACATTTTGTTTTAAAATAAATTGTATTGAAATTCCGATTAATTATAAAAATAATGATACGCTGAAAGCATTGACTGTATTGAGTTTCGGCATTTTTACAATTTAATAACAAAAAATAATTCAGATTCCTTTGTTTCTGTTTTCAAAAAGCCTAAATTGAAAACCGAAGAAAAAAACCAATGAAACTCGCTGTCACATCGGCTTTTACGGAAAATGAACTCATCAACGGATGTATCGCGGGCAACCGTGAAGCCCAAAAAGCGCTTTACAATCGCTATGCTTCCAGGATGTTCAGCGTTTGTCTGCGTTATGCCAAAGACTACCACAGCGCGGAAGATGTCATGCAGGAAGGATTCATCAAAGTTTTCAAATACATTTCAAAATTCAGACGCGAAGGTTCGTTTGAAGGCTGGCTGCGCAGGATTTTTATCAATACTTCCATTGAACATCTCAGAAAAGCGGTTTCACTCTATTCCATTGTTGACTCGGAAGACAAGCCGATTGATGTGATTGACGATAATCTATTTGATGAACTTGATTACCAGGATTTGCTCAACATGGTGCAAAGTCTTTCCCCCGGATACAGAACGGTATTCAATCTCTATGTAATTGAAGGCTATTCACATAAAGAAATCTCTAAAATGCTGGACATCAGCGAAGGCACCTCCAAATCACAGCTTGCAAGGGCGCGCGTATTACTTCAGAAAAAGCTGTCATCATCTCAAAAGATTGCTGCCGAAGGGGCGGTTTGAGATATTTATTTGTACAATAAAACCTACATTTTCAGTAAAATTGAAAGAATCTAATGATGCAACTATCTCCGGGAAATCCCTATCATTACAGGGAATATTTATGTGCAGTGCATTTAATAACTGCCGCTGGTAAAGAATAATTTGTTCACCAAATTCAAATTATGAGGGTTTTAAGAAATAATGGCGATGAGGGAAACGGGTTTGACAGGCAATTCAGGCAAAAGCTAAAAAATTTCGAAACTACGCCACCTTCCGATTTATGGGACAAGGTGGAAGATGGTTTAGACGAAGAGCGTGCGCGGGTTAAATACGACCATTGGTATCGCGCCCTTGTTTATTTTTTAATTCCGCTGACCCTTATCAATACCTTAGTCACGTATGAACTCAGTGACTACAAAAACTATTTTGATAACGCCCAACTTCTTTGGGAGGAACAATACCATCCCTTTGATGGCAGCTATTCGCCTTCAGAAAATTCCATCCCGTTAATCGCGCATGCAAAATTTTCCAACCGGCAAACTCCGCAATTCAATTGCACAGATAATTCCCTCCTTTCAGTAACAGATGCATCCAATGAAAATATCATTGATGAAAAAACAGATGACCTACTGTTCCAAAACGTAAATCAGGTTTCAACTGAAATTCATGACAGCGAATCAGCAGAATCTGTTTTACCCGACAAGACAATCGCCCTTGAAAGAATTCTCCTCGAAACTTCGGCAGTTGCTGATGATTTGGTTTTTCAACGGAGCCGCAGCGCAATCGAAAAAAATATTACTTCCGTCAAAGGATTTCATGTCGGGTTTGAAACCGGATTAAACAACTCCTGGCTGCTGCACAAAGACAACAGCCTGCATCCGCTCATTGGTAATGCCATCCATCGTAAGTTCAACTGGGGCGCATTTTATGGCGTTTCAGCGGGTTATGATTTTTCCCACAAATTCGGCATTGAAGCCGAATGGATTGTCCGTTCCTCACAAGGACAACGCTATTTTGAAAACCGCTACAACAAACTGCCGATTGAAGGCGATGTTGACCTGGAATACATGCACGTGCCGGTCATGTTCAAATACAAATGGACAAAAGTCGGCAGCCGCTCGCTTGACCCGCGCGTGATGAACCTTGTTACCGGCATCATGTACAGCCGCTTGTTAGATGCCCGCGTTACCTTGAATGATTATCAGATTGATGATGTCAACCGCCTGTTTAATCAAAACGAACTCGGCTTGTTGCTGGGTTTTGAATATGACTTTTTCGTCAATCAAAACTACTACCTCACCTTAGGCGCGCGCGCCAGCATTTCTACCGATGTCAAAGGATTTCCTTATTACCAGCCTAAAGATTCCGAAACCTACAATGTGCTCATCGGAATCAACGCCAGCTTCAATTATTTGATGCGGAAGTAATTTTTTTTTCTGCCTGATTGCGGATTGTCATTCCGGACTTGTTCCGGAATCCCCATCTTTTTTTACAATCAACAAGGGTTTCCGTCACGTTACAATAGGCGGACGGAATAACAACTGTAATCTGTCTTACACCCAACAGATTCTTAGAAAAGGAAATTAATTGCAATAGAACAAGGTTCAAAATCTCATCCACCCAACTTCCCCGCGATAAACCCCGTTGTCCATGCCGCCTGAAAATTAAAACCTCCGGTGACACCGTCAATATCCAGCACTTCACCGGCAAAATAAATACCGGGACAAACCCGGCTTTCCATCGTGTCCATTGAAATATCTTGCAAGCTGACTCCTCCGCAGGTGACAAATTCTTCCTTGAAAGTTGTTTTCCCCTGCGCTTCATAAACATCATGAATGAGGATATTGATAAGGCGGTTGGTTTCTTTTTTACTTAACTCATGCCATTGCTTTTCCTGCGGAATTGCAATTTTTGCCATTAAAAACAACCACAAACGGTTGGGCAGCAGAAATGGATTTTTATTGGAAAGCATCCGTTTGCCGGAAAGATTTTTTTCTTTTTCAATCTGCTGGCGTAACTGCTCATCATTGAGATTTCCGAGCCAATTAATCAACACCCGGAAACGGTAATGCCGCTCCTGCAATTCCCGCGCGGCAAAAGCGGAGAGCCGCAATACTGCCGGACCGCTCATGCCCCAATGAGTAATGAGCAGCGCACCGCTGCTGCTTAATGCAGAACCTTCAATACTCACCGTTGCAGAAGGCACACTCACCCCGGCTAAATCCCTGATGTTTTCATCCGGCATGTTAAACGTGAACAAAGAAGGCACAGGCGGGATGATGGTATGACCTAACGCTTGCAGCCAGTTGAATCCTTCCGCTTTGGGGCTGCCGCCCGTTGCAATGATGACGCTGTCCGCCAAAATTGTTTCTCCGTCATTCAATGTAAGTTGCCATCGCGCTGATACTGTTTTCTGAGAGTTTTGCTGAGGATGTAATGACAATACCGAAGTATTCATTTTAATGGCAACTCCGGTGCGATGAAGTTCGTCAGTCAGACAGTCTATAATCGTTTGGGAGTTATCCGTCACCGGGAACATGCGGTTGTCGGCTTCGGTTTTGAGTTTCACTCCTTTGCTTTCAAACCATAACACGGTATCTTTCACACTAAAAAAGGAGAATGATTTTTTCAA
The DNA here is from genome assembly GCA_041748615.1 of Chitinophagales bacterium. Taxonomy (GTDB): domain Bacteria; phylum Bacteroidota; class Bacteroidia; order Chitinophagales; family CAIOSU01; genus JBGTCY01. The sequence goes on from JBGTCY010000263.1 coordinate 6,016, forward strand.
CTGACTGCCGCCTCTCGGATAAAATTTTACCAACTGCGCATTGCTGTAACAGGCATGTGTCACGTTACATCTTCCGCCACCTGAAACCTTTACTTTTGCCAGCAACTTCCCTGATTTTTCAATCAATATCACTTTCGCCTGAGGATGAAAAGTCTTGCAGGTGATGGCGGCAAAACATCCGGCTGCGCCTCCGCCAATGACAACTATTTGCATGAATGATTAATAAAAGTTAGCAGAGCAATGTGTAAAGATAGTGGAGGTTGAGATGGGGGAAGAGTTCAGATATATTAGTAATATAAAGATAAAAATCTGAATTTCATATCACTTTTCCTCCGTCAATTTTCACAGTTGCCCATTGCCAGCTTTTTTCAAAACGGCTTCTCACATCAGCGGCTTCTTTCTGCTTTCCTTGTTTCTCCAGCGCGAGGACTAATCCCGACAATGCCCATCCGTTTTCGCGTAAAACTTTCAGGTCTTGTTCAAATGTTTTTTGGGCATCGGCAAATTTTCCCGCCTGCAACTGAACCGCTCCGAGATGATGACGAACGGAAAAAAACCAGTCTGGCGGCTCAATGTAATTCAACCCATCTTCCAGCGTCACCCCTTCCCTGAGTGACTGAATCGCTGCGTCATAATTTCCGGCTGCGGCTGACAATTCACCTTCCAGCACTTTTTCGGCAATTTGTAAAATGGCTTGAATGGAATTGATTTCCCAAATAATCATGTCGGCAAGCACGGTGTCGGCTGCTATCACTTTCAACGCGGCTAATTCGGCTTGCGCTTTTTCGGATTCATTTTTATTGAGAAAAGCCATCCCGCGCGCGTAATGTTGAATGCCCCGGATGTAGGGATATTCATTTAACTCTTTCGTATCATTAAAAATATCATCCCACTTCGCGAATTTCACCGCCACGTAAAGCGGAATGCTGTAAAAGTGTTGCATGATGGCATCCCAAAAAGGCTCATTCATCAGCTCGGTGTAAGTATGTTTTGCGACCGAGCGGGCAGCCTGCATCGCCCATTCGCTGTTGCCTTCCAGTGTGGCGGTTGCCGCCAGAAAATGAATGGTATGGGGAAAATAAACCAAAGGATATGCGCCCTGAGCGTTGCAGGCGGCTACATACAAACTGTCCACTTCTCCCGCTTTGATGTTTGATAGCGAACCTTCATGATAGTGCCCGGTCCTGATATAAATATGCGAAGGCATGTGCACCAAATGCCCGGCTCCCGGAACTAAAGTGAGGAGCAAATCAGCGCTGGGCAATCCCCGCTCTGGCGTTGAAGAAGCTTCCACCGCGTGAATATACAAATGATTTGAACCGGCATGGCGGGGAGATTTTTTCATCACACCTTCCAGCAGCGCGATAATTTCAGGCGTCCATTCCTTTGGTTTTCCTTCCTTATCGTGCAAATCCCAGGGATGCAAATCCATCAACGCTTCGGCTAACAAGGTGGCGATGTCGTCATCATCCGGAAATTTTCGATGCACCTCGCGCATCGCATCAGCATACGCCCGGTCATACTCACTGCGGTCGTCAACGGGTTCTTTCGGGTAGCGTTTTGCGACAGCCGTTATCAACGCCTGTTCTTTTTCAGTAGCGAGAGGCGCATATTGCAGCGCTTTTTGCGTTGCCAAATAGGCGCGTTCAAAGTTATCTTCCTCCATGCCCGCGTTGTAATTGGGACCCAGGACATAAGCGAAACCCCAATAGCACATCGCGCAGGTACTGTCAATGCGGGAGGCTTCAAAAAATGAACGTGCCGCCTCCGCGTGATTAAAACCATAAGACAACATCATTCCCTGCCGGAAATATTTTTTTGCTTCCTCACTATTGGCGGTGATTTCAAACTCGATTCCGTCAAGCCCTGAAAACAAGGGCGCTTTTTTGCCGCTCTCATACCATTCCCTGTCATCGGTTTTTGGAGCAGGTGAACAAAATTTGTTTGCTTTGGGTATTTCGCTGATAGATTTCCGGTCAGCGTTTCCGGTACATCCGCAGATAATTATCATCATGCAGCATGTAAAAATGTGAAGGGGTTTCATACATTATGAATTTAATTTTATGAAATGTAAGCACATTTTTTAAAAAATAAAAATCATCGTTTAAGTTTTTTTATCCACTCGGTGAATTGACGTAAAATATTATCAAAATAACAACTTCAAAATACAGGTTTAAAAATTCTAAAAAAATTCACCACATCATCCGAGTTCTGGTTAAGCAACTTGACAGAAAAGGTCGCTCTTACATGGCTTTTTTAAAGTTCCGTTAGGAACGACCATTTGGTGGTAGTCTGTAATTATTTTTTAATCAGGGTTACATTTTATGAATAAATCAAAAAAATATACACACATTAATGTGAATAAGTTGGGTGTTTTCAAAGTCTGTTCTGTGGTAATAGTTGTATTTTAGACGCTTGATTTTTTAAACAACCACATGGGAAAAGTTATCACGATTGCAAATCAGAAAGGTGGAACCGGCAAAACCACCACTGCCATTAATCTTGCCGCCAGTCTCGCGGTGCTGGAATATAAAACTTTGCTGATTGACGCGGACCCACAAGCTAACAGTACTTCCGGTTGTGGTTTTGACCCGAAAAATGTAAGGCAGAGTCTTTACGAGTGTTTGATTGATACCGTGAAAGCTAAGGATGCCATTCTGGAAACTGAAACTCCGAATCTCTATCTGCTTCCTTCCCGCACCGATTTGGTGGGCGCTGAAATCGAACTGATAAACCATGCCCAGCGTGAAATGGTACTAAAAACAGTTGTGGAGCAGGTGCGCGGTGATTATCAGTTTATCATTATTGACCTGCTTCCTTCGCTGGGTTTGATTACCGTGAACGCGCTGACGGCAGCCGATTCGGTCATCATCCCTGTTCAATGCGAATATTTCGCCTTGGAGGGATTGGGCAAACTGCTGAACACGATTAAGATTGTCCAAAAAAGATTGAATCCCTCATTGGCAATAGAAGGAATTTTATTGACCATGTTTGATGTAAGACTGCGCCTATCCAATCAGGTTGCCAACGAAGTGAAACGCCATTTCAGCGAATTGGTGTTTGACACGATTATTCACCGCAACACACGATTGGCGGAAGCGCCCAGCACAGGAAAACCGATTATCATGTATGACGCGGACAGTTCAGGCGCGGTGAATTATATGAACCTTGCACGGGAGTTCCTGCAAAAAAATGACGCTACCAAAATAAAAGCCGCACAAAAAATGGCAAAAGCTGAATCATGAAAAACAGAAAAGACGATTTCGGAAAAGGAATCAAAGCGCTGCTTGATAATATCGAAGAAGAATATCAACAACCTTCAACTTCTCAGAGCCGACCCATCACCCCGATTGACAGTTCGGTGAAAATTTTGATGGATACCATTGAGGTGAACCCGTTTCAGCCGCGCGCGGATTTTGATGAAGACGGATTGCGTGATTTGACGGAATCCATCAAAGTGCATGGCGTGATACAACCCGTGACGGTGCGTTCATTGGGTGACGGGCATTTTCAACTCATTTCGGGTGAACGCAGACTGCGCGCCTCGAAAATGGCGGGTCTGAAAGAAATTCCCGCTTTCGTGCGCGAAGCGGACGACCAGGAAATGCTTGAGTTGGCATTAATTGAAAATATTCAGCGCGAAGACCTTAACGCGATTGAAATCGCCATCAACTACAAGCGACTTATTGACGAATGCAGCCTCACGCAGGATGAACTGGCAACCCGTCTCGGAAAAAACAGAACCACAGTCACCAACTATCTGCGCCTGTTGAAACTGCCGCCCGATGTTCAGAAAAGTATCAAGGAAAAAAAGCTGAGCATGGGTCACGCCCGCGCGATTATCAGTATCGAAGACCCGGTTGTTCAGTTGATGATTTATAAAGAAGCTATCCAGAAAGAACTTTCCGTCAGGCAGGTGGAATCATTGGTGAGAAAATACGCGCAACCGGAAAAGAAAAAAGAATCGTCCGCGCCTGTCGCTGCCAATACCAATCTGCCGCTCGCCTACCGCAAAATGCAGGATGAACTTTCTTCGTTGCTTTCCACGAAAGTGAGAGTGAAGAAAAGCAAAGGAGAAAGCGGGGAAATCATCGTTTCTTTTTATTCCGATGACGACCTTGACCGGATTCTGAATTTGATTGGGTAAACATCATCAATTAATTAATGATACGCGGGGAGGCAATCGCTCCCCTTCGACTCCGCTCAGGGTGACCCTCGCGCACAAAAAAAGTGAAGCAATTTGTTCTACAACGGGAAAATCCTTTTTTTAAGCTCTACGGATACGAATATTGCAGTTGCATTTCATATCTCCCGAAAAGTAAAAAAAATGAACTGTGATCGGGATATATCATCGGGTACAATTCTGTACAAGTTTGAAAACCTGTTTACCGATGATATAAAAAATGATTGCAGTTTTGCCAAATTATCAATCCTCCTTTTTGAAAAATCCAATATCAACTGATTCACTTCCTGTGATGGAAGCATTCTACTCCTTGCAGGGAGAAGGTTTTCACCAGGGCAAAGCCGCGTACTTCATTCGCCTCGCGGGCTGTGATGTAGGTTGCCATTGGTGTGATGTGAAGGAATCGTGGACGATGGACGAAAGCCAAAATATTTCCATCAGCAAGATAGTGGAAGAAGCGAAAAAACATGAAAGCCGGATTGCGATTATTACCGGAGGTGAACCTTTAATGTATGAATTAAATAATCTGACTCAATCCCTGAAAGATGCCGGGTTTCAGACACATCTTGAAACTTCAGGCGCCTATCCGCTCACCGGACTTTGGGACTGGATTTGTCTTTCACCCAAAAAATTCAAAGAACCGTTACCGGAGATTTTTGCTAAAGCGAACGAATTAAAGGTCATTGTTTTCAACAAACACGACCTTGAGTGGGGAGAAAAAAACGGAACTAAGGTTTCAGATAACTGTAAATTGTACCTCCAACCAGAATGGGATAATGCAGAACGGATGCTTCCGTTAATTATTGACTTCATAAAACATCATCCGAAATGGGAACTTTCCTTACAAATTCACAAATATCTCAATTTACCCTGAGCGATTTCATTGCTGAATCACGACTTTCAACCTTCTTTAAAATACACATGAAAAGGATGTTGTTTCTTTCTTTCATCCTGTTTTTTGCAGCCTGTTCCACTACCTCACACGGTCAGACTAAAGTTTCAAAAAAAGCGCAGGAAGCCTACAAAGAAGGTTCGGAGCACCTGGTATGGGACCGATTCAGTGAGGCTGAAAAATCATTTCTCGAAGCCCTGAAACACGCGCCAGAATATGAAGCAGCGATGGATAAATTAGCGTTTGTTTATGTTAAAACATTTAAATACGAAAACGCTTACCAGACACTCAATAAAATCATCCGCAACAACCCGAAAGCCGCTCGTGATATTTATTTGGTATTAGCAAAAATGAGTCTCGCCACTTCCCGGATTGAGGAGGGATTGAGCGCGTTAAAACAATATCGCTTGATAGGCAGCTTGTCATCCGCGGCAGAAGCTGAAGCACAACGCGTAGAAGAAAACCTGCTGTTTGTAAAGGAATACAAAGAAAAAAATCCCAATCAGCCCAAGGTTTCCATCATTCCGCTGAATCCCTACATCAATACCTCGGAACGAGAATATTTTCCCACCATCACCGCGGATGGCAACAAGTTATATTTCAACCGCTTGGTGCGTCCGCAAAACAAACAGGTAAATGAAGATATTTTTGTGAGCGAGTGGACCGGCAATGACTGGAGTGAGCCGGTGAGCATCAGCCCCAATATCAATACCCACTATAATGAAGCCTCGCCCACCATCACGCCAGACGGAAGAAGATTATTTCTGACGATTTGCGAGTCGCCTGAAAATTATGGCGCCTGCGACATCTGGGTTTCTGACAAAGTTGGCGAAGAATGGGTTGTACCTGTCAATCTCGGTCCAACCATCAATGGTAAATTTAAAGATACGCAACCCTGTCTTTCCGGTGACGGACGCTCACTCTATTTTGTCAGCAATCGAAAAGGCGGTCAGGGCGGATTTGATATTTGGGTCAGCAATTTGCAAAAAGACGGAACCTGGGGCGAACCTGAAAATCTTGGTGCTGATATCAACACGCCTTTTGACGAACAGCGCCCCTTTATTCATCCAGACAACAAAACCTTGTATTTCACTTCAGACGGACATCCAGGATTCGGCAACACGGATATTTTCATGTCAAAGAAAAAAACCGAAAAAGGAAAATGGGGCAAGCCGGTCAATATCGGACTGCCCATCAATTCTTACGAAAATGATGAAGGGATTTTTGTTTCCTTAGATGGCGCTACCGGTTATCTCGCCTCCGACCGTTTTCCGAGTGACGAAACGGAAAAAAGAAATTTTGACATCTACTCTTTCAGCGTCAAAAAAGAAGTCAAGCCCAATGAAATGACTTTCGTGAAGGGATATGTTTATGACAGCGAGACAAAAAAAGGAGTGGCAGCTGAAATCGAGTTCATTGACCTTGAAACCAAAGTAATCGTGAACCGTTCTGTGTCCGACCCGAAATCAGGGGAATATCTGTTGACACTTGAAAAAGGGAAAGATTACGCCATGAACATCGCAAAGTCAGGTTACATGTTTCATTCTCACAACTTCGCTTTAGTGAACCTGAAACCCGGAGAAAATTTCAAGCTGAACGCGACTTTGAGCAAAATTAAAGCGGGAGAAAAAACCGCATTGCGGAATATCTTTTTCAAATTCAACTCAGCGGAACTGCAGCTTTCTTCCGAAACCGAATTAGAAATCCTGATTGAATTCATGAACGAAAACCCCAAAGTGAAAATTGAAATTGAAGGTCATACCGACATTATCGGCAAACCGGAGTACAACAAGGAGTTGTCAGAAAAACGCGCCAAAGCCGTGTATGACTACTTGGTAAATTATGGCATTGACAAAAAGCGACTGACCTTTAAAGGGTATGGTGAATTACAACCGCTTGCTTCCAATGATACGGAAGCGGGCAGGGCGCTCAACCGCAGGACTGAGTTCAGAATTATCTCAAACTGATACAGTAGAATTTAGATTTTTAGACTTTTAGAAATGTCATGAGGATGTTATTCTGAAAAACCGCCTTGAAAAACCGCCTGAACTCGAAAATTTTGAGAATATTTTGCCTGTAAAATCATTTTTTTAGGATTAAGTGAATAGTTCTCATAAATTTGCACGCTTAAAAACCCCTTTTTTTTTATAATTCATTGAAAACTAAAAACTTAAAAAACTTATGGATGCGAAAACCCTGATTTTGTTAATTCCCGTCTTTGGTATCTTCGGGCTGTTTTATACCTTCTGGAAATCCGCCTGGGTAACTAAACAAGATGCCGGTACGGAC
>JBGTCY010000264.1:0-19359 GCA_041748615.1 Chitinophagales bacterium
ATAAACCCATGCGGGTAAAAATAAGGAAGAACTTCTTAGTGAAGTAGTCAAAATAACTTCCGCATTTTGAAGCGCAGATTTTAGGCTTTAGAGATTAGATGCATTTATTATTTTGTATTCGTGCCTTATGTTCTATTTTCACATAGCGCAAGTTTGCGCGATTGCTTTGAGCAAATGATAACTTGTGCTAACTTCTTTATTGATAAAATAGAAAACATCCTGTAAATTTATAATCATGTATCACGATAAGGAAAAACAACCTGACATCTTTGAAGAACCTGACCTCTCCGGCACATACACCGCTGCCGATTATCTGCAATGGAAAATGGCGGAGATGGTGGAAATCATCCGGGGAAAAATCTTCAGGATGTCACCTGCCCCGTCAAGCAGGCATCAAGCCGTGAGCATGGAGTTGAGTTTGCAAATGGGATATTTTTTTAAAAAGAAAATGTGCCGGTTATTTGCAGCGCCTTTTGATATTTATTTTACGAAAGATGGTGAAGATTATAAAAAAACAAAAAACGTAGTTGAACCCGACCTGTGTGTGATTTGCAATCCGGATAAAATCAAATCGTTCGGCTGCGTAGGAGCGCCCGATTTAATCGTTGAAATTCTTTCTCCTTCGACATCCATGAAAGACCAGAAGCTGAAATTCGAGTTGTATGAGGAGTATGGCGTGAAAGAATATTGGTTGGTTTATCCTGAAACCAAGTCGGTTATCGTAAATGTTTTGAAAAATGGAAAATACAGAACCCAGCGCCCGGTCACCGAGGATAAAAAACTAAATTCCATTATTTTTCCTGAGTTGGAAGTGGATTTGAATGAGGTGTTCCAAGGTATAAAAGAAGAGTAAAAGTAGGGGTATCCGGGGTCAGCATAAGTTATCATAACGATATATCAACAATACAGAAAGGGAAAATAGTAATCTTAAGATGCAAAAATTATTTATAGTATATTTATATTTAATAGATTTTACTTTCATCAGAGCGCAAGTAATAACATTTGAAAAAACGATTGATGTGGATAATGGCTTAGAGAATCCTTATTCTATACTTGTAGAAAATGATGGATATGTTATAATAGGTTCGGGTACTGATTTTCTAACGCTGAATGGCTGGAGGGGAATGAAAATCGTTAAAATTGATTTAGAAGGAAATGTCTTATGGCAGTATGTTCATGGGTGGGAAGGCAAGCCGATTTTTTATGGAAGTCAGGGTTCATTTAAAAAGACAAGCGATGGTGGATATATTGGAGGCGTAAGCATGATGGACACTGCCACACAAAAGTTAGATGCTTTTTTAATTAAATATAATTCCATTGGGGATACAGTATTTACAGAACGATTTGGAGGAGCGAATGATGATATAGGATATTCGGCAATTGAATCAATAGATGGAGGTTACGCTTTATTTGGTCAAACAAAAAGTTTGGGGGACATTAATGGTGATTATTATTTAGTTAAAACTGACAGTTCGGGAAATTTCTTGTGGGAAAAAACATACGGCAGTAATAAATTAGATAGAGGAATTCATATCACAATTTCGGCAGACGGAGGATATATGTTGGGAGGAGGAGCTACGATTACAAATAATTTTCAAGCATATTTAATTAAAGTTGATTCCACAGGTAACTTAGCGTGGGACAAAAGTTATGGGGGTAATTATACTACTTGTGGCGCATATATCAATAACACAATAGATAGCGGCTACATTTTCTCATCTTGCACAGACAGTATTAAATCAGGTACTGACTTCACATATTCCATAACTAAGATTTACAGCAATGGGAATATTAAATGGAAAAAAATCTTTCCGCACAATCGATATCATGATATATTAATGGTTCGTGAAATACCGTCAGGGGGGTATATTTTCTGTGGAAGAGTAGAAGATGAAATCATGTTAAAGATTGTTGCATGGATTGTGCGTTTGGACGAAAATGGAAACATTCTATGGCAGCGAAGGTTTGCTCATAATAATGAATATTTTACTTTTGGTCTTGTTACATCCGAGCTATGGGATATTCACCCGACACCGGATAGCGGGTTTATTGTATTAGGCAAGTCTTATGAGGATACTCAGGATTTTTGGGTATTAAAGCTTGATAGCCTCGGCTGCATAAATGGCTACTGCGGCTTAACCGATACCAATTGCTACTATCAGCCGTGGCCTTGTGTGCCTGACACTATGGATAGTTGTCTTACGCCACCATGTGATACCGTGAGTGTAAACAATTTCCATGCAGTCATCCATAACCTCATAGAGATTTTTCCCAATCCTGCCTTCGAAAAAATTAATATTTCCACCACATGTAATACTTGTGTTTTTTATCTCTACAATCAATTGGGTCAAGCTGTTTTAACATCCAGCCTTTCAGCAGAAATTCAAACGATTGATGTATCGGATTTACAGTATGGGCTTTATTTATATATTGCAAGAAATCATGTAGATGCGATGCAAACAGGTAAACTCATCATCGGCAGGTGATGAATAAAAATTTCAGAAACAATTCCTTCAATCTTCACCCTTTCCCTTCCGGAAGCGGTTTGCTGAATCGTTCCATCAGCCAAATGACAAAAACGCCCGCGATGATTAAAAAGAGCGCGAACACCGTTTCGCCCTGAAAATTCTGGATGAAAGAGCCGCCTAAAGCTTCCGGAAGCTGCCAATCATAGCCGATGATGCGCGGCTTTCCCTTGCTGCTGAGAATCAATTCCCCGGCAGCGTCCAACAAAAACCTGGGAGTTTTCCAGGGCCAAATGGTGGCAAGCGAACCCATGATGAAGCCCGTCATCCCGGCAATGGTGTGAGCGCGGTATTCATTGAACAGCCACGAGAGCACATAAGAAAAAGCAGGCAACCCAATCGCGCAACCCGCGCCAAACGGCAACAGGATTTCCCAGCGCATCTCCGGGATGGCGCGTAAAATCAACAGATAGTTCCCCATCAGAATCAGGATGAATGAGCCGGAAATTCCCGGTAATATCATGGAACAAATCGCCACCACTCCGCAGATAAAAAGGTAAAACACGTTTTCATTTTCCATGGCAGGCGTGAGCAGTGAAATCAAAACAGCGCCTATCGCGAAAACCAACCCGATTAACATCGTCCCGGCATTCCATACTCTGATTTGTTTGGAGATAAAATAAACCGAAGCGATGATCAACCCGAAGAAAAACGACCAGATTAAAACCGGATAAGCTATAAATAAAAACTCTAACAGCTTGGCGAAACTGATAATGCTGGCAGCCACTCCACCCAGTAAAGCCGCCAGAAACCATAAGTCCGTTTGACGGACGAAATCATGAAAACGTCCTTGCAGAATGAGTTTCAACGCTGCCGGATTCATGGCTTTGATTGCGTTAATCAGTCTTTCATAAATCCCGGTGATAAACGCTATCGTGCCGCCCGAAACTCCCGGAATCACATTGGCAGCGCCCATTGCCATCCCTTTCAGAAAAATTCCAATGTAGCTGAACATATCTTGGATTTTATTTAAAAATACGCGGGCAAAGATGGTAAATATTCCGGGAGGGAGAGATACGCATCCGTGTCAGCCTCACCCCCGCCCCCTCTCCAAAAGAGAGGGGAGTCCGGGCTATTTACCAATTAACGGGAAACCCAGTATTATTTTTTCTGCCGGGAAAATGAAGACAGTTCATTCGCTCGGATAGTACATTTTTTTTATAAAATTGTTGAAATGTGAAAAAGGGGTAAAGAGGGGAGCGGGAGATTGCGGTTAATTTTTCAAAAAAAATAATTACACCATGATTGAAGATATTCTCAGCCCGATTCCCTGGAACATTATTGAGCGTTACAAAGCGTTGCCCGCAAACCGCTGGGGTGCGAATGTTGAATTTTTCCAGGGGGAATTGCCCGATTTAGAAAGCATTCATATCGCCATCATCAGCGTGAAGGAAGACAGAGGCGCGCTGGAGAATGAAGGGTGTTTCGATAGCGCGGGAGCCGTCAGGGAACAACTGTATCAATTGGTTTGTCATCACCCCTCACTCAGAATTATTGACCTGGGAAATCTGGAAAAAGGCAACACGCTCTCCGATACGTATTTCGGACTGACGGGCGTGCTTGAGTTTTTGATGAAAAGTAAAGTGACGCCCGTTATCATTGGCGGCAGTCATGACCTGATGAACGCGCAATTCAAGAGCTACACCGCTTTTGATAACGACATCAATGTCAGCGTGGTGGATGAGCGCGTTGATTTGGATGACATTGATGGTGAAATTAATGACCAGAATCATCTTTCACGCGTCATCACCGGCAATCCGCCCTTTCTCGGCAACCTGAATCTGCTCGGCTATCAATCACATTTTTCAGACCCGAAAGCCATTGAAACCCTTGACAAACTTGGGTTTGAATGTTGGCGCTATGGCGCTTTGAGAACGAATATGGAAGAGGTGGAGCCTTTAGTGCGGGAGTCAGACATGATGAGTTTTGATATTTCCGCCATCAGGCAGTCAGACGCACCGGGCGTGAAAGGCGCGTCACCCAACGGTTTTTCGGGCGAAGAAGCCTGCCAGATTTGCCGCTATGCCGGACTGAGCGACCGGCTTTCGTCCTTCGGTATTTATAATTTCAATCCCGTGTTTGACCGCAATGAACAAACTGCCCAACTCATCGCGCAAATGATTTGGTATTTCACGGACGGATTCTACAACAGGAAAGATGACCGGTTGACGCTGAATGAAAAAGATTTTTACCGTTACATTGTTCACTTAGATGAAGGGCATCATGATTTGCATTTTTGGAAAAGCCGCAGAAGCGACCGTTGGTGGCTGGAAATTTCAGTGCCCCAGTTGGGAAAAAAGAAAGTGAAACCCGTGTTGGTGCCCTGCTCCTATGCCGATTATAAAGTAGCAAGCGCGGGCGAACTTCCTGAGCGCTGGGTGAAGGCGCAGTTGAAAATGACGGTGGCGTGAAAAACTTACCTCCCTCCTGAAATTCTTAGACGATTCAATTGTCATTCGCTTCGCTGTCATCAAATTGTTATTCTGTTTTATTATAATGAATAACTACCGAATGACCAACGAATTACATTTAAATAACGTATCCCTATTTACGTGGAGTTAAGAATTCTGAATAAATCGCCTGACTTTCGTTCTTCACCCCGCAACTTTCCGGTTGATAAAATTGGCAATAACTTTACACCGATGCTTTCAAATGAAAATCAGGAGTCTGTTCCCGAAGTTTGGCAAACAGCGGAATCCATTTCCGTTCGCCCCATTTTCACGGAGAGCGATAATAAAAATGACCTGAGCAGGGGCAGCGCTGCCGGAATTCCACCATTTTTACGAGGACCTTATGCCAGTATGTACACGGTGCGTCCGTGGACTATCCGGCAATACGCGGGCTTTTCTACGGCTGAAGATTCCAACGCCTTTTACAGGCGCAACCTCGCGGCAGGACAAATGGGTTTGTCCGTGGCATTTGACTTACCCACCCATCGCGGCTATGATTCAGATAACGAACGCGTGAAAGGAGATGTCGGCAAAGCCGGTGTCGCGATTGATACGGTGGAAGACATGAAGCGGCTTTTTGAAAATATACCATTGGAAAAAATGTCCGTTTCCATGACCATGAACGGAGCGGTCATTCCCGTGCTTGCTTTTTTTATTGTTGCCGCGGAGGAACAGGGTGTTTCACCGGAAAAACTGAACGGCACCATTCAAAATGATATTTTGAAAGAATTCATGGTGCGCAACACTTACATCTATCCGCCACACTCATCCATGCGGTTAGTCACGGATATTTTTCGTTTCACCTCCGAAAAAATGCCCCGCTTCAATTCCATCAGCGTGAGCGGCTATCACATGCATGAAGCCGGTGCCACAGCCGACATCGAACTGGCTTACACACTCGCGGATGGGTTGGAATATGTGAGGGCGGGACTAAAAGCGGGTTTGGAAATTGATGATTTCGCCCCTCGCATTTCATTTTTCTGGGGCATCGGGATGAACCATTTTATGGAAGTAGCAAAAATGCGGGCTGCCCGTGTGCTTTGGGCAAACCTGATGAAACAATTCAATCCGCAGGATGAACGCACGATGGCTTTACGCACTCATTGTCAAACATCCGGATGGAGCCTCACCGCGCAAGACCCTTACAATAATATCGCACGCACCTGTATTGAAGCGCTTTCAGCCGCGCTGGGACACACACAGTCGCTGCATACCAATGCCTTAGACGAAGCGCTCGCTTTGCCAACCGATTTTTCCGCTAAAATCGCCCGCGACACTCAGTTGTTTTTACAGAATGAAATGAACATCACCAAAGTGATCGACCCATTAGGCGGTTCTCATTATTTAGAATATCTCACCTCAGAATTGGCGGCAAAAGCCGGGGAACACCTCCGCGAAATTGAGGAACTGGGAGGAATGGCAAAAGCGATTGAAAGCGGCATTCCGAAAATGCGGATTGAAGAATCAGCCGCGAGACGACAGGCGCGCATTGATTCAGGGCGTGATATTTTGGTGGGCGTCAACCGGTTTCAGGTAGAATCGCGTGAGCCGCTTGAAATTCTTGAAGTGGATAATACCAAAGTTCGACAGACGCAGATTGAAAAATTAGTTCGGGTAAAAAAAGAAAGAGATACTGATGCGGTTCAAAAAATTTTAAATAAACTAACAGAATCAGCCAAAAATGGAAATGGCAATTTATTGGAAATTGCAGTGGAAGCAGCGAGGAAAAGAGCGACATTGGGAGAAATATCTGACGCGCTCGAAAAAGTTTTTGGCAGGTATCATGCTCCCACCAAAGCGATAAGTGGCATATATTCGGGCGAAATGCAAAACGACCAATCCTTTATAAACGCAAAATCGCTTTCAGATGATTTCGCGGAAAAAGCGGGCAGGCGTCCGCGAATCATGATTGCCAAACTCGGTCAGGATGGGCATGACAGGGGCGCAAAGGTGATCGCTTCCAGCTTTGCCGACCTCGGTTTTGATGTGGACATCGCCCCGTTGTTTCAGACACCCGCGGAGGTGGCGCGGCAGGCGGCTGAAAATGATGTGCACGCGCTGGGCATTTCCAGTCTCGCTGGCGGACATAAAACATTGGTGCCCGAAGTGATTGAAGAATTAAAAAAAATCGGAAGACCGGACATCATGGTTATTGCCGGGGGCGTGATTCCCGAATCCGATTATCCTTTTCTGAAAAAAGCGGGTGTTTTTGCCGTTTTTGGTCCCGGCACCAAAATCCCGGAAGCCGCATCGGGGATTCTCAAAGAATTGATGGATATTTTATTCCGGTAAATTTCCTTTCCTCAATTGTCACATTTTCCGGCAATAAAGGGCTAAAGCCCTTCAGGTTTGGTTTTTTATATGATACCCCCCGATAAATCGCATTAGCGTCAAGCTAAGAACGCTGTTTTAATGTCATCCCTTCGGGATTCGATTAGCCCTCATTGGATTTATTTCTATAATCATATCACTCCTTCGGAGTTATTTTAGCAAATCCCGTAGGGATGAAATGATTATAGAATAATGAAAAAAATAATGTAAATCCCGAAGGGGTGATATAAAATTGGGGTAATGAATAATATCAGAATCAAAGAGATGCATGGTTTCAGCCAAAAATTATCCACTTTGCCTGACGCCAATGCGATAAATCGGGGGCTATAAAAATGCCCATCATTAAAGGGTTTTAGACCTGACTTTCGGGGAAAGTGACGAACTATTTTAATTTCATTCGTTGCAGTTTTAATTCAACAGATTTTTTATTGGAACATCCCTCTTTTATATTTATCTTTGCCAACCGTTTTTTTAAAAAGCACGTTGCAGTGGATGTTCTTAAACAATACCGGATACCTTTTACAGGCTTAAAAAGTGGCATTCATCACTTCAATTTTGAAGTCAATGAAGATTTTTTTAAACAGTTTGAGGGGGCGACAATCGGAAAGAGCGACATTCATGTGGATGTGAAGTTTGAAAAAGGCGATAATTTATTTGTTCTTGATTTTTCGATTGGTGGATTGGTAGAAGTTGAATGTGACCGTTGCGCGGAACTCTTCAATCAGGAGTTGCTGGACGAACACCGCGTTTATGTGAAATTTGATGATGCCGCGAAGCAGTCAGGGACTACGGAAGACGACATTATCTATATTTCCCGGAATGATATTTATGTAGATGTGAGCCAATTGATTTACGAGTTTATCAATCTAAGTCTGCCTTATCAGAAAGTTTGTCCGGATAAAGCGGACGGAACAGCGGGATGCAATGAAAATGTTTTGAAAATATTAGAAGGAAAAACAAAAGAATCAGACAACCAAGATAAAGAACCCGACCCGCGCTGGGCGGCATTAAAAAAACTGAAGTAAAATTTATTTGTCATGCCACATCCTAAACGAAGACACTCCAAACAAAGAACCCGCACCCGCAGAAGCCAGTTTAAAGCTGAAGTGCCGACCGTCAGCATCTGCCCGACTACCGGTACCGCACATCTGCGCCACAGAGCTTACTATGTGGAAGGTAATCTTTATTATAACGGCAGGATGATTGTTGAAGCCAAAACATCAGCCTGATTTTTCTTAAACCGCTTCATTCTTTTTAATGAGCCAAATCCATGCTGCCATTTCAGCGGTTCACGGTTTTGTACCTGAACATTTTTTATCCAATTCTGATTTGGAAAAACTCGTTGACACCAATGACGAATGGATTACCACGCGCACAGGGATCAAAGAAAGGCGCATCCTGAAAGGAGAAGGTCTCGGAACTTCATTCATGGCTGAGCAAGCCGTGAAGGGATTGCTGGAAGAAAGCGGAACCGAACCCGATGAGATAGACCTTCTGATTTGCGCTACCATTACACCGGATTTTCAATTTCCAGCCACCGCCAACCTGATATGTGATAAACTCGGAATCAAAAACGCATTCAGCTACGACCTTGGCGCTGCCTGCTCAGGATTTTTATATGCCCTTGCCACGGGCGCTCAGTTCATTCAAAATGGCGTTTATAAAAAAGTAATCGTGGTAGGGGCTGATAAAATGTCGTCCATCATCAATTATGAAGACCGTGAAACCTGTGTGATTTTTGGTGATGGAGCGGGCGCGGTGTTGCTTGAGCCGTCCCCAAAATACGGCATTGTTGATTTTGTTCTGCGTTCAGATGGAGCCGGGGCAAAACATCTGCATATCAAAGCGGGCGGTTCCGCGAAACCATCTTCGCACGAAACAGTGGATGCCAAAGAGCATTTTGTTTATCAGGAAGGTCAGTCTGTTTTCAAATTCGCAGTCGTGAAAATGGCGGAAGTCTGTCAGGAAGTGATGCAGCGCAATCAATTAAAAAGTGAAGACATTACCTGGTTAGTTCCTCATCAGGCGAACAAGAGAATCATTGAAGCTACTGGCGAGCGACTGACAATTCCGGATGAGAAAGTGATGGTGAATATTCAGAAATACGGCAACACCACCGCGGCTACGTTGCCACTCTGCCTCTGGGACTGGCAGCATCAACTGAAAAAAGGCGATAAACTGATACTGTGCTCTGTTGGAGGCGGTTTTACCTGGGGGGCAATGTACCTGACTTGGGCGTATTAGAAAAGGCAGTTCAAAAAAACCACTTGCATCGGCTTTGACATGACAATCTTAGGTTGTATGTTTGCCACTGATAAAAATCAATTTGCATTTTTTTGAAACTTCAAATCATCAGCATTCTTTTAAAATAACTTTAACTTAACCGGAAATAAATCAGGAATAACTCATGGCGACCACAGCAGATTTCAGAACCGGAATGTGTATCAATCATAATAATGATATCTGGCAAATCATTGATTTTCAGCATGTGAAAATGCAGCAACGCAGACCGATTGTGAGAACCAAGCTGAAAAACCTCTCAACGGGAAAAGTGCTGGAAGTAACATTCAGTGCGGGCGATAAAGTGGATGATGTGCGCGTGGAAAGACGCGTGTTCCAATATTTGTATAAAGACGAATCAGGGCTCACCTTTATGGACCAAACCACCTATGACCAAATCACCATTGACGCTAAAATGGTTGCCAGTCCTGATTTAGTGAAAGAAGGTCAGGAAGTCGAAATACTTTTTGAAGCGGAAGTTGAAAAACCGCTTTTGGTGGAACTGCCTCCCTTTGTTGTGCTGGAAGTCACCTACACGGAGCCGGGAGTCAGGGGCGATACCGCCACCAACGTGTCGAAACCCGCTACGCTTGAAACAGGCGCTGAGATTGCCGTGCCGATTTTCGTAGATGCGGGTGAAAAAATTAAAGTGGATACCCGCAACCGCTCTTATGTGGAGCGTGTAAAATAAATGATGAACCACGTTCTTTAATCAGGATTAAAACAAAATACTATGGATTTCAAGCAAATTCAGGAGTTGATTAAGATTGTCAGCAAATCAGAGTTGACAGAGTTGAAAGTTGAGCAGGAAGGATTCAAAATCACGCTCAAAAAAACCGGCACCCCGGTGACGATGCAGCCCGGAGCCGCCAGGGTGGTTGCCCTTGAACCTCAAATGCCTGTGTCAGGAGCGGAGATTACTACCCCTTCCGAACCCGCGTCAGCAGCCGGCAGCGGTGCAAAACAGGAAAGCGCCAAACCATCCGACAATCAATACATCACCATCAAATCACCGATGGTCGGCACTTTTTACCGCTCCCCTTCTCCGGAAAAAGGTCCTTTTGTGAAAGTAGGCGACACGATTCGCAAAGGAACGCACATCTGCGTCATTGAAGCCATGAAGCTGTTTAATGAAATCGAATCTGAATTTGACGGAAAGGTGGTGAAAGTTCTGGCGGAAGACGCGTCACCGGTCGAATATGAACAACCGTTGTTTTTAATTGAACCAGTCTGAAGTTCAAAGTTTAATCTTTAAAGTTTAAAGTTGATTCAACTTTAGACCTTAAACCTTGAACATTAAACCATACAAGATGTTTAAGAAAATTCTGATTGCCAACCGTGGTGAAATTGCTCTGAGAGTGATTCGTACCTGCAAGGAAATGGGTATCAAAACGGTTGCCGTTTATTCAACTGCCGACAAGGAAAGCCTGCATGTACGTTTCGCGGATGAAGCGGTTTGTATCGGTCCTCCGCAAAGCGTGAATTCCTACCTGAAAATTCCAACCCTGATGGCGGTGGCGGAAATCACCAACGCTGACGCGATTCATCCCGGTTATGGCTTTCACGCTGAAAACGCGGGGTTTGCCGAAATCTGTGAAGAACATGGCATCAAGTTCATCGGTCCTTCCGCTGCCATGATTCGAAAGATGGGAGATAAAATATCCGCCAAACAAACCATGATTGACGCGGGAGTTCCGGTCATTCCCGGTTCTGACGGCTTGGTGAATGGTATAGTGAACGGAAAAAAAATCGCTAAAAAAATCGGCTACCCGGTGGTGATAAAAGCCACAGCGGGCGGTGGAGGGAAAGGCATCAGAATCGTGCGTGATGAAAAGGATTTTGAAAAATCGTTTGAAATGGCGCAAGCGGAAGCGAAAGCCGCTTTTTCGAATGATGGCGTTTACATTGAAAAGTTTATTGAAGAACCCCGCCATATCGAAATTCAAATTGCTGGCGACCAATACGGCAATGTCATTCACATGTCGGAACGCGACTGCTCTATACAGCGCAGGATGCAAAAATTAGTGGAGGAAAGTCCCTCGCCATTTGTTGATGAGAAGCTCAGGAAAAAAATGGGAGATGCCGCCATTGCAGCGGGTCAGGCAATTAATTACGAAAGTTTGGGAACGGTAGAATTTCTCGTGGACAAATACAAGAATTTTTACTTCATGGAAATGAACACCCGCATCCAGGTGGAGCATCCCGTGACGGAAGAAGTGATTGATTATGACTTAGTGAAAGAGCAAATCAAAATCGCGTTGGGCGTGAAAATCATCGGCAAGTCCTATTTTCCGCAAATTCACGCGATGGAATGCCGCATCAACGCGGAAGACCCTTATAATAATTTTTCACCCTGCCCCGGAAAAATAAATTCATTTCACACGCCAAAAGGACATGGCGTGAGAGTGGATACGCATGTGTATGCCGGATACACCGTTCCTCCGTATTATGATTCGCTGCTGGCAAAAGTGATTTGCCGCGCCAAGTCGCGCGATGCCGTTATCGCAAAAATGGACAGAGCGCTCAATGAATTCATCGTTGAAGGCGTAAAAACCACCATTCCTTTTCATATCGCCCTCATGCGCAATGACGACTTCAAAGCGGGCAATTTCACTACTTCTTTTGTGGAAGGATTCCAGTTTAAAAACGGGGAAGGGAAAAAATAAAAAGAGTTCTAAGAAATTGAACTATTCAATTCTTCTTCATCACCCTGATTAATTCTTCCGCGATATGCGGATTGCAGGCGATGATTTCCTCCCCGAATAAATAATTATCGCCTCCGGAAAAATCTGTCACTTTGCCCCCCGCTTCCTCCACGATAATCGCGCCTGCCGCCACATCCCAGGCATTGAGCGTGTATTCAAAAAAACCATCAAACCTTCCGCAGGCGACATAAGCCAAATCCACAGCGGCAGAACCCAGCCTGCGGATGCCGCGCGTATTGCGCATGAGATAATTGAAGGATTTCAGATAGTCATCCACGATTGAAAAATCCTGGTAGGGGAATCCTGTCGCGAGCAGACATTCTTTCAAATTTTTTCTTCCGGAAACATGAATTCTGTTTTTATTCAAAAAAGCATTGCCGCCTTTCCAGGCATAAAACATTTCATCTAAATTGATTTCATAAATCACACCCGCGACCAACTGCTCCTCGTGTCTCAATCCCACGCTGATGGAAAAACAGGGAACGCCATATAAAAAGTTGGTGGTGCCGTCCAACGGGTCAATAATCCACTCCCACGTTTTGCCATTCACGTCAGGCGTATCTTCTTCGGTAATGAATCCGGCATCGGGCAGCAGTTTCCCTAACTGCTCCACCAACCGCGCTTCCGCCTGCCGGTCAACGAAACTCACTAAGCTGTTCAGGTCTTTTTCCTCCACATCAATGGAATGAATATTCGCGGATTGTTCGCGGATAAATTTCCCCGTTTCGTGAATGATTGCGATTGCTTTGTTGCAGAGAGATTCGAGGTGCATCTTAAGTTCAATTTTAAAATTTTTGTTCAAAGAAAAATTATCAGTTCTAACGATTGACTGTGGTTACTTTTTCCCTTCCACCACCACCACCATTTCACCTTTCAGTTTCCTGCTTTTGCATAAGGATGATAGCTCAGCAAGTGTTCCGCGCAGAATTTCTTCATGCAGTTTTGTCAGTTCGCGGCAAATACAGGCTTTGCGTTCAGCTCCGAAATATCCGGCAAGTTGTTCCATCGTCTTGCCGATGCGATGCGGTGATTCGTAAAAAACGATGGTACGCTCTTCTTCCCGGAGCGCAAGCAGGCGCGTGTGCCTGCCTTTTTTTATTGGCAAAAAACCTTCAAACACAAACCGGTCACTGGGAAATCCTGAAACTACCAATGCGGGGATTAATGCCGTAGCGCCCGGCAGACATTCCACTTCAATATTTTCCGCCACACAGGCGCGCACCAACAAAAAACCCGGGTCTGAAATTCCCGGAGTGCCGGCATCGGAAATGAGCGCTGCCTTTTGCCCGGTTTTTATTTGCGTAACTATTTTCGCTACGGTATCGTGTTCATTGAACTTGTGATGCGGAATCATCTTTTTATCAATCCCGAAATGCTTCAGCAAAAAACCGGACGTGCGGGTATCTTCCGCAAAAATCAAATCAACCTCTTTGAGAACTTTAATCGCCCGCAATGTCATGTCCTCGAGATTGCCGATAGGAGTTGGGACGATGATGAGTTTTGACATGGTCAATTAATGATGATGAAAACTGAAACTCTGGAATGTTGTCAAAATAACATCCCGGTTTGTGCAATCAGATTATTAGATTTTAGATGTTAGACAGAGGGGAAGCTATTTTGGAAATGCGTCTTAAACAGAAATTACACGGACTATTCCCGGCTAATTCTCTTCGCTGATTTCAAATTCAAAATATTCCATCACCGGGTTGGCAAGCAGTTTTTTGCATGCCTGTTCAACTTTAGCTGTCGCTTGAGTTTTGTCAGCCGCTTCCAATTGCAGGATGATACGCTTGCCGATACGCACGTCTTTCACTTCGGGCAGGTCTATGTTTTTCATGCTTGACGCGACTGCTTTTCCTTGCGGATCGAGCAATTCTTTGAGGGGCATCACATTGATTTCAGCTTTGAATTTCATGGCGTTTGAAAAATAAGTTTTGAAGAATAGAAAAGATGATGTACAAAACTATGATAAAAGGAATTGCGGAAATCCTTAAGAGCGTAAAAGAAAGGATGGCAATCGCGAGCAGGATGAATTTAAGTTCATTGCCTTTCCATTGCAGTTTATCAAACTTAAATCCAAACATGCGGAGAGGCGCCACGAGCATCAGCGATGTAAA
Source organism: Chitinophagales bacterium (assembly GCA_041748615.1). Taxonomy (GTDB): domain Bacteria; phylum Bacteroidota; class Bacteroidia; order Chitinophagales; family CAIOSU01; genus JBGTCY01. The sequence goes on from JBGTCY010000264.1 coordinate 14,409, forward strand.
GACAACCAAAGAGATTATAAAATTCGGATTTGTTGTAAGCATACTGAGCACATGATGATACATGAGGATGAAGCTCTCAGGATGCGTGATGTGTTGCGCGGTGTGCAGTGAAAATCCCAGGGATGCCCACAAGAGACCGTTGGCAGGAGTCGGCATGCCGATAAAATCTTTTGACTGCCGGGTGTCTAGATTGAATTTCGCTAACCGCATTGCTGAAAAAACCGGAATCAGTATTGGAATCAGTTGTTTGTTTGACAGAATCGGGAAGGGTGGAGCAGATTGAGTCAGCAAGGTATAGGCAATCAACCCGGGCACTACGCCAAAAGTCACCATGTCTGAAAACGAGTCTAATTGCTTCCCGATTTCTGATGTGATGCCCAAAGCGCGCGCCACCATACCATCTAATAAATCAAAAAAAGCACCTGCAAAAACCAACAAACAGGCTGTTGTCAAATCTCCTTTGAGGATAAACAGGATTCCCAACATGCCGGAAACCAAATTCAACAGCGTAAAAAAATTGGCGATTTGTTGCTTGAGAAACATTGTTGTTTTTTTAGTCCACCGTCCACGGACGACAGTCCACAGTGAACAGCCGAACGCTATAGTTAATCATTTTCACATCGTCCAATCACCAAATCAAATTCATCACCATATCAACTCATCAACTCTTCAATCTCCTCCGCCTCAACCGGAATATTTTTCATCAAATCCACCGCGCCTTTATCAGTGAGGAGCACATCATTTTCTATGCGAATGCCGAATCCTTCTTCCTTAATGTAAATTCCCGGCTCGCAGGTGAGCACCACTCCCGCTTTCATCGGCACGTAGCGGTTCCCGATGTCATGCACATCCAACCCAAGAAAATGAGCGGTGCCGTGCGGCATATATTTTTTCCAAAGCGGCTTATCCGGGTCTTGTTTTTTCACATCCTCGCTTTTCAAAAGTCCTAATTGCAGGAGTTCTTCCGTCACCACGCTTCCGACATCTTTATTGAAATCATCCAACCGGATTCCAGGCTGCATCATTTTCATGGCTGCCCGCTGAATGCGCAACACGGCATTGTAAACGTCTTTCTGCCGTTTTGAAAACTTGCCGCTCACCGGAATGGTGCGTGTGAGGTCGGCTGCATAGTTGGCATATTCAGCGCCAAAATCCAGCAGCAGCAAATCACCGTCATTGCATTTTTTATTATTAGTGATGTAATGCAGAATGTTTGAACTTTTTCCGGAAGCGATAATAGGAGTATAAGCATGACCTGTCGCGCCATTCCGGATAAATTCATGAGTGATTTCGGCTTCCACTTCATACTCCGCTACGCCCGGTTTCACGAATTTCAAAATTCTGCGAAATGCCTTTTCAGTGATTGCGATTGCTTTTCCCAATAAATCAATTTCGATGGCTGATTTGACCGTGCGCAATTCCGACATAACGGGAGCCGCGCGTTCAAATTGATGCAGCGGGTACGCTTCTCTTATTTCTCTGGCGAAAAGCAAATCAAAGTCGGGCGTACCCGTGGATGCGCGGTCGTTTTCATTTGAATTGAGATAACAGGTTTCAGCCTGGTACATCACCATTTTCAGAATGCCGGGAAACTCGTCTTTCCAAAAAACATTTTTAATCCCCGACACTTTCCGCGCCTGCTCCAGCGTCAGCTTCTCGCCTTCCCAAAGCATAATCAGCTCGCTGGTTTTTCTCACGAAAAGCGCTTCGCGGTATTTTTCCACCGGGCAATCGGGAAACAAAATCAGCGCGGTATCTTCCTGGTCAATGCCGGTCAGGTAAAACAGGTCGGATTGCTGGCGAAAAGGGAAGGTAGCGTCCCCGTTGCGCGGCATCAGGTCGGCTGCGTTAAAAATCGCGACTGATTTTTTTTTGAGCCGGTCAGTGAAATTTTTTCTGTTTTGAATAAACAGGTTAGAATCAATCGGTTCGTAACGCATCTTGCTTATTGAATATTTGCAGGCAAAGGTAAGATTAGGCAGGTGTTTTTCAGCATGAAAATCGGGGGGCTGAAAAGTTGTAGTCCGCTTTCCGGTTTAAGGCAATACTGAGTCTGCGGATTCTACTAAGCGTCCTTCGTTGTAGTAATTCACCCATTCAACTTTTCCACTGGCATCCCATTTAATAAACCTGCCGTGCGATTTGCCTTCTTTAAAATTGCGTTCGAATTCTTTCATGCCATTGGGATACCAGGCTGTGAAAGTGCCGTTTTCTTTTCCGTCTTTAAAGTACCCTTCTGATGATTTCTTGCCATTTTTAAAATAGGTAATGGATAATCCGTCTTCTTTTCCCATGTTGTAATGGCGCACCCACTTAATCTGCCCGGTACGAAACCACTTGGTGACTTTGCCATGCTCTTTGCCGTCTGCAAAGTTGCCTTCAAAACCCTTCACGCCATTGTCATACCATTCAATCCACAGTCCGTCTTTCACGCCATCTTTGAATGTCGCTTCCGCCACCGGCTTCCCGTCAGCATACCAATAGGGCCATTTGCCTTCTTTTTTTCCCTGCTTATATGCGCCTTCCGCTTTTTTCTGACCGTTGCTGTACCAGTAAAGCCAAAATCCTTCCTGCGCACCCTCCATGTAGTTTCCTTTTGATTCCTCCTGCCCGTTGTCGGCAAAAGTTACCCATTCACCTTCGCGTTTGTCATTGATGTAAGCGCCTTGTTCCATCAGTTGACCATTGAGATGCCATTTTTGAAACTCCCCTTCATATTTACCGCTTTCTAAATATGCTTTCGAAGAAAGCTGACCATTCTCATAGTAGGTAATCGCATTGCCGTCAATTTTTCCATCCTTAAAAAATTCTTCTGACCCCAGCCTGCCGTCTTCAAAATAAAACTGAGAAACACTGTCTTGCAACCCGTTTTTATAATGTTCAATAAATTTTATAGAGCCGTTCGGATACCAGGTGGTGGTGGGACCATGTTCCAGACCGTTTTGATATTGTATTTCCTTTTTCTTTTTGCCGTTTTCATAAAATTCGACATATTTCATTTTCTGCATAAACTCACCTTTACCCTGATAGGTCACCACAATCCGCGACCTGCCATCCGGAAAGGTTTTTAAAACCACATCATAGGGCTGACTCTTGAAAGAGCAGCCTGACAAAGTCACGATTAATACGTAGAAAATGAAAAAGAAAGGTCTTGTCATTAAAGACTTCGTTAAAAAAGAGGAGCAAAGATAAAAAAATGATGCTTCCCAAACTCTAAGAGGAAAAATCTGCTTATTGAACAATTTTTAATTGGTTTTAATGATTTTAAAGAATTGCCGGCTTTCATCTGTAGTAAGGGAAACAACGTAAATGCCGGGAAGCAAATGTCGTAGCTGATATTTAAATGTATTTTCTCCAATATTTACAGGGGTTCCGGGCGATTCGATAAGTACTTTACCGGATAAATCATACAGGTTAATGTTCATTTTCATATTCGATTGACTTCGAATAAAAACAGTGATTTCATCCTGAAACGGTGATGGAAACACCCTCAACCCGGTTTCATGTTTCATAATGGATGGAGTCGAAGTGGTGGAAAGGTTGATTACAAAAACCGGGATGGTGATGGAATTGCAAACTGTAACCGCGCAGGCTGTATTACAGGAAGTAAGTTTTACATTAAAGATTCCTCCGGTAGTGAAGTGATGACTTGGATTGGCTCCGGTACCGGTGTTGGAAGCAGAAGTCGGGTCGCCAAAATCCCAGGTGAAACTGTCGGCATTCACTGAAAGACTGAAAAAATTAACTTCCACTGAGTCTTCGGTTTGTCCGATGATTGGAGGAAGCGGCAGATAGCCAAATAAAGCAAAAGGATCAAAGCAGCGCAAGCTATCCACAAATTCCAAATCATTATAGATGGTATTGCCTCCGACAACCCAGGCTGTCACCTTCAACAAGGGAATACCAAAATCCGCTGAAAACCATTTGTATTCAATCACGCGCTCCGGCAAAATTTGTCCGGGTAAAAACTGATTTAATGCAATGGTGTCACCTTGAAAAATGATGGAATCCTGGTTAAATACTTCTGATTTCACGCGCAACACATTTTGAAACTCGCCAAAAGGTGTTTTCAATGTACCCCAACCGTCAATCTCATTGTAGCGTTGTTGAGTATGATTGTAGGAAAGTGAGATGGGGATTCCGGTGCCCGGAACGGAATCCAGCCTGAGTGCATAGTTGCTGAATGAAGTGTCTCGACTGCCGAACTCCAAAGGAAATTTGTAAATCCTGTCGGGGTTTTCAAACTCCAGCACAATCGGGAAATTCGACAATTTAGCGCCAATAGCTACCTGGCTGAGCGCGGTTTGTGTTTTGTCATAAAAATTATAAACGTCATTAATCGTGGCAATGCCGAGGTTGATGGAATCGCTTGCCAGCTCCGCCAAATCAAAGCGGGTTGCCCACCGGGTTAAACAAGATGTATTGCAAGTGAAATTACAGGAACCAGAACATATAAATTGAGAGCCTCCCCCATTCAGACAGTTAGCGTAACAATTATTAAAGCAAAGGGCATTACACGATAAAATAAAAGCGGCAAAAAAGCCCGTTCGAATAGGACTTACAAAACGCGAAACGCGCTGAGAAACCGGAACAAGATTTGAATAATCCCAGGTCACATTCGCACCGGTGGTGTCGAAATTATTCTGCCCGATTAAAAGCGGATTGATGCGGCTCAGAAAAAAACTATCATTCAATCCTGCAAAATCATCACTCTCATAAACCGGTTGCGCTTGAATAATTTGAGCGATGCCGGTGATGAGAAGAAAAAAGGTTACAATTTTTTTTAGCATGCGATGTGCCGGGTCAAATACCTGTTATTGTATCGGGGGATTTAATAATTCTTTGCAGGAAGGACAAAGTTACAAAAAGTATTCACTTTTAATAAATTTCTTAAATGAATGTCTTGTCCTGAAATACGTTGACCATTTGTGATTAATTAAATGGTTAGGTT
>JBGTCY010000265.1:0-12989 GCA_041748615.1 Chitinophagales bacterium
TCGCATACACGGTTGTAAGAAACGCGCCCAATAATTATGCAGTAACGGCAACAGAAGTCATCACACAAATTCAGCAAATCCCTAATCACAATGATGACGGCACACCCGTATCGAATGTCAATACAAGACAAGTGACAGGAATTTTAGTAACGGGAACGGCACAAAATCCCGTGCTGTATGTCAGCTCGAGCGACCCGCGCATCGGAGGCGGTCCGATGGGTTTGGGCAACAATAAAAATTTAGATACCAACTCCGGCATGATTTCAAAATTGGTACGCAACGGCAGCTCGTGGACGCGGATTGATTTGGTGCGCGGATTGCCCCGCTCGGAGGAAAATCATGCTACCAACGGCATGCAGTTGGATGAAGTAAATAACATATTATATGTAACTCAGGGAGGAAACACGAATATGGGAGCGCCCTCCAACAACTTTGTTTTTCTGCCCGAGTATGCGCTGGCGACCACCATACTTACTGTGGATTTGAATGTCATTGGCAATAATACTTATGACCTGCCCACCCTTGATGACGAAGACCGTCCGAATGTAAGCAATGTGCCGGGCTACACGGATGCGAACGATCCTTTTGGCGGCAACAACGGAAAAAATCAGGCAATCATAGACCTGAACGGACCGGTGCAGATTTATTCCACCGGCTGGCGCAATCATTATGATTTGGTGATTACGAAATCGGGCAAAATGTACAGCTTCGACAACGGACCCAACACCGGATGGGGCGGTTTTTCGCCCAATTGTTTGAATGAGGTGGTGGAACCCGGTGCGTTCTATTGTGATGTGCTGCATTATGTTCCCGGACCGGGCTATTATGCCGGACATCCCAACCCTACGCGCGGCAACCGTGCGAACACATTCAACGCATCCAACCCTCAATCGCCCGTGCCGCCCGGTTTGGAAAATCCGGTGGAGTGTAATTATGTGACCGCAGGCAATGAAACCCATGCGCTCACCACAATTTGTTCTTCGACAAACGGCATGTGCGAATACACTGCTTCAAATTTTAGCAACGCGTTAAAGGGTGATTTGCTCGCGGCTGCTTTCAACGGAAATCTATACCGCTTCAAGCTGAATGCATCCGGCACTGCCATTGTCCCGGGCGGACAGACGGTGTTCGCCAACAGCTTCGGCTCCGTGCCGCTTGACGTCATCGCGCAGGGCGATGCGGATATTTTTCCGGGAACGGTGTGGGCAGTGACTTATGTCTCCAACGACATTGTCGTTTTCGAACCGGCTGATTATGCCGAGGCTACTCCTGAATTGCTCGCTTATAATGATGCGGATAAAATCCGTGGCGGCAGGTTGTATGATACATTCTGGGCGACAGAAACCGGTTTCACCGAGCCCAACGACCTGAACATTGACATGACACACGTGACTTCATTCCCTGAATTTTATCGCTGCAAATCGTGTCATGCGTATGATTTGAAAGGACGTGCCGCTTCCTTCATTGACTATCCTGCATTGGTTGACCGTCCGCGCGTGACGGGCGTCAATCTTTACACCCGTGTGCCGCAGATGACCATTAAGGAATTGTTTGACAAAGTGAAGCATGATGGCGCGGCTGCGGTGGACCCCGCCCGTACAGCCGATGGAACCAACAACACGCTCGGAGGTCACCGCATGCCCGACTATGGCAAGCTGCTCACCGACAGCCAGATTTGGGACATTGTGAAATTTCTGAAAGAGGGCGCGTTGGACACCGAAGAATTATATGATATCACCACCACCGGCAACTATCCTACGGGCACGAAAACATTTTCCAACATCGGTAAAAATGGCGACTACAACGCGGGCATTTCTTTATATCATGCGAAGTGCAAAAACTGTCATGGCGCTAATGGAAGGGAAGGTTCGCTTCCTAATGGATTGGGTGGTTTTATCAATGATAATATCGGCATGTCCATCGGTGAATACGCAAGAAAAAAACCTTATGAATTGCAGCACAAAGCCGTGCATGGCGAATTGGGCACAAACATGAAAGGCATGACCGATGCGAATATTGACGACATCAAAAATCTGCTGAAAGCATTGTCCGACAAAGTCGCTTTTCCCGACATGCAGCCGGTGTGGTATCGCGATGCCGATGGCGATGGGTATGGTGTTCCGGGCGATACGAGCATGGCGCTGTTTATGCCGACCGGCTATGCGCCCAACGACCTCGACTGCGATGATAACAACCCGCTCGTTTATCCCGGTGCCGTTGAGTTGTGCGATGGCTTGGATAACAACTGCAATGGCGAGATTGACGAAGGCACCTGCATGTGGACGAAGCACATCAACGCGGGCGGAACTAAGTATATTTCAACGAGAGCCGATACATTTATCAATGATTTTTATTACACTTCCGGCTGCTTCACTTTTTCAAATCACAACGCGAACATCGGTAATACCAATGACCCTGAAATTTACAGTACCGAACGCTTCGGTAATTTCAGCTACAACATTCCCGTGCCCGAGCTGGGACTGTATGAGGTGAGACTACATTTTGCGGAAATATGGAGTGGCGGGCAGGATGTCGGTAAAAGAATTTTTCATGTGGATATGGAAGGCGCACGCAAGCTGAATAACTACGATATATTTTCACGCGGAGGCGGCTACAAAGCAGTGACCGAAACCTTCTTCATCGCGGTGACGGACGGCATGTTGAACATCAAGTTTACCCCGGTGGTGAACAATGCCAAGGTTTCCGCGATAAGCGTAATCTGGTCAAAAGAATTGGAACAACTGTATGTGGAAGCCGATCCGTTGAATGGAGGCAGGCTCTATGACCGTTTCTGGGCGAACGAAACGGATTTCGTCATCCCTGCGGATGCTTCTTTGAATATGAATGACATGATAAGTTTTCCTGATTTTTACCGCTGTAAATCCTGCCATGGCTGGGACCAAAAAGGAAACATCGGAGCTTACATTGACCGTCCGGCAACCACAACCCGTCCGGCTGTTGCGGGTGAAATCGTTTCGTACGTGCGCAATAATTCCGCTTTTGATATTTACTCCAAAATCAAAAACACGGGAGGCGCGGCAGTCAATCCCTCGCGTACGGCTGACGGCACGAATGCATCTTTGGGCGGCAACGCGCATCCCGACTATGGAAAAATTCTGAATGACAAACAGATTTTTGATATTGTAAAATATTTGAAAGAAAAAGCTTTTGACACCGAAGCATTGTATGACCTCTCGACTACAGGCGTGTATCCCACTGCGACAAAAGCATTTTCTAACATCGGCAAAAACGGTGACGCACTGGCAGGCATTATATTTTATAGCAACAACTGCGCGGCATGTCATGGCGACAACGGCAGAGACGATGCTTATTTCCACGGGCTGTCCATCGGAGAATTGGCGCGCACCAAGCCGTATGAATTTCAGCATAAAGCGGTTTTCGGCAATCTCGGCACGAGCATGTATGGCGTAAATGACGCTACGATTGAGGAGATTAAAAATTTGCTCAAGGCTTTGTCCGATGCCGAAGCGTATCCCGATTTGTATCTCGTTTTTTATGCGGATAAAGATGGCGATGGCTATGGCGACCCGAATGACAGCATTATTTCACCAGACAGCCCCACAGGCTATGTCAGAAATAATTTAGATTGCGATGACACCAACCCCGATGTGTACCCAGGCGCTCCTGAAGTCTTGGATGGTCTGGATAATAATTGCAACGGTTTGGAGGACGAAGGGTTGTTTGTTCCCGGCAGTGTGTTCATCAATACAGGTGGCACACAATATATTTCTGTGAAGGGCGATACGTTTATCAATGATTGGCATTACGCATCAATCGTACAATATCCTACCTACACTTTTATGAATAATAACATCAGTAATATTTCAAATACAGATGATGCTGATTTGTATCTCAGCGAGCGCAATGGCGATATCGTGAGCTATAACATTCCCGTTGAAAACGGCAGTTATACCGTGCGGCTGCATTTTGCGGAAATCTATTTCGGCTTACCCGGTGGCGGAAGCACGGGTGGTGTGGGCAGCAGGGTTTTTCACGCGCTCATCGAAGGCGACACCATATTGCATCACTATGATATTTTCTCTGATGCCGGAGGAGCGGCTGTGGCAGTGGTGAAAGAATTTAATAGTATCACCGTTGTCGATCAAAAATTGGAAATTCTGTTATCGGGTGTCATCAACCGCGCTAAAATTTCTGCCATCAGCATTATTCCTGACAGTACTTCAGAATTTAATGATTGCAATCAAAATTTAAACGGAACGGCATATTTGGATGATTGCGGGGTATGTGTCGAAGGTAATACGGGACTGAGCGCTAATACTAATAAAGACTGTGAAGGAAATTGTTTCGGTAATGCTTACTTCGATGATTGCGGAGTGTGCGTGGAAGGCAACACAGGTTTGTCTGCGAATGCAAACAAAGATTGTCATGGCGATTGTTTCGGCACGGCTTACCCCGATGATTGCGGAGAGTGCGTGGAAGGGAATACCGGCTTGATTGCCAATACAGATAAAGATTGCAACGGAGATTGCTTCGGCACAGCCACGATTGACGATTGCGGAATATGCGCGGGCGGCAACACTGGCTTGCTGCCCGATGCAGATAAAGACGGCTGTGGTGTGTGTTTCGGCAACAGCGTATTCTGCTGCGTGTCGGATGCGGATTGCGATGACGGCAACCCCTGCACCGATGATTATTGCATCGGCAGCGAGTGTCAATATTTTATAACAAACGACAGCGGTGCGACCTATCTCAAAGTCACCAATCCGGCAAAAAGCTGGCGCAAGTTGAAGTTGGGATATACGTCCAACAGCCTTTGGGGGCAATACCTCAACGTGGCGGCAATGGGACATCAACAAATGTGCATCACGATGAGAGCGCCACAAGGCTCACTGGAGTGGAACAGATTGCAAATTCGTCCGCAGGCTTCAACCAACAAGTTTGTAACAATCAGCAATTATATCCCTCAAAATACAGGCAATGACTGGTTCACGATTTGCATTCCGCTGAGCGATTTCAGTCCGTTCAATTTTACATCAATTTCTTTCATAGAAATCCCATACAGCAATGGCGCTGAGGCGTTCAAATTACATCTGAAAAAAATTGAATTTACCGGAGGCGCTGAACCGCTGCTTTGGTTTGGCGATAACAAGATGGATAATTTTCATGACGGAACGGGGTCAGGCGGCTCGCTGATTGCGGAATTGGTTGAAGGCGAAGAACCCTGCGACCCCGGTCCGGTAGTAGATTGCAGCGGCTTACCGGGCGGAACGGCTTTCGTGAATGATTGCGGCATTTGTGTGGGAGGCGACACCGGTTTAAATGCCCATGAAGGAAAAGATTGTCATGGCGATTGTGGCGGCAGCGCGTTGTTGGATGACTGTGGAGTATGTGTTGAAGGCAATACCGGATTAATTGCTAACGCCAATATAGATTGCGAAGGCGTCTGTTTTGGAACGGCATTTATAGATAATTGCGGTGTTTGTGTGGGGGGCACTACGGATGTTGAACCCAACTCCTCAATGGATTGTCATGGCGATTGCTACGGCACGGCCTATTTCGATAATTGTGGCGTATGCGTGGGCGGCAACACCGGGTTGATTGCCAATGGGGATAAAGATTGCGCGGGCGTCTGCTTCGGTTCGGCAACTATTGATAACTGCGGAGTGTGTGGCGGAATTAATTCCACGTGCGGCAGTTGCGAGCCACGCGATGTGGTCGCGCTGATGCTGATGTATCCCGGCACAGCCGGTGAAATCGGACTGCTCACCGATGGCATGGTGATTAATAAATCGCAGACAGGTAAATTCAATATACGCGCAGACGTATGCGTTGAAAGCGCGGTGAAGAGTGTGCAGTTCATACTGAACGGCAGCGTGTTCCGCACGGAAAATGTAGCGCCTTACGCACTGAATGGTGACAAAGACGGCAGCTATTATGCGTGGGATCCTCCGGTAGGCAATTACACATTGACGGTTACCGCCTACTCCGGTGGGTCAGCCAGCGGCACAGCAGGCGCTTTGATTACCGTGAATTTTGAAGTCACGGCTTACACTTACAAAAAAGACGAAAACGTGATACACTACCCGGCTGAACCGGACATTCAGGTGTATCCCAATCCCAACTCCGGTTTCTTCAATATCGAACTTAATCTGCCTGAAAGAGCAGACGTCATTCTGGAAATCTATACACAATTGGGACAATCCGTTTATCGTCATCACGAGCGAGATTACCTTGGTGAAATGCGTCACAATGTCAACATGGAAAATCAACCTTCGGGCATTTATATTCTGCGGTTGCACATCGGGGATGAATGGTATCAAAGGAAGGTAGCGGTGCGGTGAGTTGTTGTAGTGTTTGTTTGAGAAATGATTACATACCATTCAAACCTGATTATGATCTTGCACATTTAAGTTTATGCTTACCCTTTTTACTTTTATACTCTGTAATCATTATAAAAAAAGACTGCTGAATGATTATGATTTTAGCAAATAACTCTATCAAAATCATTCATAAAAAATCAGCATTTCCTAACATACTCTACTGATGAAACAAAAACTCAAAACTCCCGCAGACTCCGAAGTGGTAATGACCGAAGTCGTTTTCCCGAACGACACCAACCCGATGGGCATCGTGCATGGCGGCAGGATTATGCAACTGATGGATACGGCATGTGCCATCTGCGCACAGACACACGCGGGGAAGGTTGCGGTCACGGTGTCTATTGATAAAGTATCGTTCAAGCATCCCGCGCGCGTGGGAGATATTCTCATGGTGAAAGCCTGTATCACAAGGGTTTTCAATACTTCAATGGAAATTTACGCGGAGGTTTGGACTAAGCGCCTGCCCGACATGCAGCCCCGCCTCACAAATGATGCGTACTTCACTTTTGTCGCGCTCGATCAACACGAAAAGCCGGTATCGGTTACACCAGTGAAGCCGGTGACTAAGCTTGAAAAAGAACGGTATAAAGCTGCATTAGAAAGAAGGGGAACAATTTAGCAGTACAACTTCTAAATTAAACGGAATATGCCTTACTACAGCCTAGTCGTTCATCTGGCTGGCTGCCGCGATATGGGTGTGAGTCCATCGGATACTATGCATTTATTATCTGTAAATGGCGATGAAAAAAAATAAATTCACAGCACATCATTGCTTTTCAAAATAAAAATGAACCCCATGGGCATTTCATCTTTATCTGATGCTTGTGATTTCTGAAATATGAATATCGTTCGATTTTGTAGTAGGAATTTCATGATAGTTTTCATTCAGCCAACCCGTTGAAGAAATCGTTTCAATTAAATCTATAGATAGCGACATTAAGTGATTAAAGTCACTTGAATGGTTGATAGTTCTCATTTCAGGATGAAGTTGAAACAATCATTTTTCAAACTTTATCTTGTTTGATTTTAACTTTTCAATCTTTAAGTTTCCACGTGCGTGCTTTTTTTCTTTTTCCTAATTTTTTTTATGAAATTAAAACCCATAGAGTTTCCGGCATGCGGTACTTGTGAAAACAGGTGTCAATCTGTATTCTATAAATTAAATCAGGATGAGCTGAATGATCTCAGCAATTGCAAAGGATGTAACCAATATCTTAAAGGAAATTTTTTATTTTATGAAGGTGCGCGACCAACAGGTGTTCATTGTATCCACAGCGGAATTGTAAAAATTTATAAACAAACAAGTGATGGTAAATATCAAATCATCAAATTAGCCGGAGCTGGTGACATTGTTGGCTATGAAGCATTATTTTCTAATGGTTTTTACAAAACATTTGCTCAGGTCATAGAGGAAACGCTCGTTTGTTATATTCCTAAAAATCAGTTTATGCTATTACTGAAGGATAATTATGCTTTTATGGCTACCCTCATGCATCAATTATCTTTAGATGTGATTGAGTCTGAAAATCGAATAATTTCAATTGCAACAAAACCCGTTCGGGAAAGAGTTGCTGAATCATTGTTACAACTGCAAGAATTCTTCGGCAAAAAAAATAAATCGAAAAATCCAATTGAAATTACCATCTCAAGAGAGGAACTTGCAGCTTTTAACGGAACAGCCACGGAAACCGTCATCAGAATACTTTCGGAATTCAGACAGGGGCGAATGATAGATTTGGGGAAACGTTCTATTCATATCATCAACCATAAAAAACTTACCGGGATTGCATTTCAATACAATAATTAATCCTTGATTTCAATCATGCTTATTGCATGATTGAAATCATATTTATCAATAACAGTTGTTGCTACTTTTAACCCCATCGCTTGAAGATGCGATAGATTCCTTTCCATAGAGGGCTGCTCAAGGGGTGAGCAGCCCTTTTTTGGAATATCAACACTAATCTGTATTGTATCGCTTTTAATTCTGCCTGTTATTGGTTATTAGTATTCAAAGATTGCCCAAACCAACATTTCCAACTATTTTAGCCTACTTAATATCAGTCGCTAAAAGATTGATTGATTAGCGGAAATTTGGTTTAAGTAAGAATTTATGGATAACAAATTATTAGAAGTTAAAAATCTTGTCACCGAATTCAGAACGGACGAGGGTGTGGTAACTGCCGTGAATAATATCAGTTTCACGCTGAATAAAGGCGAAACCATCGGCATCGTGGGTGAATCTGGGTCAGGGAAATCAGTGACCTCGCTTTCGGTGATGCGGCTCATCCCGAACCCTCCGGGAAAAATCACCAATGGTGAAATTATTTATCATTCAAAAAATCGCGGCACCGTTGATTTGCTGCAACTTTCAGAGAAGGAAATGCGCAGTTACCGCGGCAATGAAATTTCAATGATTTTCCAGGAGCCGATGACTTCGCTCAACCCGGTGTTCACATGTGGCGACCAGGTAGTGGAAGCCATTGTATTGCATCAGAAAAAAACCAAACAGGAAGCGAAAGAATTAACGCTTGATTTATTCGCGAAAGTGGAACTGCCATCGCCAGACCGGATTTTCAAATCCTATCCGCATCAGTTGTCGGGCGGGCAGAAACAACGCGTGATGATTGCGATGGCAATGTCTTGCGAACCGGGAATTTTGATTGCCGATGAACCCTCCACCGCGTTGGATGTGACGGTGCAGGCGCGTATTCTCGAACTCATGCGTAATCTGCGTGACATGATGGAGATGTCCATCTTGTTTATCACGCACGACCTTGGCGTGATTGCGGAAATTGCCGACCGTGTGCTGGTGATGTACAAAGGCAAGATTGTGGAACAAGGCAGGATTTATGATATTTTTTCAAACCCTCAACATCCCTACACCAAAGGATTGCTCGCCTGCCGTCCACCGCTGAATGCGCGGCTGAGTAAACTGCCTGTCATTTCAGATTTCATGAAAGAAGACACGGACGGTCAGATGCAGGTGGTGGATACATCCATCGAAAAAGTAATCAGTGATGTGGTAGTTTCGGAAGCCGATACCAAACAACGCCTCGTGGATTTGATGGAGAAAAAACCCTTGTTGCAGGTGCGGCAACTCAAAACCTATTTTCCGTCAAAGAAAAATTTCTTTGGTAAAACTTTAGAATATGTGAAAGCGGTGGATGACGTCACATTTGATGTGTATCCCGGTGAAACGCTTGGCTTGGTAGGCGAATCCGGCTGCGGAAAAACAACTTTGGGAAGAACTATCCTGCGACTTGCGGAACCGCACGAAGGCAAAGTGATTTACAACGACCTTGATTTGTTCAGCCTCACGAATAAAGAAATGAACAAATTGCGCGAAGAAATGCAAATCATTTTCCAGGACCCTTATTCTTCATTGAATCCGCGAATGACCATCGGTGGCGCAATTCTGGAACCGATGAAAGTGCATAAAAAGTATCAAAATGATGCAGAGCGCAAAGAACGCGTGTATGATTTGCTGCGCAAAGTAAATCTCAGCCCCGACCATTACAACCGCTATCCGCACGAGTTTTCTGGCGGGCAACGGCAGCGGATTTGCATCGCGCGGGCGCTTGCGCTCAACCCGCGTTTCATCATCTGTGATGAATCGGTGTCCGCGCTGGATGTTTCCGTTCAGGCGCAGGTGCTGAATTTATTAATTCAACTCAGGCGCGAGTTTGAGTTTACTTATATTTTCATTTCACACGATTTGTCTGTCGTCAAATTCATGTCGGACCGCATGATAGTGATGAACCAGGGCAAGATTGAAGAGATGGGACCTGCCGATGAAATTTATAATCATCCGCAACACGAATACACTCAAAAACTGATTTCCGCGATTCCGAAAGGCAGATTAGAAGATATTCAACGGAGAATGTTGGAAAGAGCAGGTGCAATTAAAGCGTGATTTTTTTATACCGCTCAAATATTTTCTGATTGAGTGCGGCTTAAATATATCTATTTTATTTAGGTCAATGTAGATAACTTTTTTTACACAAAATCGCGCTTCAAAAATTTCTGAACGCTACTTTTGAAATTCCTCTCTGGCGATTTTTCCGGGGTTTTACCCCAACAATTTTTCCGCTCACCAAATAAATCAGTTCGATTTTTTGAGCGGTGCTTTTTTTTAACTGAATAATTTTAACCGCGATGCCGCAGTTCAATCACCTCCATTGCCATACACAATTTTCACTCTTAGACGGTGCGGCTGACATTGACCGCATTTTTAAAAAAGCGCAGGCTGACAATCAGCCGGCTGTCGCGATTACTGACCACGGAAATATGTTTGGCGTGTTCAAATTCGTGGCGACTGCCGGAAAATACAATGTCAAACCAATCGTGGGTTGTGAATTTTATTTGGTGGAAGACCGTCACAAGCGCCAGTTTACCAAAGGTGACAGGGATGTGCGGTGTCATCAATTGCTTCTGGCAAAAAATCCGGAGGGATACAAAAATCTCATTAAGCTTTGTTCGCTTGGTTACATCGAAGGTTTTTACAGCAAGTATCCGCGCATTGACAAAGAACTGATTTTAAAATTTCACAAAGGACTGATTGCCACCACCTGCTGTCTCGCTGCTGAAGTGCCGCGCACGATTTTGAAAAAAGGCGAAGAAGAAGGCGAAAAAGTTTTTAAGTGGTGGTATGAATTATTCGGAGAAGATTATTATATCGAATTGCAACGTCACGGTATTCCTGACCAAAATAAAGTCAATGAAACCTTGCTGAAATTCGCTGAGAAATATCCTGTCAAAATCATCGCGACCAACGACTCGCATTATGTGGAACGCGAAGACGCTAACGCGCATGACATCCTGTTGTGTATCAACACCGGCAAAAAACAATCAGACCCCAAGTTGAAGGAATTCGGTGATGATGACGAAGTGAACAATAACAAAGGGCGGTTTGCTTTTTACAACGACCAGTTTTATTTCAAAACGACCGAAGAAATGTCGCAGCTTTTCAGCGACCTGCCCCAGGCGATTGACAACACCAATGAGATTGCGGGGAAAGTTGAAAAATTGCAATTGAAACAGGACATCCTGCTTCCCAATTTTCCCATCCCGAATGAATTTCAACTGCACACACAGCCTGAAAAAGTGGATGAAAAAACAACATTGCAACCCGAAACATTGAATCAGTGGGAATACCTGAAGCATCTCACTTTTGAAGGCGCGCGGAAACGCTACAAAGAAATCACGCCTGAAATTGAAGAGCGGCTCAATTTTGAATTGTTCGTGATAAAAACGATGGGTTTCGCGGGATACTTTCTCATCGTATCCGATTTTATCAATCATGGAAAAGACATCGGAGTGTTTGTCGGACCGGGACGCGGTTCGGCTGCGGGTTCGGTGGTGGCGTATTGCATCGGCATCACCAATATTGACCCGATTCAGTATGGATTGTTGTTCGAACGATTTCTGAATCCTGAGCGAAAGTCCATGCCCGATATTGATACCGATTTTGATGATGAAGGCAGGCAGAAAGTGTTGGATTATGTCGTGGAAAAATATGGGAAAAGCCAGGTTGCGCAAATCGTTACTTACGGTACGATGGCAGCGAAAATGAGTATCAAGGATGTCGCGCGGGTGCTTGATTTGCCGCTTTCCGATTCCAACGCGCTGGCAAAGTTAGTGCCGGATCGTGTCGGAATTGAACTTAATCGCCTGCTCAACGCGCCTTTGGACGGAGAGAAAGGATTAAAAGGCAAAGAAAATCTCAATGCGGATGAAATTGAAAATGTAAAAAAACTGCGCGACCTGTTAAATGGAAATGACTTGCAGTCGCGGGTGTTAAAAGAAGCGCAAATTCTGGAAGGTTCAGTGCGCGGAACGGGTGTTCATGCCGCGGGTATCATCATCGCTCCGAAAGATTTGACAGAGATTATTCCGGTATGCACTTCAAAGGATTCCGAACTCTACCTGACACAATATGAAGGTAAAATTATCGAAGATGCCGGTGTGCTGAAAATGGATTTTTTAGGATTGAAAACGCTGACTATCCTGCGCGATGCCCTGCAATTGATTAAAGAAAATCATGGGATTGAAATTGACCTTGACAACATCCCGTTAGATGACAGCAAGACATACGAACTGTATCAAAAAGGAATGACCAACGGCACGTTCCAGTTTGAAAGTCCGGGGATGCAGAAATACCTCAAGGAACTGAAACCTGACCGCTTTGACGACCTCATCGCGATGAACGCGCTCTTTCGCCCGGGTCCGCTTGAATACATCCCTAACTTCATCGCGCGAAAACACGGAAGGGAAAAAATCGCCTTTGACCTTCCCGAAATGGAAGAGTTTCTGAAAGACACTTACGGGATTACGGTCTATCAGGAACAGGTGATGTTGCTGTCACAAAAATTAGCCGGATTCACCAAAGGTGACGCGGATGTCCTGCGCAAAGCGATGGGCAAAAAAGACCGCGCCACCTTGGATAAGATGAAAGGAAAATTCATGGCAGGCGCGCAGGCGAAAGGATTTGAACTGAAAATTTGTGAAAAAATTTGGACTGACTGGGAGGCGTTTGCTCAATACGCTTTCAACAAATCACACTCCACGTGTTACGCGTATGTAGCATTTCATACGATGTATCTGAAAGCGCATTATCCCGCTGAA
>JBGTCY010000266.1:0-5529 GCA_041748615.1 Chitinophagales bacterium
CCATTGCCGATGCTACGAACGATTCAGTGGTAATTTTTGTCAACATCATTGAACCAAAACCGATTCAGGCTGAAATCACCCAAACACCTTCATTTTACGGCTTACGGGCTGTAGCGGAAGGCGGCACTCCACCCTATACATACAACTGGTCAAACGGAAGCACCGCCCAGGAAATCGGTTTGGAGAATATTGGCGAGTATTATGTCACTATCACTGACAGCAGAGGTTGCAATACCTTTAAAACATTCATGTTCACCGGAATCAATGAAAATCCTTTTATTGCAGAATCCCGCATTTATCCGAACCCGCTTGGAAACGACAACATGCTGACGATTGAATTGCATGCCCGTGAAAATTTCCTCGCAACGATTGATTTATTTGACAACACCGGCAGAAGAATCGCTCTCTTTGAAAAACAATTCAATACCGGCAACAACCGAGAAACACTGGCATTGCCATCATTGGTACCCGGTATTTACTTATTGAGGATTAACAGCAATGATGGTTTTGTGACAAACCGGTTATTGGTGTTTTAAACCGGACGCCATTTCAGGATAAGTGTTTCCTTCGTTTTTTCGGTGACTTTGAAGCGTTCGTCAACGCGATAACCTACAATCCAGACGATTTTACCCGCAGATTCCAAAAGCCAGACGCGTTCTTTTTCGGGTAAAGACAATTTGATGTCCGTGAAAAAATCGCTGAGCTTTTTCTTCTTTTTTTTCATGCCCAACGGATAAAAATAATCTCCCTTCTTCCATCTGCGCCACACCAACGGAAATTCAAGTTTTGAAAAATCCACAGAACCGTTTTTGTCCTTTTCCGAAGGATTGATATTAGCTCCGGTTACCAAGTGAAACCTGATTTCGCCTCCTCTTAATTTTACCGGCTTTTTGATGTTTTCTGTCAAAACAATCCCCGCGCTCTCTTCATGAAGTCCGGTAATAATCAAAAAATTCCTGGATTTTACCACCCGGTGCGTTGAAGAAAAATATTGATTGCCCGATTCCGATTCTAATCCGTCAAACACCTGCGCGGATTGCGGTTCTCCAAAATCAAATGGTTTTAACAACTCGTAAAGGATGGTTTTTGCGCCCTCATACATCCTTATTTTTTTGATGGAGATGTAAAAATCATCTCCGCGTTTTTGTAAAAGTTTTCTGCTGAAATATTCTAATCCTTTCCGGTAAACCGCTTCCGTATCCCTGAATTTTTCGATGTTTTTTGTGAATGTATCCCTAAAAGAAGGATTGATTATTTCTAATTGAGGGAGCACCTCATTGCGCAAACGATTTCTCTGAAAGACGGATTCACGGTTCGTATGGTCTTCTCTGAATTCCAATTTGCCGGTTTCCGCAAATGATTCAATTTCCTCCCTGCTGATTATTAATAATGGTCGGATGATTTTATCGCGCTTGGGCAAAATACCATGCAATCCGGCAATCCCCGTTCCCTTCACCAGATTAAGCAAGACGGTTTCGATATTATCATCGCGGTGATGCGCGGTAGCGATGGCATGAAATCCGTTTGACTTCCTGATTTCCTCCAGCCACTGATAACGTAATTCCCGCGCAGCCATCTCCACGGAAATTCCTTTCTCCTGAGCAAACTCCAGCGTATTGAATTGAACTGTAAAAAATGGAACCTGATATTGCTCCGCTATTTTTTTTACCAACTGCTGGTCTTCATCAGCATCTTTGCCACGCAACCCGAAGTGACAGTGCGCCATTCCAAAACGGAACCCGGCATCAAAAAACAAACGGCTCATCACCATCGAATCTACTCCCCCGCTGACCGCCAATAACACTGGATTATTTTTAGCCGCCAAGTGATTGGTGAGAATGAAATTTTCAATCTTATTTAAAAGAGTGTTTTTACTCATCTTCTTCAGAAAGTTGTGAAAGCGCGGTTTTCAATTCATTGAGGGCATGAAAATCACCCTTTTTTGCAGCTTGCGTGATTCCATTTTTATAAACTGAGATGGCTGCATCATTTTTCCCAAGCCGTTCATGCAGTTTCCCCAGATGATAATAAGCGCCCACATAATCCGGAAATTCATGCACCAGCAACTCGAACATTTTCAGCGCTTCATCCGTAATATCACTTTTCAAATATTCCTGCGCGATAGCAAATTTGATGAACGGATCCTGCGGAGCTTGGAGATTCAATTGCAATAACTTTTCAAGTTGTGGACTTTGCATGGTCGTTAAAATTATTTCTTTCCTAATTTGGCACCGTATTTGAAAAATTCAGAGACCAAATAAAAGCAAATTACCATGAAAAAATACTGGCTGGCAATGATTACGCTACTTTTTACTTCACCCATGTTTGCCCAAACGTGTGTCGGTGTGTTCACATTTAAGTTATTTGATGAGAAAAAAGAAAAACCCATCAGTGAAAAAATTGAAAGAAAAGCATGGTATGTGTTTACGCTTTCAGAAGATGTATATTATGACAATGTGGAACCGGTCGAACCATTTGACACAATTTTAAAAAATAAAGAAGCCTATGTGATTAAACAGGATAAACCCGGTTATCAATTCTTTCCTGGGACGGATGCCGATGTTTTCATGTTTCCTTCACTCTGCGGTTTATATTTAGTGCAAACGGAATTAATCAGGAAAGAAGACACCATGCGCATCGCTTTTTACAATATTCCCGCACATCAGTCTTTCCAGATTGATACGGTATTTTTTAAAAAAGGAGATTTCTTCATTGACCTGCAAGCCAGCCGTTTGTTGGGTGATTTTAATTTTGAAGACGATAAAGGCTGGTTCACCGTTCCCCCATCTTTCGTTGAACCTTTTGTGCTGAAGGAAGAAAAAGAATAATCCATGCGCATCGCCTTGCTGGAACCTTTTCTGGGCGGCTCTCACCGGCAGTGGGCGGAAGATTACGCGCGATACAGCAGTCATGAAATCAAAATTTTCGGATTGAGCGGACACCACTGGAAGTGGCGGATGCACGGAGGTGCGGTGTCAATCTCACGTTTGTTTTCAGAAAGCAGTTTTAAGCCGGATTTACTTCTTGCGAGTGATATGCTCGACCTGAATGCGTTTCTTTCTCTGACAAGGGCAACCACCCATCATATCCCTGCCGCACTTTATTTTCATGAAAATCAACTTTCCTACCCGTGGTCGCCCACCGATGCGGATGTCAGTCTTCAAAGGGACAATCACTACAGTTTTATCAATTATACTTCCGCGCTTTCAGCGAATAAAATTTTTTTCAACTCCAGCTATCATCAGGAATCCTTTTTGAAAGCATTGCCTGAATTTCTTAAAATGTTTCCCGACCATCAGGAATTAAATTCAGTGGAAGAGATAAAAAATAAATCCGGTGTGTTATACCCGGGCATTAATCTTCAAAAAATAAAATCCTTACAACCCGAAAAAATTGAACATCACGAACGGGCGGTGATTCTCTGGAATCATCGCTGGGAATATGACAAAAACCCTGAAACATTTTTCAATACCCTGTTTGAATTAAAAGAGCGAGGCGTTGAATTTAAGTTGGTGGTTTTGGGAGAAAAATTCAACCGCTATCCGAAAAATTTTGATACCGCGCGTGAAAAATTAGTTGAGGAAATTCTGCAATTCGGTTTTGTTGAAAGTCAAAAAGAATACGTGCAATGGCTTTCTGTCTGTGACATTCTTCCGGTGACTTCCATACAGGATTTTTTCGGCATCAGCGTGATTGAAGCGATGAGTTGCAATGTGATTCCACTGTTACCTAAACGGCTTGCCTATCCGGAACATCTTCCCGAATCGCTGCACAATACATTTTTTTATGAAGAAAACAATCGCGAGTTTACCAACCGGTTGCAACGCATGATTTTTGACGTAAAAATTTTGAGAAAGCAACAAGTCGCTCAATTTACCGAGCGATATGATTGGAAGAAATTGGTGAGTAAGTATGACAGTGAGCTGGAAAAAGTGGTAAATGTCGGGAAATAAAAAAGCCCTTCCCGAATCGGAAAGGGCTTTTGCTGTTAGGGAAGGAGTCGAACCTTCACGAAGCGGTTAGTCACGTCTGCCGTAGTGAACGCGATTTGTCCCTTATCTTCACCCCCGAGACAGGAGGGCATGGCTGCCGGTTTCATCACCTAACAATGTGTGTTAAAGAACTGATGCAAACATACACTGCTTATACGGTGATTGCAATTTTTTTATTCATTTTGAATTATTATTACAATTTTATCAATAAAATGATATCTTCATTATAATTTTATCAATAAACATTCCATTATATGCCTTCTGATTTTCAAATTGACAACACGGATTTGCAGATACTTTCCCTGCTCATGCAGGATGCGCAGACGCCTTATACAGAAATTGCGCAAAAAATCTACGTTTCGGGCGGCACGGTGCATGTACGCATGAACCGTCTCAGGGAAGCGGGCATTGTGAAAGGCTCTCAACTCATCATTGATTTCACCAAACTCGGGTATGATATCAAAGCCTTTCTTGGAATCTATCTCCAAAAAAATTCACTTTACGACAAGGTAGCTTCTCAATTAAAAAAAATTCCTGAAATCGTAGAATTGAATTACACCACCGGCAACTACAGCATGTTTGTAAAAATCATCTGCCGCGACACGCAACATTTGCGCGAAGTCCTGCATGATAAAATTCAACGGATTGACGGGATTGAACGCACAGAAACTTTCATCGCCTTGGATGAAAGCATTAACCGCCCGATGAATTTATTTGAGGAACAAATGAACTCTAAAAAAGAAACGGCAAAGAAAAAGTAAAGCGCGGTTGAAAAAACCGGATGAAAGCTTACAAGTGCATTTTCGCTTTCTTAGAAAGCAACTGCTCTTCAGTTTCCTTATGGTCGGGGTCGGGCACGCAACAATCCACCGGACAAACAGCAGCGCACTGCGGCTCTTCATGAAAACCGACACACTCCGTGCATTTTTCAGGAGTAATGAAATAATAATCGTTGGAAATCGGTTTGAATTTCTGGTCAGCATCTACAACGGTTCCGTCCACAAATGTCACGGGACCTTTTACGGTAGTGCCATCAGCAAAAGACCATTCTACACCTCCTTCATAAATCGCATTATTGGGACATTCCGGCTCGCAGGCGCCACAGTTGATGCACTCATCAGTAATCATTATAGCCATAGTTCGGTATTGTTTTAGTTAGTTTTATTGCTCCGAAATTAACAATAAATACCTAAGAGAAAACTAAAAATGTTTCATCCGTTAATTCCCGTTTTACAGCGATTAAGCGAATATCTTCTATCCGGTGATAAAAAACTTGAAGAGGTAAAAACTCTCGTTTTCCGGCACAACAAATGGTTTACTCCTGAAAATATTGAATTATCCCTGAAAGCAATTGCGGAGAACTATCTTCAACCCGAACTGCTGGAGAAATGGATAAAATCTTATCCTGAAGTAGAAAAAAGAAAACAGGGGAAACGCATCGGACTCATCATGGCGGGAAATATACCCTTAGCCGGATTTCATGATTTTTTATGCGTCATCATTACCGGGAATATCGCGGTGATGAAGCTCTCGTCAA
>JBGTCY010000267.1:0-14302 GCA_041748615.1 Chitinophagales bacterium
TATTTTCAGCAAGGAATACGGACTGAACAATCAGTTTGAGATAAAAGAAGCAATTGATTTAAGCGGTTATTCAAAAGGAATATATTTCATTCAATTACAAGGAGCAAAGGGTTCAATTAATAGAAAATTGATGTTGAAATAGAAAAAATTCAACTTCATTTATAAAACAGGGGGTTACGATGTATCATCGTAACCCCCTGTTTTGTATGAGGCATCTTCCTCCTTAAAGATATCTACCCAAATCATTAACACGCTTGCAGACGATTACGATTATGCATTAGACCTTTTTATGGCAGGCTTAGCCTTTTGCGTTGCCTTCACCTCAAGCGTTTCAAGCTTTTTTAAAAGTGTCTGAAACTCCTTGGCGGATGTCGTTCACTGCTTTTTTCACTTCGGGTTCATACACCTTGCTTTTTTTACCAGTACATTAAAGGTTTGGTGAAGTTTTTCATTTGTTTCTTCCGCAAGCCCTAAGCCCGGATGCGTTTGATTTTTTTTGAAGTTGCCATAAAATGAAGTTTTTAAATATTGAATATTATATCATAAACAAAGCGATAACCGCATACTTGACTGCCAGCCCGATAATACTGTAAACCAGTACATCTATGAGCGGATATTTTAACATGCCTGCAGCCAGCACGAGAATCGGGGAGGACAGTGGCAAGACATTGAAAATAAACACGGTGACGTTTCCATATTTCAGGATATGAAGTTTGGCTCGCTCGTAGCGTTCCCTCCGAACAAAGTTTTCAATCACATGAGTGCTGATCGCTTTTCCGATGTAATAATCTATCAACTGAGCCGCCACAGCAGTAATGAGTGCAAGGCCTATCATGATGAACAGGTTGTAACCCGCTGACATATAATAGATGAAAGCAGCCTCAACGGGCATCAGGAGAAAAAACAGGTAACCTGCAAAGTGAAGGATGGCAAATGAAAGCAGATCGGGTGTGCGCTTCAGATACAGATCTTTGCCAATAGTCAGCGACACAAGAATGGTAGATATAATGATGATTAGTAAAACGATAAAAAATTTTTTCCCGGTCACTTAATGACAGACATTTATTAAAAAGTTTGTGAAATATCAATAATGTGTTTTATGTCCGAGCCGACCGACCTGCACATTCCTGCCGAAACAACGCTGTTTGTGATTGTAAATATCATCAATTTAAATGGCAGCACCTTCGACATGACGCTGCTGTCTGCTTTGCTTCATCTAATTGATATCCTGATGGCGTTTTATTTTTGTCACTTTCATCAATCACTTCCTAATCAAAAATTGATGCCTATTTACAATACATGCACAATTCAAATGTACAGCAATCACCAGCATCTTTTAATGATGAAAGTCACATTAAGTAAAGAAATGGTAGTGGAATTTTGAGCTGTAAAAACCTCTTCAAGATAAACATCAGTTTGAAGATAGTAACCCTTATCACGCTTTACAGGATTATAACCGCCCCGTTGCTGTTGTACCTTGTGATTGCAGGTCATTTTAATCTCTTCAAGTGGCTGCTCGTTGCGAGCTTTTTGACAGACGCTGTTGACGGTTTCATTGCGAGGAGATTTAAAGCCGTAAGCGTAATGGGTGCGCGGCTTGATTCCATCGGTGACGACCTCACATTTGCCGTTGCGGTAATCGGGCTTGCGGTTACGCGCAGCGAATTTCTTCGTGAGCAGTGGATTATCATTGCCGTGCTGCTGGCGCTTTTCTTCATCCAGCTTTTCTTGGCGATTATCAAGTACGGTAAGATGAGCAGTTTTCACACGTATCTTGCCAAGATTGCCGCCATCCTGCAGGCATTGTTTCTGATATCATCATTCTTTTTTGAAAGTATTTCTTACCCGTTGTTCTATATTGCCTGTGTCGTCACCGCTATTGAACTGGCAGAAGAAATTATCCTGGTGCTGATCATCCCCAAATGGCAAACGGACGTGAAGGGAATGTTTTGGGTATTCCAAAGAAAGTAGCTGCCGATTAGCAGATAATAATTTCTCAGCATAATTCTTTTTCGAACGGCACACTCATTAATTTAAGCCCCTGATTTAAATCGTTAAATCGAAGCGAAGCTGAATGACTGGTATTATGTGCGCAATTTTGAAAATCCTTAAAAGCCAAAGAAAATTGCACCAGCCACCGTGCGTAAGCAAAGACTTGCGCGATATTAAAGGATATGCTCCTGATAATGACATAGGTCATTAATTATCGTTTCTGCTTTTTTTAATTTTCACGGGATTATGAACGAAACAGTAAACATCTCAACGCCCAAAAATATTTCCCTTGAGCAAGGATTACAACTGCTCTACCAAATGTTGCTTATCAGGTGGTTTGAGGATAAATCGGCAGAGCAATATACCAAAACAAAGATTCGGGGCTTTCTGCATTTATATAATGGCGAAGAAGCGGTGGCGGTGGGTGTGATGCAGGCATTGACCCGGGAGGATAACGTGTTGTGCTCTTACCGCGAACACGGACAAGCGCTTGCCCGCGGGGTTGACCCGGCTGCTGTGATGGCGGAGATGTACGGCAAGCAGGAAGGTTGCAGCGGAGGACGCGGTGGTTCCATGCACCTGTTTGATGCTAAAACAAAATTTTATGGCGGCAATGCGATTGTTGCCGGTCACCTGCCAATGGCGCTGGGCATGGCGCTCGCCTCCAAAAAACAAAAGAAAAATAATATCACGTGCTGCTTCTTCGGTGAAGGCGCTGCGGCTGAAGGCGAGTTTCACGAAACCATGAACCTTGCCGCGCTGTGGCAGGTGCCGCTGCTGCTGGTATGTGAAAATAATTTTTACGCAATGGGTACTGCCATCCGCTACTCGCATTCCGAGCTGCAATTGGAGCTAAAGGGTCCTGCCTATGGAATAGAAACCGTTACGGTGGATGGCATGGATTTGCTTGCAATGATGGATGCAGCGAACAAGGCGGCAGAAAAAGTAAGAACTACGGGTAAGCCTTTCTTTCTTGTATGCAACACCTATCGCTTCCGTGCCCACTCGATGTTTGACGCAGAACTGTATCGGGAAAAAAGCGAAGTGGAAGAATGGAAAAAGCGCGACCCGATTCCAAAATTTCAGAAATATCTTATGGATGAAAAGTTGATTACGGAAAATGACGTGATAGAAATCGAAAAGAAAGTGGAAGCGGAAATACAGCGGGCGGTTGATTTTGCGGAATCCGGAACATGGGAGCCGGTGGAACGGTTGATGAAATTCGTTTATAGCGAAAAATCATGAGTGAAATCGAAAAATCAAAAGTCCTTTCATTGGTTGACAGCATTGCCTATGCTTCAGGCGCAGTAGTGAGCAAGACCCTCCTGAAAAAACCGAATGGAAACATCACGCTGTTTTCATTTGATAAAGGAGAAGGTTTGACAGAACATACTGCTCCGTTTGATGCGCTGGTGCAGATTTTAGACGGCAAAGCGGAAATCACCGTGGGTGGAAATCCGAATTCATTGAATGCGGGAGAAGGTATCATCCTGCCTGCAAATGTTCCTCACGCGCTTAAAGCAGTGGAAAGATTCAAGATGATTTTAACAATGATAAAATAAATCACAGATACCATCCCTTCAAGGGATGGTATCTGTTTCTAAAAATGAACAACAGCACTATTAAACTCACCTACCGTGAAGCCCTCAAGCAGGCTATCCGTGAGGCATTGCAAAAAGACGAGCGCGTTTTCATGATGGGTGAAGACGTGGGTCGCTATGGTGGAGCGTTTGCCGTGAGCAAAGGTTTGTTGCAGGAGTTTGGCGAAGAACGCATCATGGATACGCCTCTCTCGGAGTCGGGCTTCGTGGGTGCGGGCATAGGCGCTGCGTTGGCGGGAATGAAACCCATTGTCGAAATCATGACCGTGAATTTCAGCCTGCTCGCGATGGACCAGATTGTGAATAATGCCGCCACGCTGCTGCACATGTCTGGCGGTCAGTTAAACGTGCCGCTGGTGATTCGCATGAGCTGCGGCATCGGGCGGCAACTCGCAGCGCAGCATTCCCACAGTTGGGAGCCGCTCTACGCGCACATTCCGGGATTGAAGGTGGTGTCGGCTGCCTCGCATGAGGACGCGCGCGGGATGCTGCTGACGGCATTGACGGAACCCGACCCCGTCATCATTTTTGAATACACTTCATTATTGAACCTCGAAGGTGAAATCCCCGCCAATGCGGGAGCGGTGGATATTTCAAAAGCGAAGGTGAGGCGCGAAGGAAAAGATATTTCAATCATCACGTATGGAACCGGTCTTTATAAATCGCTCGATGCAGCGAATGAGTTGGCAACTGCGGGAATTGATGCGGAAGTGATTGACCTGCGCTCGCTGCGACCGCTCGATGAGGAAACCGTTTTTACGTCCGTCTCAAAAACGCATCGCGCGTTGATTGTAGAAGATGCGTGGAAGTCGGTGAGCGTTTCCTCGGAAATTTCTGCGCGCATCATGGAGCATATTTTTTACGAATTAGACCAGCCCGTTCAGCGGCTGTGTGGATTGGAAGTGCCGATTCCTTATCCTGAACATCTCGAAACGGCTTCGCTTCCGCAAAAAGCTGAAATTGTTTCAGCAGTAAAAAAAATGATGCAGTCATGAGTGAATTCCTGATGCCGAGTTTGGGAGCCGATATGGAAGCGGGTACGCTCACCGAATGGTACGTGAAGCCGGGCGATAAAGTGAAGCGCGGTGACGCCATTGCTGAAGTGGAAACGCAAAAGGGTTTGATTGATATTGAAGTGTATGAAGATGGCGTGATTGAAAAATTGGTGATGCAGGTGGGCGACAAAGTTCCGGTGGGAACCGTGCTTGCAATCATCAGCGGGGAAAAAGAGAAAGCAGGTGAAACTCCGAAAGCAGTTACCGAAAAACAAAAAGGGGAAATTCTTGCGGAGCAAAAAATAGCGGTTAGCGCTGCGCCTGCTAAAGATGTGAAACGAATAAAAGTTTCCCCGCTTGCGCGAAAGATAGCGGAGGAGTTGGGTGTGGATTTGAGTAAAGTAAAGGGAACCGGAGATGGAGGCGTGATTCACCGTGAAGATGTAGAGAACGCAGCAAAATTGCAGAAGCAAAGCCCGGTAGTGGAAACGCCTCCCGTGAAAAAACCGGAAGCGGTTATTGCGGAAAAACTAATTGAAGAAGCGAAGACACCCGTCCCTGCAAGTGATAAGATGCGCATGGCAATCGCTGCCGCCATGAGCCGCTCCAACCGCGAGATACCGCATTATTACCTGGAGTCGCGTATTGATTTAAAGCTGGCGCTCGAATGGCTCGAAGCCGAAAATAAAAAGCGCAACATCAAGGAAAGAATCCTTCAGCCTGCGTTGCTGCTGAAAGCCGTGGCAAAAGCGCTCACCGTAGTTCCGCAACTGAACGCCTACTGGCAGGACAACCAAATCCAGATTCAGGAAGCCATCAACATCGGATTCGCGATTTCTTTAAGGCAAGGCGGCTTGGTGATTCCGGCAATTTTGAACGCAGACATGAAAAGCCTTGACGAGATGATGAAAGACATGCTCGACATCACCATTCGCGCACGCGAAAGCAAGCTGCGCAGCATCGAGTTGAGCAGCTCGACTATCACCGTTACCAATCTGGGCGAGCGTGGAGCCGAGAAAGTTTTCGGAGTGATTTATCCGCCACAGGTCGCCATCTTGGGTTTCGGAAAAGTAACGGAACAGCCGTGGGCAAGCAACGGCATGGTGGGCGTACATCCCGTGGTTACCGCTACACTCGCTGCCGACCATCGTGCCACTGACGGGCACACCGGCTCCAAATTTTTGGAAGCGTTGAACAACTTCCTGCAAAAACCTGAAACTTTATGAATGATTCGGAAATCCGCAACATCGTGCTGAACCATCTGCATCAAATCGCTCCTGAAGCGAACCTTGATGCGCTTGACGAAACCACCGACCTGCGCCCGCAACTTGATATTGATTCGATGGATTTTTACCGTCTGCTGGTTGCCGTGAGCGAGGAGCTGCATGTGGATATTCCGGAGGAGGAATATTCGGGATTGGTGTCAATGCAAAAGCTGATTGATTTTTTAAAAGCAAAAATTACGGAGTAATCATGCTTATCGAGAAAATGTCAAATATTACCGTCCATCCCAACATGACTGACTATGAAAAGACGTATGGCTCTTTCTTATGGGAGCATGTATGGCGCGAGATGGATTGCCTGCGTGGCGGCAAATGCCTGAATATCGCGCATGAAGCGGTTGACCGTCATGCGGAAGGCACACGCGCGGAACATGTTGCCATCCGCTGGCTGGGAATGAATGGCACAACAAAGGAGTTTACCTACCGTGCGCTGCGGGAACAGACTAACCGGTTCGCCAATATTTTGAAAAATCTCGGTGTGGAAAAAGGCGAAACAGTTTTCGCGCTGGCGGGGCGTATCCCCGAGTTATACATTGCCGCGTTGGGCGCGCTGAAAAACATGAATGTATTTTGTCCGCTGTTTTCAGCTTTCGGTCCCGAACCGATTTACCAGCGCCTGAGCAGGGGCGATGCGAAAGTGTTGGTGACCACCGAAAAACTTTTTAAAAAGAAAGCGGAAGGCTTGCTCGAACGCTTGCCGGAATTAAAATATGTGCTGCTTGCAGACACTTCAAATCATATCAGCGAAAAAGTGCTGTCGCTGCCGGTGCTGATGCAGGAAGTATCCGGCAAGTACATCATCCCGCCAACGGACTCGACCGACAAAGCCGTGCTGCATTTCACGAGCGGCACCACCGGTATGCCGAAGGGCGCTTTGCATGTGCATGGCGCAGTGCTGACGCATTACATCACCGGAAAATTTGTACTCGACTTTCATCCTGATGATATTTTCTGGTGCACGGCTGACCCGGGCTGGGTGACGGGCACTTCTTACGGCATCATCGCACCGCTCACGCACGGTATCACGATGCTGGTGGACGAAGCGGAGTTTGACGCAGATCGCTGGTACAAAATTCTCGAAGAACAAAAAGTGACAATCTGGTACACGGCACCCACCGCTATTCGCAGGCTGATGCGGATGAACATCAAGCCATTGGAGAAATACGATTTGAATCATCTGCGCTTGATTCACAGCGTGGGCGAGCCGTTGAATCCTGAGGCAGTGGAATGGGGAAAGAAAACGCTCGGTCTTCCCATTCATGACAACTGGTGGCAAACGGAAACGGGCGGCATTATGATTGCGAATTTTCCTTCCATGAAAATTAAGCCCGGATCAATGGGTAAACCGTTGCCGGGAATCGAAGCGGCAATTGTTCATATTAACCATGACAAGGTTCAGGTTTCAGATCTGCCGAACGAAACAGGCGAACTCGCGCTCAAGCCCGGCTGGCCCTCCATGTTCCGCAAATACCTGCATGAGGAAGAACGGTACAAAAAATGTTTTAAAGACGGCTGGTACATCACGGGCGACCTTGCGAAGAAAGATGAAGACGGTTATTACTGGTTCGTTGGTCGCGCGGATGACATCATTAAAACCTCCGGGCACATGGTGGGACCGTTTGAGGTGGAGAGCGCGCTGATGGAGCATCCTGCCGTTGCCGAAGCGGGTGTCATCGGCAAACCCGACCCGATGATTGGCGAGATGGTGAAAGCGTTTGTAGCGCTGAAAACCGGATTCACCGCAGATGAAAAACTCCGGCTTGAACTCATCGGGTTTGCACGAACAAAGTTGGGTCCTGCTGTAGCGCCCAAGGAAATTCAGTTCGTGGATGCACTCCCTAAAACGCGAAGTGGCAAAATCATGAGAAGATTGTTAAAGGCGCGGGAATTGGGGCTGGCGGAAGGTGATGTTTCTACTTTGGAAGATTGAGGATGATTCACCTCCCAACACTTTGAATGTAAGTTTATCCTTTTAAAAGCCTGTTCGTTTTCCTGAATTTCTTAGTTGCAAACTTATAAAGCTCGCTCCCCCAAAGCACCAATGAAGAGGCGGCAATGATAACCGCCAGTTCGGTTATATCTATTCTGTGCAGGCGGAAGATATTTTTCAGAAAAGGAATCTCCACCACCGAAATCTGCAGAGCAACGGAAAGGAGCAGCGCAATGTTGACATAACGGTTGGAGAAAATGCCGATTTTAAAAACGGACTCTTTCAGCGAGCGCATATTGAGCATGTTGAAAATCTGCGTGAATACCAGCACGAGAAACACTGCTGTGCGCGCTTTTTCTTCACCGAATGGCAGGTAGTACTTGAACGCGATGAGCGCGAGCGTGGTCATCACCAAAGCGTTGATGAGCAGAAACGGCAGCACGGAAAGATTGAGAATATTTTCCTTTCTTCTGATTGGTTTTTCCTTCAGTACATCGCCATGTCCCGGCTCGGTGGCGAGGGCGATGCCCACCGTGCCATCCGTCACGAGGTTAATCCATAAAATTTGTGTGGCGGTGAGCGGCAGTGGCAGGCCTGCGGCAAGCGTTGTGATGAGTGTCAGTATTTCCGCGAAATTGGTCGTGAGCAGGAAAAAACTCGTCTGCCTGGTATTCGCGAACACGATTCTGCCTTCTTCCACCGCGCTCACGATGGTGGCGAAGTTGTCATCAGCCAGTACCACCTGCGCGGCATCACGAGCCACATCCGTGCCCATAATGCCCATCGCAATGCCCACATCAGCTTTTTTCAGCGCGGGCGCGTCATTCACACCATCGCCCGTCATGGCGATAAGCTGCCCCATCTCCTGCAGTCGCGTTGCGATGCGCAGCTTCATGTTGGGGCTTAATCGCGCATACACGGAGATGCGCATGATGGCGTCATCAAATTCGCTGTCACTCAATGCCGCCACCTGCTGCTCGCTGAGCGCCACCTGCTTTTTCTCCTCTCCGGGTGCGATGATGCCCGTGTCTTTTGCAATGGCGATGGCGGTTTTGATGTGGTCGCCCGTAGCCATGATGACGCGGATGCCCGCCTCTCTGCATTTCAGCACCGCCTCCCGCGCATCGGGGCGGGGCGGGTCAATCATGCCGGTGATACCGGCAAACACCAGCCCGTTGATTTCCTCCTCCTTCACGCTGCTTGCGCCCGCATCCGCTTCTTTATATGCCAGCGCAATCACGCGCATCGCGCTGTCAGACCATTCGTCTATTTTATTTTGTATTTGTTGTTTTGCCTGAGCATCAAAATCCGCTGCTCCACCATTCTTTAAATACTTGTCTGACAGTTCAAGAATTTTTTCAGGCGCGCCAATCACAAATATTTCCTTGCGGCTCTTGCCGTCATCACTCAGTTCGCACAAGGTCGCCCTGAATTTGTTCACCGAATTGAATGGCAAATCATAGAGTTTTTTAACCGCATCCTGTTTTTTGGGATTGATGCCCGCCTTCCTCGCGAGGACGTGCAGCGCGCCCTCCGTTGGGTCGCCTATCATTTCATACACGCCTTTTTTCTCATCGAACCGGACGCCCGAATTGTTGGAGAAAGCTGCGATGCTCAGCAGTTTCTGCAGCGCTTGGTCGCCCGCGATGTCCTGCGCCTTGCCGTCCCGCATGAACTCGCCTTCGGGGTGCCAGCCCTCGCCCATCATTTCATATTCATTATTTTCCTGAA
The DNA here is from genome assembly GCA_041748615.1 of Chitinophagales bacterium. Taxonomy (GTDB): domain Bacteria; phylum Bacteroidota; class Bacteroidia; order Chitinophagales; family CAIOSU01; genus JBGTCY01. Next base: position 9,533 of record JBGTCY010000267.1, read on the forward strand.
TCAACACCCTCTTCACCGTCAGCGAATTTTGCGTGAGCGTACCGGTTTTGTCGGTGAGGATGGTGGTGACCGCACCCAGGGTTTCGGTGGCGGTGAATTCGCGGATGATGGCTTTGCGCTGCGACATGCGCCACGCGCCTATCGCCAGCACAATGGAGAGGATGGCGGGCAGCCCTTCGGGAATGGAACTGACCATCGCTGCAAGCGTGAAAATAAAAATTTCATCCAGTTCCATCTTGCGGATAAAGTAGCCTACGCAAAACAGCGCAACAGAAAACGAAATAGCGAAAATCGCCATCTGTCTTGCAAGTGTTTTGGTCTTTTTCTGGAAGTTGGTCGGCTCCGCCTTGATGTCAGTGATGGTTTGCGCGATGTTGCCGATGGCGGTGTTCAAGCCGATGCCGGTGACCACCGCCCTTGCGGTGCCGCCCGCTACAAAGGTGCTTTTCCAAATCATGTTTTTCCGGTCGCCCATCAGTGTGCCGACAGGCAGTGTGTCGGGATTTTTCCCCGCAGGCAGCGACTCGCCCGTGAGCGAGGCTTCGATGGTGCGCAGGTTGTTGCTTTCGATGATGCGCGCATCAGCAGGGATGTTGTCACCCTCTTCGAGGAAAATGATATCGCCCGGCACTAATTCGCGGGCAGGCAATTGCACCAGCTCGCCATTGCGCCACACCTTCGCCACCAGCACGAGCATCTGTTTCAGCGAGGCAACGGCTTTCTCCGCACGGAACTCCTGCGTGAAGCCGATGATGGCGTTGATGATGACGATTCCCAATATGACAAATGCATCCACTTCATGGTCGGTGAACCATGAGATGGTTGCCGCCACCATCAGGATGAATACCAACAAGCTTTTGAACTGTTTCAGGAACAACAAAATCCATGACATCTTAGCCGCCTCTGGAATCTCGTTCCAGCCGTGCTGCCTGCGCTTTTCCTCTAAAACGGCATCACTCAATCCGGCTTCGCTGCTGCCAAGCGAGTTAAGGACTTCGCGGGCGTCAGATGCGTGAAAATTATGTTCATTCATTCTCATAAAAATGTTATCAGGAATAAGAACCCGGCAAGATGGTTACTTTCTATCATTGTTCTGGATTATTCCTCTCCAAAGTTTCATAAAAAAATCAAGAGAGAATATGATGAAGTCAACCCGCTGTCAATTCGTGCTTTTTTATTGCTTTTCCTCGCAATATAGATAACCAATTTTCCTTGCACCATAACATTTGTCAGTATGCACCATGATTTGCATCATTCTTTTTCCTTTCCGGAAACCTTACCTTAGCCCTTCATCTGATATGGAAATCTTGATAGTTCTTTAGGGCAGTTCTAAAAATTACCATGAACCCCTTCTCCGAAGGAGAAGGAAGGGATGAGGCAATTCAAAAAGAGCAATTTTTAGAACTGCCCTTTATTTAGTTTGCATCTTTTACTCAAAATATTGCCAATGTATTGCATTCCATTCACCGGAATAACCATTAAGGACATCTCCCTCGTAGGCGGTAAAAACGCTTCGCTGGGCGAGATGCTCACCGCGCTTTCAGAACAAGGCATCCGTGTGCCCGATGGCTTTGCCGTCACCGCTGGCGCTTACCGCCTGTTCCTTCAAAAAAATAACCTTGAAGAAAAAATGAAGTCTGCGCTTCAATCGCTGGACGTAAAAAATATGCTCAATCTGGATGAAGTAGGCAGCCGGTGCCGCGCGTTGCTGCAAAATGCGCAATTGCCCGGTGAAGTGAAAACCGAAATTCTGAAATCATACCGGTTTCTGAATAAAAACGGGAAGGAAAGCCTCTCAGTAGCCGTTCGCAGCAGCGCCACTGCCGAAGATTTGCCCACCGCAAGTTTTGCGGGGCAGCACGATTCATTCCTGAATGTTTCGGGCGATGAACAATTGCTGCTTGCCGTTCACCGCTGTTACGTCTCCTTGTTCAACGACCGGGCAATAAAATATCGCGTGGACAACGGCTTTGATCATTTGAAGGTGGAATTGTCCGTAGGCATTCAGCGGATGGTGCGCAGTGATAAAAGCTGTGCGGGCGTGGCATTTACCATTGAGCCGGAAACAGGACACGAAAATTTCATCTACATCACCGGAGCATGGGGCTTGGGGGAAAATGTGGTGCAAGGCGCTGTGAACCCGGATGAATTTTATTTCTTCAAGCCGAATATTCCCCTGCATAAAAAATGTTTGGTGTACCGCAGGCTTGGAACAAAAGAACACCGCATGGTATATTCCGATGAACCGCATTCAGAGAAGCCGGTGGTGAACAAGGAAACTCCGCCCTTCCTCCGCGAGCAATTTGTGTTGAGCGATAAAGAAGCGGAACTGCTTGCCTCGTGGTGTTACCGCATTGAGCAGCATTACAAAATGCCGATGGATATAGAATGGGCAAAAGACGGTGAAACAGAAGAGCTTTTTATCGTGCAGGCGCGCCCTGAAACCGTACATGGGGAAAAGAAAAAAATTACGATGAAGGAGTATAAACTGCTCTCGGCTCCCGCGCCTGTAGTGAGCGGCAAAGCAGTTGGCAAAGCCATTGTCAGCGGAAAGGTGTGCATTGTGGAATCGCTTGCCGATGCCGGAAAAGTGCAGCCGGGCGACATCATCGTTGCCGACATTACCAACCCCGACTGGAACGCCCTGTTGCGTAAAGCCGTGAGCATTGTCACCAACAAAGGAGGAAGAACCAGCCACGCTTCCATTGTAGCAAGGGAACTGGGAATCTCTGCGGTGGTCGGAACCGGTGATGCCACGCAGAAGCTGAATGACGGTCAAATCATCACCGTATCCTGCGCGCAGGGTGATGCAGGTTATGTATATGACGGCAAATTAGAATGGGAAGAAAAAGAAACCTCAATTAAAGAGTTTTCGGAGACAAAAACGAAACCGATGTTCATTCTTGCCGACCCTGACAAGGCGCTGTCGCTTTCGCAGTATCCCAACAAAGGAGTGGGCTTGTTACGCATGGAATTTATCATCAGCAATCACATTCAGGTACACCCGATGGCGCTGGTGAAATTTGACGAACTGCCCGATGCGAAAGACAAAAAAATTATCGAATCAATCACCCGCAGTCACTCCGATAAAAAGGAATATTTTATCAACCGCCTTGCTGAAGGCATTGCCATGATTGGCGCAGCCTTCTATCCTAAAGATGTGATTGTGCGAATGAGCGATTTTAAAACCAACGAATACGCCCAACTGGTAGGCGGCAATTATTTTGAGCCGCAGGAGGAAAATCCCATGCTCGGCTTTCGGGGGGCAAGCCGCTACTACAACCCGCGCTACCGGGAAGCGTTCGGGTTGGAATGTCTCGCGGTGAAAAAAGTCAGAGATGAAATGGGGCTGACCAATGTGAAAGTAATGATTCCTTTTTGCAGAACCGTGAATGAAGGGAAAAAAGTGTTGGAAGTGATGAAGCAATATGGCTTGAAGCGGGGGGCAAACGGGCTGGAAGTGTATGTGATGGCGGAAATTCCGAGCAATGTGATTCGAGCGAAACAGTTTGCCGAAATCTTTGACGGATTTTCCATCGGCTCCAACGATTTAACCCAACTTACGCTGGGGATTGACCGCGATTCAGCCATCATGAGCGATTTGTTTGATGAAAATGATGAAGCTGTTGTGGAAATGTTGCAAATGGTAATACGAACCGCAAAAAAGACAGGCGTTAAAATCGGACTGTGTGGGCAGGCGCCCAGCGATTACCCGGAATTCGCTCAGTTTTTAGTGAATGAAGGCATTGACAGTATTTCCTTTAATCCCGATGCGCTAATAAAAGGAATTGAAAATATTTTAAAGGCGGAAAGTAAAACAAAGAAAAATTTATTAGGAACACTTTCAAAATAACTTCCACAAAAAATTGAACTGAAAAATGCCAGTAAAAATTACCACATAGGCATATAGGACACATAGCTATGTGTCCTATATGCCTATGTGGTTCATTGGTTGGAATTGTGGAACTTATTTTGACAATTTCCCTTAACCGTTAAAAACAATTTTTCATGGATACAACATTCAAAAATAAAGTAGCGCTTGTCACGGGCGGTTCCTTTGGAATCGGCAGAGCCACCGCTGTTGCCTTTGCGAAAAAAGGAGCTAAAGTCGTGATAGCAGATTGGATTGATGACAAGGAAACCCTTGACCTCATTAAAAAATCGGGCGGTGAAGCGATTTTCGTCAAATGCGATGTATCAAAAACAGCAGATGTAAAAGCATTGATAGAAAAAACCGTCTCAACTTTCGGAAGACTGGATTATGCGTTCAACAATGCAGGTATTGAAGGAGTAATGGCTCCAACGCAGGATTGACGGAAGAAAACTTTGACAGAACCATTGGCGCGAACCTGAAAGGAATTTGGCTTTGCATGAAATATGAAATCCCGCAAATGCTTAAGCAAGGCAAAGGCGTAATTATTAATTGTGCTTCCATTGCCGGATTGGTTGGATTTCCGGGCTTACCTGTTTATGTAGCGTCAAAACACGGTGTAATCGGCTTAACCAAAACCTCGGCATTGGAATGTGCTAAACTCGGAATCAGGGTGAATGCCGTTTGTCCCGGAGCAATAAAAACCGCCATGATTGACCGCATTACCGGAAAGAAAAAAGAAGTGGAAGATCAGTTTGCCGCGATGGAACCCCTCGGAAGAATGGGTGAGCCGGAAGAAGTAGCAATGGCAGTGCTGTGGTTATGTTCGGATGAGGCATCGTTTGTAACAGGTCACGCAATGGCAGTAGATGGCGGCTGGGTTGCGCAATAATAAATTT
>JBGTCY010000268.1:0-4159 GCA_041748615.1 Chitinophagales bacterium
GTCATCATCCAAGCCGCGCGAAATCACATAGCGGTCGTTCTCGAAGCGCAATCGCGCATAATGACCTGTTGCGATATACCGGCAGCCCAGCGCATCCGCCCTTCGCAGCAAGGCTTCCCATTTAATATGCGTGTTGCACAACACACAGGGATTTGGCGTGCGTCCGGCAAGATATTCTTCCACAAAATTGTCAATCACATAATCGCCAAATTCATTGCGGATGTCAATGATGTAGTGCGGAAAGCCATAATCCACCGCTACCTGCCGCGCATCATTGATGGAATCAAGGCTGCAACAACCGGTTTCTTTTTTAGCGCCCCCGGAGTTGGCGTAATCCCAGGTTTTCATGGTGATGCCAACTACCTCAAAGCCCTGTTCACGCAACATGATTGCAGCAACGGTGCTGTCAATACCTCCACTCATCGCGACTAAAACTTTTCCTTTTTTACTCATCAGATTTTACTAATCAACAAAATTAGCGGTAAAGTTCCGTTGGGAGTGTGTATGATGTTTTTTGAGGGTACGGGACAAATTGCATTATTGTCATTCCGGATTTATGCCGAGAATCCCTGCTGATGCAAATAGAACATGGAAATGCCGGACTTGTTTCCGGTTTTTTGACATAGATGTAAATATTCTAACTTTAGCAATTCTGAAACCCTGCATTTAAAAATAAATTCTGATTGTTAATTTTTCCTAAAATCAGAATTATTGAAAAAATATTTATTGTTAATACCGACTTTTGCAGCAAATGACTGATGCTCTCACAAAATATAAAAAAATAGTTATTTGCGTTTTCCTGAGCGCGCTTTCTATACTTTGTGTAATTAGCTGTTCTTTTTCCGGATTGCTTACCAACCTCGTTATTATAGAACATTGCGAAGAAGAATCAAAAAAGGAAAAAGAAGCTGAAATTTTTTCTATTCCCGTACCGGGTCAATCTGATGTTTTTTCAAAAAATACTGTATCATTGAATTTCATTCAATCTTACGCTCATTTCAGGGGTTTGCCTGACAATTTTTCAAGAGATATTCCTTATCCGCCTCCCAAAGGATAAATCCAATCCAATCTTTTTTCTTCTTTTCTTGTTTTACTATTTCTTACTTAATTAACTTACAAAAAATATAGATAGATTTTATGACATCAACAGATTTGGGCATCACTAAAAACCTGAAATATGATTTGCCTGCCAGTATCGTAGTTTTTCTGGTAGCCACCCCTCTTTGTCTTGGAATTGCGCTTGCATCAGGAGCGCCATTATTTTCAGGAATCATCGCGGGTATTATCGGAGGTATCGTGGTGGGAGCACTCAGCGGTTCCCCATTGGGCGTCAGCGGTCCGGCAGCGGGACTTGCCGTTATCGTATTGACTGCCATTAATGATTTAGGGAGTTACGAAATTTTTCTGACTGCGGTAATCATTGCCGGTGCGTTGCAAATCATCCTGGGGTTTGCAAAAGCCGGGATTATCGGGTATTACTTTCCTTCCTCGGTGATTAAAGGGATGTTGAGTGGTATCGGTATTATTATTATTCTAAAACAAATTCCTCATGCATTTGGGTATGACAGCGATTTCGAAGGGGATTTGGCTTTCATGCAACCGGATGGTCACAACACTTTTTCACAGTTGTATTATATGTTTCAGGCGATTGCACCCGGAGCGGCTATTGTCAGCATGGTTTCTTTGGTGATTCTGATTCTGTGGGAGCAGCCATTCATTAAAAAACTCAAAGCCACTCAAATTATCCAGGGTCCACTGATTGTTGTTGTCGCGGGGATTCTTTTTAATTTGGGATTCAGCAATATTGAAGCGCTGGCGATTAAACCGGAACATTTAGTCACTTTGCCGGTTGCTGAAAACTTTAACGCTTTTTTAGGACAATTCACATTACCTGACTTCTCGCAAATTTTTAACCCTGCTGTCTATGTTGTAGGATTCACGTTGGCTGTTGTCGCAAGCCTTGAAACACTGCTCTGCGTGGAAGCAACGGACAAATTAGACCCTTATAAAAGAGTGACGCCTACTAACAGGGAACTCAAAGCACAAGGAGTCGGCAACATCCTTTCCGGACTGGTTGGGGGATTACCCATCACACAAGTCATTGTGAGAAGTTCAGCCAATATTCAATCGGGAGGGCGCACTAAAATTTCAGCGATTATTCATGGCTTTCTCTTGCTGATTTGTGCTTTGGCAATCCCAAATATTCTGAACCTGATTCCGCTCGCGAGCCTTGCCGCTATTCTCTTAGTGGTGGGATTTAAACTCGCAAAACCATCACTTTTCAAATCCATGTATCAATTGGGATTTAAACAATACTTTCCATATATCGTAACTATCATTGGAATTGTATTTACAGATTTGTTAATGGGTATCGGGCTGGGATTAATGGTTGCGATTTTTCAAATTCTATATGACAATTTCAAGACTCCTTATTTCTTTCATTCTGAAAAACACCGGGAAGGAGAAACAATTCACTTGGAATTGTCCGAGCATGTTTCTTTTTTAAATAAAGCAAGCATCCAACAAACTTTGAATCATTTACCGCCAAATTCCAATGTTGTGATTGATGCCACAAAATCAACGACTATTGATTATGATATTATCGAAATCATCGATGATTTTAAAATCAACGCCAAAACAAAAGACATTACCATCAATGTGATTGGACTTGATAATGAACCGGAGGTGGGAACGATAGAGAATATCAAAGCGATTAAAGGAAATGACAAAAAAAGAGAAACCGCTGAAGTAGAAAATAAATGAAAGTAAAGTTGTCAAAATTACATCCGTAATTTGAAGCCTGCATTAGCAGATATTAGGCTTTAGACATTAGACTTCAGGACATTTAGCAATTTAAAGCGTCCGATAAAAATCATTTAAAGGCTGACCTGATTGTTTACCGATTAGGTCAGTCTTTATTTTTTTCGATGATTTTTTTGAACACCTGGTAGTCTTTTTCATTTCTGGATTCCAGAATATTCTTGACAAGCGGCAAGGCGAGTTTCACACGAAAAGTTTTCCCTTGAATTTTTGATGTACACTCTATTTGAGTGGCGAATCCTGTCTGATAAAAAAGGATTTCCGACCAGGTGACAAATTCAGGATGTTCCATCTCCACTAAGAGCTTTTCATTCGGATGTACTTCAATCAGTTTCTGATAAATCAGCAAATCTTCACCGTTGAAATGAATCATCATCCTGTAAAGACTGTCAGGTTCACGGGGTTCTCCACGCAGGATTTCAATGCCCTTGAAGCCTGTAATCCAATGCGCCATTGTTTGCTCATCTAAAAACCGGTCAAACGTATGCTCAACCGGTTTATTCACCTGCACTTTCGTTGAAAATTTTGCCATAACGGATAATGATTACGAATTCAGGAGTGGTTTAGTTACGAAAAGGATAATTTTCAAAGAACGGAACTCTAATAAAGCCCTGTTAGGACAACCTTTTGTTAGTATGTGGGCTTTCCGTTCGCCCCATTACACAAGCAGCTAATTAAGGTTAATCCTCAAATATTAGCTGATTTCCATTGTAGTCTACTTTGAAAGAACCAAACCTGCCAAGCACACTTTGTCCCAGCAACAAAGGAGCGTCAAACGAATTTGATATAGAAGCTTCAACATTATGCAATATCTTTTCTCCAATTTTTATGCTTCTAATAATAAATGTCCGACTCTGAGTAACACTCCCGTCAGCAAACATATAAGATTTCGAGACTCTAAAATCTGACTCTGTAAAGGTCCCAGTTCGCATTAGTTAAAGCTACATCAGGCGATACCGTTACATCCGATGCTTCTGAATCCAAAATCATGTTGATTTTTAAAACACCGTTTACTTCTATCGGCACTGAATATGTCCCCCCTGAATTGCGGACTAAGGAAATTGAGTTCTTGTCTGATTGTGAATTTTGAATTGAAGTTTCTTTAACTACAGATTTAGTTGAAAAAGGATCTCTCGAGTAATCTTTTTGAGAACTATACAATAAAGAGTTCTGACTACCCAACCAGGGCAATCGCATCTAATTAGGCTTTGCTGATTTTCTTCAAAAATCAACATAATACAATGTTAATCAACATTATATGTTGATATTTAATTTATAATATTGTTGTTCAGGTGCAAGAGTTTCAAGAATTTTGTACAAAACCCGTGCATCTATGATC
>JBGTCY010000269.1:0-13816 GCA_041748615.1 Chitinophagales bacterium
ACTCCCTTGTATCCGCCACAATCATTGTTTGACAATAGGTATCCAGACATGTAGAATCCGCTGAAGCAATCGTCAGGCAAACCTGGTACAATCCTTTCGCGGAATATTGATGCTGTATCGTAGAATTGGGTAAAGCATTTAATGTGTTTCCATCTCCGAAATCCCAAGTCACTGACTGATAAACACTGTTGTTCATCTCAATGTCGAAAAATTCAACAAGCAATCCAGAACTGTCAATTGAGCCGTAAACAAAATAAGCGGAACAACCATTGGAGCCATTCGGTTGGCAAGGTCCGTTGGTAAATGAAGTCACCCCGTGATTGGTTGCTTCGCAATCATTCCCGTAAGTCACGCCATCGCATCCGCAAACGGGAGCATAGATTAAATAACAGGGCGCTGTCGGGTCAATCAGGTTGGGGTCAATGCAGGATTGTGAAGATGCGGAGAAACTCAGAGCTGCAAAGAGGATAATAAACAGACTTTTTGGAAGCATTGGGATGAAGTTTAGTAATGAGATTACGAACGGTTTGTGAAAACGGTTGCTTTGATGGTAGTTTAATGTTCAAGGTCTGAAGTTTAAAGTTAAAATTCCCTGTGTTACTATTCCTTCCCCGCTACTTTCGCCCAGGTGTCTCGCAAAGTAACAGTGCGATTGAACACTAATTTTTCAGCAGAAGAATATTTCACATCCACACAGAAATACCCCATTCTTTCAAACTGAAATTTGTCGCCCGGTTTCGCAGCGGCAAGGCTTGGCTCTAATTTTCCGGTCACGATTTTCAACGAATCTGGATTCAGATAATCAGTGAATTTCGAGCCGTCTTTTTTGCCTGCCGGTTCAGGGTCGTTGAACAGCCGGTCATAGAGGCGCACTTCCGCGTCAACCGCATGACGAGCGCTCACCCAATGAATGGTGCTCTTCACTTTCCTGCCGTCCGGTGAGTTGCCGCCTTTTGACGCGGGGTCATACGTACACCTCAGTTCAACAATATTTCCCTCAGCATCTTTCACCACGCTTTCGCATTTCAGAAAATAAGCATAGCGCAGCCTGACTTCAGTGCCGGGTGAAAGGCGGTAAAATTTTTTGGGCGGATTTTCCATAAAATCATCCTGCTCGATAAATAACTCCCGCGAAAAAGGAACCTGCCTTTTTCCAGCGCTTTCATCTTCAGGATTATTCACGGCATCCAAAAATTCTTCCTGCCCTTCCGGATAATTTTCAATCACCACTTTAATCGGCTCAAGCACAGCCATCACGCGCGATGCGCTTTTGTTCAAATCTTCACGAATGCTGAATTCCAGCAGCGCCACATCAATCAGGTTGTCGCGCTTGGCAACACCAACTTTCTCGCTGAATGAGCGAATTGCTTCGGGAGTATATCCGCGTCTGCGAAATCCCGAAATCGTGGGCATGCGCGGGTCATCCCATCCATCCACAATTTTTTGCTGCACCAGCTCAAGCAAAATACGCTTGCTCATCACCGTGTAGCTCAGATTCAGCCGGGCAAATTCACGCTGCTTGGGCGCGTAAATCCCCAAATTTTCAATGAACCAATCATACAGCGGGCGGTGCGCTTCAAATTCCAGTGTGCAAATAGAATGGGTAATCTTTTCAATGGAGTCCGATTGTCCGTGCGCCCAGTCATACATCGGATAAATACACCAGGTATCACCCGTGCGATGGTGAGCGGAATGCAGGATGCGGTACATCACCGGGTCGCGCATGTTCAGGTTGGGCGAAGCCATGTCCACTTTTGCCCGCAACACTTTCGCGCCATCGGGAAACTCGCCCTTTTTCATCCGCTCAAACAAATCCAGATTTTCCTGCACCGAACGGTTGCGAAACGGACTTTCCGTGCCCGGCTCCGTCAACGTGCCGCGATGTTTACGGATATCATCCGCGCTCAAATCATCCACATACGCCTTGCCTTCCTGAATCAGTTTCACCGCCCACGCATACAGTTGCTCAAAATAATCGGAAGCATAATGCAACTCATCCCATTTAAACCCCAGCCAGCGAATATCTTCCATAATGGAATCCACATATTCCGTTTCCTCTTTCGTGGGGTTGGTGTCGTCAAAGCGCAGATTACACTTGCCTTGATATTTCAATGCAAGCCCGAAATTCAAACAAATGGACTTTGCGTGACCAATATGCAGATAGCCGTTCGGTTCGGGCGGAAACCGGGTATGCACCCGCCCCTCATAAGTGTTGTTGCGAATATCTTCCTCGATGAGATGTTCAAGAAAGTTGAGCGATTTCTTCTCCTCTGAAGTTGTGTTTTCGGTTTCCATTTTCTGTGAAACAAAAATAGGTAAAAAGGGCAATGAGTTTTTTTTCTATGGTTAGAAATTGAAATAGTGTTACTTTGGAACTGACGAAAATTCAGAAGCCAAGTCACCATGCACCTCATTGACACGCACTCCCACCTTTACAGCAAACAATTTAAAAGCGACCTGAACGAGGTCATTCAGCGGGCTAAAGAAAATGGCGTCTCCAAAATTCTTTTACCCAATATTGACATTTCTTCTATACCGGAAATGCAGGAATTGGTCGTTCTTGAGCCGGAATTCTTTTTACCGATGATGGGATTGCATCCCTGTTCGGTCAACGCAAATTCTCAGCAAGATTTGGAAACAATCAAACATCATCTGTTCAACGAACCTTTTATCGCGGTGGGCGAAATCGGGCTGGACTATTATTGGGATGTCACCTTTTTCAGGGAACAACAGGATGCTTTTCGCACACAAGTGGCGTGGGCGAAGGAATTGAAACTTCCGGTTGCCATTCATAGCCGTGATGCACAGAAGAAAAATGTCATCCCTGTTTCAGCGTTTAACGACATCATTGAAATTCTGAATGAAATGAAAGATGAAACCCTGAAAGGCGTATTTCATTGTTTCACGGGCAATTTGGAGGATGCGGAAAAAATCATCGCGCTGGGTTTTTATATGGGCATCGGGGGAGTTGTCACTTATCCCAATGCGGAAAGTTTGCGGGAGGCTATACGGAGTGTGGATTTAAAGCATTTTATTTTGGAAACAGATGCGCCTTACTTAGCGCCTGTACCGCACCGGGGAAAACGAAATGAAAGCGGCTATGTCCGGTTGGTCGCGGAGAAAATCGCGGAAATAAAAGGAGTTGATATAAATGAAGTAGCTGAAATCACCGGCAGGAACGCTGCTGAATTATTTGCTTTAGGGCAGTTCTAAAAATTGCTTTTTTCATCGCCTCACCCCATCCCTCTCCGAAGGAGAGGGTGCAAGCGGTAAAATTTTTAGAACTGCCATGAATACTAAAAGATTAATTTTCGCAAGATTTTTTGAGATTTGGGTTTATTTATTAATCTTTGTCGCTTCGTTGTTACAAAAAGTTAGTTTTGTTCTTTCTTTAAACAAAAAAAACAACCCGGGATTGGCGGGTCAATATTTCACCGGAGGGCAAAAAAAATAGGAGAGGTGTCCGAGTGGCCGAAGGAGCACGCCTGGAAAGTGTGTATACCTCAAAAGGGTATCGCGGGTTCGAATCCCGCCCTCTCCGCTGATTGAGCTTGATTTTATTAATAAAAAATTGAAATAAAAAATTAAACCAAAACAGAAAATACACATGAAAAAGACCTTCATCCTCCTGACTTTTATGAGTATGGTTATCTTCGGTTCCGGGAATTTTATCTACGGACAAGACGGAGCAACTGATGATACTGCTGCTACTACACAGACTCAACCCGCAGCCACTTCAGAAGTTGACGACATCGATCCCGCTGCTCCCGCTTTACCGGAAGCTCCTAAATTGAGCGGTCATCAGTTGATTAAGAAATATTTTATTGACGGTGGCGTCACTTTCATGACTCCGATTTTGGTTGTGCTGATTCTTGGCTTAGGTCTCGTAATTGAAAGAATCATCACGCTTAACCTTTCCACCGTGAACACACGGAAATTGTTGAGCGGCATTGAAAGCCAACTCGCTGCGGGCAATGTGGAAGGCGCAAAAGAATTATGCAAAGCCAACCGTGGTCCGGTTTCCAGCATTTTTTATCAGGGCTTGTCCAGAGTTTCCGAAGGTCTTGAAATCGTGGAAAAGTCCATCGTATCATTCGGCTCCGTGCAAATGGGATTGCTGGAAAGAGGTATCGTGTGGCTCAATCTATTCATTGCCTTGGCGCCTATGTTAGGATTCTTGGGAACGGTTATCGGGATGGTGGAAGCGTTTGACGCGATTGCCATCGCGGGTGATATATCTCCTTCATTGGTGGCAGGTGGTATCAAAATCGCTTTGTTGACAACGTGTTTTGGTTTGATTGCAGCGATTATCCTCCAGCTTTTTTACAACTACATTGTAGCGAAAGTTGACGGCTTGGTACATGATATGGAAGATGCTTCCATCAGTTTCATTGATTTGCTGGTAAAATACAAAGTGACCAAATAAACCCTTAAAAAAAGTAGTATCATGGTTGATGTATTGATATTTTTAGCTTACGGACTTGCGTTGCTTTCTTTTGTTCTGGCGGTTGTTTTTCCGGCAATTTATTTGATGAAAAACTTCAAAGAAGCGAAAGGTACTCTGATAGGCATCGGAATTTTAGCGACCGTTATTTTGATTTCTTATATTTTGGCTTCCAGCGAGTTTGTTCCCGGTTTTCAGGAAGGTGTCAGCAGCGGAGTGATTAAATTTATCGGAACAGGATTGAATGCCTTTTACATGATGGTGGCGACTGCAATCATTACAGCGGTTTACACTGAGGTTTCAAGCGCGATTAAGTAAAATTAAATTCATTAAAAAGAAAACATGGCGAAGAATCGCAGAATCGGCAATGAAATGAATGCCAGCTCAATGGCTGACATCGCGTTCCTGTTGCTGATATTCTTCTTAGTGACCACGACCATTGACGTTGACAAGGGCATTCTGCATAAACTGCCGCCCTGGGATGTACCGCCTGAAGATGTGGTAGCCAACAGGCGCAATGTGCTGATTGTTCTGATAAACGCGCAGGACAGAATTTTGGTGAACAATGAAAATGCGCGCGTTGATGATTTGAGAAGAAAAGCCAAAGAATTCATTGATAATCGCGGCAGAAATCCAAAATTGTCTGACAGTCCTGACAAAGCGGTGATTTCATTACAAAATGACAGGGGCACCTCTTATGATATTTACATTCAGGTGCAAAATGAACTGAAAGCAGCCTATCGCGAATTAAGGGATGATTTATCCATGAAGCGATATGGTAAATTATATAAAGACTTAGATAGAGAATCGGCAAGAGTCATTGCAATTGAATTTCCGATGCGTCTTTCGGAAGCCGAACCGAAAACCATTGGAGAAGGAAGCTAAATCATTATGTCAAGATTTAAAACCAAAAAATCACAACGAGGAGCGCCTATTTCAACGGCTTCTTTGCCTGATATTATTTTTATTCTCCTGTTTTTCTTCATGGTGGTCACCGTGTTGAGAGAGGTGGAGCTTAAAGTTAAAAACCGGTTGCCGCAAGCAACAGAACTCACCAAGTTGGAACGCAAATCCTTGGTAAGCTTCATTTACATAGGCGCGCCTATTGAAAAATATCAGTCAACACTTGGAACCACCCCCCGCATTCAGTTGAATAACCAGTTTGCTCTTCCCAAAGACATTCCCAACTACGTAGAAAATGAGCGCACTAAAGTTGATGAACGCCTGCAACCCGCAATGACTTTTGCGCTCAGGATTGACAAACAGGTGAAAATGGGAATCGTTTCTGATGTGAAACAGGAACTCAGAAAATCCAACGCGCTCAAGATTAACTATTCCTCGATTGCTAAAATAGAGCGTTAATATTCGCTTTAAACTAACCTGATTACTATCCGTAAAACTTCTTTTTGCTGCCAATCCTGTATTGTACACATGAAATTGTTGGCAGATAAATAACCGGCAAAAAGGTTGTTATTAGAATCGTTGCTAATTTTAGACTCAAATGCGGCTGAAAAATTATTATTCCGTTTTAGGGGTTTCATCCAATGCTTCACAGGATGAGATCAAGGCTGCATACCGTAAATTAGTCAGACAGTTTCACCCGGACCGTAATTTCGGAAAGGAAGACCATTTTAAACTGATTCAGGAAGCCTATGAAGTGCTGTCCGATGAGAAATCGAGAGACACTTTTGACGCGCAATTAGCCTACGAAACCTATACTTCCGACCCGATTGAGCTTGCCAAGTTTTTAAAGGACCAAAAAAACAAACCTAAAAAATACAAACCCCCGTTAGAGGATGACGAAGAACAGCCGGAACCGGCAAAAAAATTAGTCTTCAATTCCACCAGTGTCATCATCATGGGTATTGTTGCGGTTGTGGTACTCGTCAATGTTTTTGTAATTACCAACCGTTTCAGCAGCGGTTCAATTGACGAAGTGAAAACAAAAAATGTCGCTGTCATTCCCGCCTCGGAGATGAATGACGAACAAAGAACGCAGGAGTATGCGAAAAAGGCGAGAAACTATTTCAATGCCCATAATTTTGAATTCGCATTGATGTATTACAAAAAGGCGATGGAACATTCACCCCGCGACCCAAATTTATTTTTCAACAGGGGGTTGGTGTATTATGTCACCCGTGATTACCAGGCGGCACTGAATGATTTCAATCATACGCTGAAGATTGATTCCCAATTTAAAAACGCTTATTGGGTAAGAGCAAAGCTGAAATATGATATGGATGATAATACGGGTGCGATAGATGATTTTACGGAAGCTATCAAACGCGACCCTTCCAACGATTCCTTGTATTTCAATCGCGGGTTAGCCCATTATTATTTGAAAAATTTTGATGCCGCTATTCAAGATATTGATAAAGCAATTGAATTGAATCCCAAGCAGGCACAATATTATTTCGACCGCGGTGACGCCAAGGAAATGATTGGCGATGAAGACGGCACTTGTAATGATTGGTCAAAAGCGCGCGAACTGGGTTTTCAATCATCGCAATACAAAAAGAAACGCTGCATCGGACAGGAGATGTAACCTGAATTTCGATGTTTCGAAGCGGAAATTTTCTTTCCTTCCATTATTTATCTGACTCAAGAATTTTCTGAGCAAGCTCTCCTGATCATAAAACAGCATTATTCCCATTTTTAGAATTCTGATTATCACTGCGGGAATTTTTTACCGTTCAAAATCCGGTATTCAACCCAATTTGGAACCCATCTATCTTATTGAATTACAGTTCTTTAATTATTCATTTGGTTCTCATTTTTAAGGAATGGCATTACGATTGCCTTTTAGAAAACATTCTTTAACAAAATTGAAAGCCATGAAAAACTTAATCACCACCATCATCATCACCTCGGTCTTCATCACAGGTATTTTCGCAAATGACAATCAAAATGATACTCAAAAATTCTATGAAATCACAAACAACGGTCAGTTCCGGTACATGTATTGGGCGGAACAAAATGCCGACAATAATAAAGGCGGAATCAAACCGGTTACCGAGCGCACGTTTTTTCTTGAAACAGAAAGACAGGGTTTGCTGCCTGAAGGTATGACCTACTACACTTTCATCCAACTGACCATTGAAGAAAAACAAGCCATCCTCACCAATGCTCAGTTTGAAATCATCGCTGCAATGAATAGCTCAAATCAACCCAATCAAAATACTTCGGTTGCGGTGAATGCAAACAATGTTGCTCCCTTTACTGAAGCGACCGAAATCGTTGAAGAATCAGCAGCAACCTTAGAAAACGATGAGTTGGACATCAATTCACCCTGGATTGCGAAAGCGGTTACCCGTCCCGGCACAGAGAAAGAATTACCTACTGACAGGGTGTTGGTCGAGACTGTAGAGGAGTCAACCAACTTACCCTGGGCAGTTGATGTCATTCTGAATGATGGTATTGAAACCAACAATCTAATGATTTCCAACTTCAATAAAATCGCTTCAAGTTTTTCGGTAGCAAGGTAAGTGCAAGTACAAAAGAACTCTTGGTTGGGTGTCTTGTAAATCTGAAAGAACCGGCTTTTAAAGTCGGCTCTTTTTTTTTAGTGAAAATAAATTTGTCTTGATTACACTCTCCATCTATGAATGCGCGGGGTGAGGCGTTCAACGATGGCGAAGATGTTGGAATTTCCTTCTCATCTCATGCACTTTTTTATCTTATTTTAGCCTCAAAACATTGAGTATGTATCGTCTGCCGCTTGCTTTTTTAGTGTCGCTTTTACTCTTGGTTAATTGTAAAAAGGAGAATATAGACGATACCCCGAAAGAGGAGTTCCCCGACCCGGATACCACTCAGATTACCACCTGCAATGACACCTTGTTGCCGATTATTGCAGCACATGGATTTTTAGCTTCGGGTGATACGTATGCGAAACATTTTCTGCGCTTTACCTCCAACAATTATTGCGCTCACCGGTTGTTTGCTTACGACTGGAATTCAATAGGAGGAGGTAATAGTCCCGTTTTGTTAGATGCTTTCATTGACGAAGTGCTTGCCACGACAGGCGCATCCAAGGTCAATCTGATGGGGCATTCCGCTGGGGGCGGACTGGGATACAATTATCTCTCAGATGCAGCACGTGCAGCCAAGGTCGCTCATTATGTGCATATCGGCAGTGGTGTTCAAAGCGGTCCCGCAGGACCGAATGGCGAAATACCGACTTTGAATATCTGGTCGGATGGTGATGAAGTTGTAGCCGGAGGCGATATTCCCGGTGCGACTAACGTGATGATTCCCGCAAATGACCATTACCAGGTTGCCACAAGTACAGCATCATTTGAAGCGATTTATGCTTTTTTGAACAATGGTGAACAGCCACAAACTACCAATATCACTTCTGAAAATATTCCCTGTATTGCCGGAAAAGCGTTGACCTTTGGAGAGAACAATCCCGCGGTTGGCGCAACCATTCAGATTTATGAAGTTGACGCGCAAACTGCCGAACGGCTTTCTGCATCGCCCGATGTAACATTTACAGCGGATGCGAAAGGAAATTGGGGACCGCATCCCGTCAAGCCGAATGCTTTTTATGAATTGGTAGTGACCACCACCACCGCCAATGATCGGGTGGTGCATTATTACCGCGAACCATTCACCCGAACCAATAACTGGGTTTATCTCCGCACATTGCCGCCACCGGGTTCGCTGGCAGGCTTGCTGCTTTCAGCCCTGCCGAAAAATGACAACCAGGTTGTGATGGCGGTATTTTCTTCCAGCAGCGCTGTGATTGACAACCGGGATGAATTAATCGTAGATGGATTTACGCTTTCCACAAATCAATATACGCCCTCCTCAAAATCAGCGATTGCTTTTTTTCTGTATGACAGCAATAATGACGGGCAAACAAACGGTTCTGTCATTTCTACTTTTGCTTCCTTTCCGTTTTTGGTCGGAGTGGATTTATTTTTCCCGACCACTCCTCCCGGAACCATCACTCTTCAGTTCAATGACAGAACGCTGAACGTACGCAACTGGCGTTCCAACAGCGATGGGGTGGTCGTGCCGGTGTTTGATTGAAAAAATGAATCCCACATTAAAATTTCACAAAGAAAAATGAATGTTGTCGGCTTGGGTTTGTTTATTTTCGATTTCAATTATACCAAGAGTAGTCGAGTATTCGAAGAATCGAGACGTACTCTTGGTAAATGCCGAAGGGTTTGAAGTTTGATTAGTCGAAAACCTGAATACCTATGGCATAAAACCGAACTCATTCCATGTCAAAATGGTTTTTCAGGTTGATTAAATTTTTTATCCCCGGATGAATTTTTCTGATTTTTTAAACAGACTCGCCAATCAATTTGAATTACCGTTACCCGGTCATGCCGCGCAATATAAAATGGCGCCCGACCTGCGCATGCCGGCTTCCGAGTGGGAGCGTTACTACCCGAATGCGAGAAAAGGCAGTGTATTAATCTTGTTCTATCCCGAAAATTCTTCGATTCATACGGTACTGATTCAGCGTCCGACATACGATGGTGTGCATAGCGGACAAGTTGCTTTTCCGGGAGGTGAGCAGGAAGCAGTGGATGCGGATTTTAAAGACACCGCACTGAGGGAGGCGCAGGAAGAAGTCGGAATTGAAAAACATCAAGTACGTATTGTCGGAAGACTCACGGAATTGTACGTGCCGCCCAGTAATTTTTTAATCACTCCGGTAGTGGGTTATGCAACAACACGACCGAATTTTCGATTGAATTTTCAGGAAGTAGTGGAACTCATTGAACCGGCTCTTGAAGAATTGCTGGATGAAAAAGCCTGTGAAAGAAAAAGCATTTTTATCCGCGACAACATCACCATTGAAGCGCCCTGCCTCAATCTGAGAGGCAAAACGGTGTGGGGCGCTACCGCGATGATAATTAGTGAATTAAATGAAATTCTCGGAAAAACGGTTTGAATTTCATTCAAACTTTGAAGACTCTTCCTTTGGAAGTTCAGCGATAAACTTTTCAGGACTCGTTAAGAATTCAGTCTTACAACCTGTATTGCAAAACCCAATCAGTTTTCCTTTGTAGGTAACAGTATCGGCTATTGCGAATTTTTCCATGCTCATCTGGCAAACAGGGTCAAGTTTAATATCTAATTTATCCGGTGTGATGTCTAACTTTTTTGAATCACCGGTATTCATACCCTGATGACCGCTGCTACCGCAACTTAAAAGCAAAAGTGTCATCGAAAAAATTGAACTGAGAATGAGTGTTTTCATGGCAAAATATTTTTTAAAAAAAAATGAAAAATAAAATTAGTCATCTGAAAATTCCTACAGGAAATTATTACTGAATAAAATCAACTACTTTCTGATTAACCCAAATACAACCAAGGCAATCAACGGAATTGGCAGATTGCCGTCAATCTGCCAGTCGTCCCTGCCGCTGCCGTCAAAGGAGCGTTTCACAATGTTACCCTGTAGAATGAATTCATCGGCTGATGTTCCGAATCTCCTGCGCAGCGTGGTGCCATTCCATTCAAACTCATCGTAGGAAGCATACCACCTGTTTCTTAATATGCTTCCATCCCATATATATTCTTCTTCGCCCGGATACCACAGGCGTTTCAGTACGGTTCCGTCAAATGTCCATTCTTCATAATCAAAGGAGTTCCATCTGCGCTTGAAAACATAACCATCCCACGAAAAATCGTCCATGCCGGTATTCCAAAATCTGCGGATAGAGCCTGATGTTTTAGTGATGTCTGTTGTCGCGTCTCCTGAAAATTTCAGCCTCTCTGCTTTTGCCAAATCAAGTTCTTCGCTGCGAATGAAATGAAAAGCGATAGCCGCCAGGTTTCCGGTTGTGATGGCAGGGGTAAAAAACCTGCAAAGAACATCATCCGAATCCTCGCGATACAACTCATAACTTCCTTTGTCATCTTTACGGAAATGCGCCATCAGCCAATCCTGCTGAAAGGTATTTTGTTCGCGGTAAAAAAATCCGCCATTGCGCATGCTGAACAGCGTGTTTTCCTGTTTGGCATCCAATCCATAACCTATTTTTTTCTTTGAAAAAATATTATCGGTTTTGATGAGCAGCGCGATATCTTTCTGATTGTCGGAAGCGCCTTCAAAAACAATGTTGCCTTTGATGGTAAAAATTACCGAAGAATCTTCGGCAGATTTCAGCCGGTCTTTTTCAAGCAATAAAATGGTTTTGCCGGAGCTGTCCTGAATC
This sequence comes from Chitinophagales bacterium, assembly GCA_041748615.1. GTDB lineage: Bacteria > Bacteroidota > Bacteroidia > Chitinophagales > CAIOSU01 > JBGTCY01. The sequence goes on from JBGTCY010000269.1 coordinate 11,629, forward strand.
GAAATAGTCTGGCTGAAAACTGTACTATAAAAAGTAATTAAAAAAAAGCAGAGCGCTGATTTTTGGAAAAAAGGCATGAGTCAAAGTTATGGAATAAAGGGTTCCGTATTATTCCATTAGCACGATAGAAACGGTTCCTGTGGAAAGTAAACGACCTGTTTCATCAAAAAGACTTACTTCATAACTTCCCGCTCCCGGAAAAAAACATTTGATGATGGTGTAATTCCATTTCGGCTTCACCGTGAAAGTACCTTCAGATACCTGAATTTTCGAATGATTTTCTTCCGATTTGCTGATTATCATTCTCACCGATTTCAGCGCTAATGCTTTGTCCTGACCATAATAGGCATACACGTAGGGTTCACTCTTTTCAAGAAAAAACCGGTCGCTCACGCCTACCGGCTTGTTTTCATCCACTCCTCCGCAGAATAATAACGGAATTATCGAATCAACAATTGATTCAGTTTTCACTGAATCAGATAAAATCTTTTTCGTTCGGATTTCTTTCATTTTGCCGAAAAAAGGCGGCTTCACCGATAGTGAACCAATGGTTTTGGTCTTAATTTTTTTCAGGTTCAGTCTTTCGTCAATCACACCCAACACATTCCCGGAATCATCCGTGATGGTGATGTAAACGACCGTATCATATTCAAAAATAGAAACATCCACAGGCAACCCCTGCGCATTCAGCGATGGAACGAGATTCAGCAGTAATGCAAAAAAAATCATTAGTACGGGAACTGGCATATACAGAAATAAAAACAATATTACAATTATTACGGAGAGGGTATATTCAGAAGTCTTTTAAAATATCCACAATGCCATAACGCGGTGTAACTTTTATGGTTTGCAAACCGAGTTTAGCAGCGCTGTTTAGATGTTCCTCCGTGTCATCTAAAAAAAGCGTTTCTTGCGGGTTAAAATTATTTTCCTGCAAAATCATTTCAAAGATGCGCGGGTCCGGTTTGCGGATTTTCACAAGATGAGAATAGTAGGTTTTATGAAAATAAACATCTAATGATTCACTGCCATGCGTTTTTTGGAGATAACCGGTGAAGCCGGCATAATGAATGGCATTGGTGTTGCTAATCAGCGCGGTGCGGTGGCGTTGTTTCATTTTCTCCAACAACTTCAATCTTTCTACAGGAATTTCACCCAGCATAGCGTTCATACACGCATCAATCTCATGGTCATGAATCATTAAACCCAGTGCATGTTTGATTTCTCTTCGAAAATCATCCGGCTCTATTTGTCCGCTTTCTAACCGGTGAAACAATTGGTGCTGATAGACTTGCGGTATTTCCACATTACCGGCAAGTCGGATAAAAGCCTCTAAACTTTTTTGAGGGTCAATGTCAATAATTACACCACCGAGGTCAAACAGGATGTTTTTGATGAAACGCACTTAATGTAAGGGGGAAATTGGTGGGCCTGGCAGGAATCGAACCTGCGACCAACGGATTATGAGTCCGCTGCTCTAACCGCTGAGCTACAAGCCCCCGTGAGTGAGCGAAGTTAGGGAATAATTTGCCACAGATTTACAGATTCCAATTCCTGAGAACAATAGCCGCCACACTAAAATTGTCACTATTAGAATAATATGGTATAACCTGCAATTCCGTCACCACATCTTTTCTAAATCCTTTTTTTCATACTGATGATTCCGATCAATATAATAGCTGCCTTCTTTCTTACGTGTGAGTTGCAGCGTATTTTTTCCGCTTAAACGGTAAAGTATAGCGATGGGAGTGAGAAATACATAAAAAATGATGGTCAGCAGAATTCTGGAATTTACATAACCCAATCCTTGCGCCAACTTGTACCATGCCCAAACAATTTTTTCCGCAATTCTTTTAGAAATCAGACTGAGCAATACAATGGATATTACCCCGTAAAGCAACGGAACGGAAATATGGACATGCCCTTTCTTTTCCAAAAAAAGAAAAAGCAACAAAAAGCCACACGCGATAACAAGAATATCTTTAAAGGGAGATTTAGGTAATTGCATTCAATATTTTTGTAAAAAAGATTGCTTAAAAAAGCGTGTAAATAAAAGGCGCAGCCGAGGAGCCGCCTCCCACAACCAGCAGCACACCTACCAATGCCAACACCAGGATGATAGGTATCAGCCACCATTTTTTTCTTTCCATGAGGAATTGCCAGAATTCTTTTAAAAAATCAATCATCG
>JBGTCY010000270.1:0-5060 GCA_041748615.1 Chitinophagales bacterium
GTTCAGCGATTATGGCGCTGTTTATTTTAAAGACCGCATCATTTTCTCCTCATCGCGCATTGAAGCCGGAGTTTCGGTATATAGCTTTGACGGGCAGGGATTTTCTAATTTGTACGAAAGCATGTATCAGCCGAAGGATAAAAACTGGAAACGGGCGTCAAAAATTTCCGAACTGTCGAGCAACTATAATGACGGGGCGATTGCATATTGCGCTCAAATCAAAACCGCTTTTTTCACACAATGTAATGTCACGAAAGGAAAACCTGCTGTGTGTAACATCATGGAATCGCGCTATGATGAAGCTACAAACAAATGGAGCGCGCCAAAAATCGTTAACATCGAAGGCGTGAGCGCGGATGTGGCGCATCCGGCAATTTCCTCGGACGGCAACACTCTCATTTTCGCTTCGCGCAGGGAAGGCGGGTTGGGTGGCAGCGACCTGTGGATGAGCAAACGCCAATCCGCGAAGTGGACTGCACCGGAAAATCTCGGCAACACCATCAACACTTCGCAGGATGAACTGTTTCCGGTTTTTTTTAAAGATTCTGTTCTTTATTTTTCATCCGAGGGACACACCATCATAGGCGGATTGGATTTGTTTTTTTCAGTCTGGAAAAATGAAACATGGAGTCTTCCTGTCAATATGAAAAAACCCTTCAACTCGGCTGCCGATGATTTTTACTTAGTGTTTCATGAAAATGAAGAAGAGGGATTTTTTACTTCCAACAGAACGGGCGGAAAAGGCTCCGATGATATTTATCGTTTTTTTCTTTCGCCCATCACACTCACCGTGAAAGGAAAAGTTTTGGATGACGCGGATAAAAAACCACTGAAGGATGCAAAGCTGATGCTCACCACCGGTGAAGGAAAAAAGGACAGTCTGCTGACGAACAGTAAGGGTGAATACCAATTCAAACTTGACAGAAATTTAAAGTACAAAATCAATGTTTCGCTGGCGGGATTTTTCGGAGATTCAAAAACATTGAGCACGGTTGGTGAAAAATTCTCAAAAGAGTTTTCCAAAGAAAAAGGCTTGGATTATGATTTCATTTTGAAAAAAATACCGAAGGAAGAAATTACCATTCCCGATATTTATTATGACTATAATCAATATACATTGCGGGAAGAGTCGAAGGAAAGTTTGGATAAATTGGTGAAGCTTCTGGAAGATACTCCGGAGGCGCAGATACAAATCAACGCGCATACCGATGAGCGGGGCGAACAAAAGTATAACATGACCTTGTCGGAAAATCGCGCGAAATCAGTGGTGGAATATTTGATTGAAAACGGGATTGACAAAAACAGGCTGACATCGAAAGGTTTCGGATTTTCAATGCCGGTCGTGAAGAACGCGAAGACGGAAGAACAGCATCAGTTGAACAGGCGGACGACCTTTAAAGTAATGAATTAGTAATCCTGTAAATGATTATCAAAATAAAATCTGTGAATCTGTGGCATTATTTAAAAAAATTGACTTCATAAATCATCGCACAATGTACCGTACACTCATCATCATCCTCTCTCTGTTTACACTTCAGGCATCCGCGCAAAACGATTTGATGCTGGCGCAGTTCATGTTTCATGAGCACATTTTCAACCCGGCAGCGGCAGGCAGCACCCGCAATCTCACCATTGGCGGAGTAGCGCGGCAGCAATGGACTGGGTTCAGCGGAGCGCCATCATCGCAAGCGTTGAACGCCAGCCTTTTCATCCCTTCCGCCAACAGCGGTGTCGGAGTGGTTTTCGTTGCTGACAGGCTTGGATTTGAGCGCTACATCAACGCGCGCGTTTCGTATGCGTATCATCAAAAAGTGGGACAGGGCAATTATCTTTCAGCCGGAATTTCTTTTGGCATACTCAATACCTATGTAAAAGGCGATGAACTGATTTTTGAACGTCCTTTCGACCAAAACTCATTCAACACCCGCGAAGGAGAAGTGCGACCCGACATCGGCTTCGGGTTAGAGTTCAACGGGAAAGGGTTAGTGTTGGGTGCATCTGTCACGCACCTCCATCAGTCACTGACCAACTCTACTGTGTTCAGAGTGCCGCGCCACTACTTCGGCTATGCCAAATACAATTGGGATGTTACCAAAAAAATCCTGCTGACGCCTGCTGTTTTCGTGCGCAGCAGCCAGTTCATTACTCAGGCTGATATCGCTTTTCTTGCCACGTTCAGCAAGATGGTAATTACAGGAATTTCTTACCGAACGACTGATGATGTTGCCGCGATTTTAGGAGTTATCATCAGCAAACAATTACAAATCAGCTACTCATTCGATTTTGATTTTGGCGAATTGCGCAACCACAACAGCGGCTCGCATGAAATCAGCCTCATCGCCCGTTTGAAAGGATTGAAGGAAAAACAGATGGCATCGAAATCGCCCCGTTATTTTTAGCGCTTCAGGGCTTTGGATTATTTATGCCGAAACAACTCAGGTTTTCAAATAATGAAATGGTAAAATGTTCGGCATTAACCGAGAGTACGTCTCTTTTCTTCGAAAATTCAACTACTTTCGTTATACATCAACTGTTTCAGCGCATCTTCTGTTTTTGTCACAGGAAGCTGACAGGTCTTTTCTTTACAAAGATAAATCGTTGTTTGCCCTTGAACCAACCGGTTTTGAAGCAAGGGTAAATCGCCTTCCGTTTTTCCACCCATCAAAAATAGATTGGGTAAATAATGCTTGTCCAATTCCTCGCGGATTTTCAAACAATCATCTCCAACAATCACAACTTCAAATGGCGCTTCATAAAGCGAAAGCGCTAATGACGCCCAGTTGGCATAGAAAGACGGATGTTGCAGCGCGTCTTGTTTTACATTGTTAAACATTTGATTCGCTCTGCTGAGATAGTCGGGCTTTTCAAGATAGTGTCCAAGCGAAAAAAGATTCTGCGCCATCACGGAATTGGAAGCCGGGATTACATTGTCGCTCAATTCCATTTTGCGCGCTATCAGCGTTTCATGCCGGGTGGAAGTGAAAAAATACATCCCGCTGTTCTCATCATAAAAATTCCGGTTCACAATTTCTGTAAGCCGTGCCGCCTCATTGAGCCATTCTTCATTAAATGTTGCGGTGTATAACGAAAGTAAAGCCTCAATCAGCAAGGCATAGTCATCTAAGAAAGCATCAATCGTTGCTTTTCCGTTTTTATAATTACGCTTCAAGTTCCCTCCTGCCGACATTTTTTCCAGCAAAAAACAGGCATTGGCAACGGCATTGTCTAAAAATTCCGTTTCTCTGAAAACGCGGTAAGCATCCGCGTAACCTTTCAGCATGAGCGCATTCCACGATGTGAGTTGTTTATCATCCAATCCTGGACGAACACGTTTTTCGCGCGCGGCAAACAGGATTTTTTTTGAATCTTCAATCTTGCGGCTCAACACCGCTTCACTCAACTGATGTTCCTTCGCGATGTCAGCCGCTTCTTTTTTCCTGCGTAAAACATTGTTGTTTTCTTCCCAATTACCATGTTCTGTAACATCATAATAATCCATGAAAACCGGAGCATCGTTTTTTAAGATACTTTTGATTTCATCAGCGGTCCAGCAATAAAACTTCCCTTCCACGCCTTCACTGTCCGCATCGAGCGCGGAATAAAATCCGTTTTCAGGAGCGGTCATTTCCCGCTTGACCCATTCTAAAGTTTCATACACTACTTTCCGATACAATTCTTTTTTAGTCGCCTGATAAGCGAAACTGAAAAGGCTCACCAACTGCCCGTTGTCATAGAGCATTTTTTCAAAGTGCGGCACATGCCATTCATCATCCACCGAATAGCGGGCGAAGCCTCCGCCAAGATGGTCATAAATTCCGCCATTAGCGATATTGTCAAGCGTAATTTCCACCGCTTTTAACGCTTCTTTTTCTTTCAGCAAAAAATGATACTTCAAAAGAAAATTGTAATTGACCGGCATCGGAAATTTTGGAGCGCCACCTCTCCCACCCTTTTTGAAATCAACCGTATTGATGAGATTCCTGAAAGTACCTTCAATTTCTTTATTAGTAACAGCTTGTACATCCGTGCGAGCTGTTATCATTTCACTCATCTGAATACCCTGTTTCAACTGAAGGGCATACTCTTTTGCTTTCGGTGGGTCGCTGAAGCAAAAATCATATAACTGGCGCAAGAGATTCATCCATTGCTGCTTTGGAAAATAAGTACCTGCATAAACAGGACTTCCATCAGGCAAGGCAATCGCATTGAGGGGCCAGCCGCCTCTACCTGAAATCAACTGACACGCCTGCATGTAAACCTGGTCAATATCAGGGCGCTCTTCCCTGTCCACTTTGATGGAAACAAATTTATCATTCATCAGCGCTGCCACATCTTTATCCTCAAATGACTCATGTTCCATCACATGACACCAATGACAAGCGGCATAGCCGATGCTGATAATCAACAGCTTGTTTTCCTGCCGCGCTTTGTTCAGCGCCTCTTCGCCCCACGGATACCAGTCAACAGGATTATAGGCGTGTTGTAGTAAGTAAGGACTACTTTCATTAATCAGATGATTTGGTTGTTTTTGCATGATTGAAAACTATGAAAAGAAATTTCAATGGTCTATACCGGAGCGTGTTTTTTCTATCCTCTATTTACAAACTGACTTACAGGCAGTGACTGTTTTCGAACTACAATTAAGAGATGCCGATGATATTCTGATTTTTCAGGAAGTCTGAAGGAGAAGGATTTTGAAGTAATTTTAGAACTGCCCTTAATTTCAAACACACAAGTTTTTTTTAAGTGATGAATATTATGAAACAAGAAGAAAAACCTCCCTTCACCGTTGAAGAACCCGACCTCTCCGGGACTTACACCGCGAGGGAATACCTGACGTGGCAAATGGATGAACTAGTAGAACTTATCCGGGGCAAGATTTTTAAAATGTCGCCTTCACCCACCAGTAATCATCAAAGGATTTTAAGTGAACTCCATTCTACTTTTCATCATTTTTTACAAATGAACAAATGTGAAGTTTTCATTGCTCCGCTTGACGTCTATCTTGTGAAGCCGGGAGAAGATTATCAACAAACCCGCAATGTTGTCGAGCCGGATTT
>JBGTCY010000271.1:0-4484 GCA_041748615.1 Chitinophagales bacterium
CGTAATTTTCCTATCTTAGACAATTAATGAATTTTATTCCCTGATGGATTTTTTAGAAGCCATAAAAACCAAACTCAGCGAAGGCAAAAACCACCGCAAAGCCATCGAGGCAGGTTATCGCCCATTGGACAAGCAACAGTATTCCAAATACAACCATTTCCGTCCGGGCGGACCCAAGCCGGTTTTTTGCTATTTGCCCTATAACAGCCTCACCTTTTCATTCACCGGCATTGTACACGTGTGTTCCTACAACCGGGACGTCATCCTCGGCACTTATCCTGAAAACAGCATCAAGGAAATCTGGGAGGGAGAAAAGGCGCAAAAGCTGCGCAGGCACATGAGCCACAACGACCTCGAATACGGCTGCCGCCACTGCAAATTCTTTTTCGACAAGGGAAAATTTTCGAATATCCGCCCGTTGGTCTTCGACAAATATTACAAGCACACCAATGCCGACCACCCGCGCGTGTTCGAGTTTGAATTGGACAACAAATGCAATCTCGAGTGTCAGATGTGCCGGGGCGAGGTGTCGTCCAGCATCCGCAAAAACCGCGACAAGCTGCCGCCCATCCCCAGCCCTTATGACGATAAGTTTGTCGAGCAGTTAGCAGAATATTTACCTACGCTGAAGGAAGCCAAGTTTTATGGCGGGGAGCCGTTCATGATACCCATCTATTACAAAATCTGGGATAAAATTCGCGAGTTGAACCCGCAACTCGAACTGTTCGTGATTACCAACGGTACGCTGTGGAACAGCAGTATCGAGCGATTGGTGAACGACCTCAATTTCGACATCGCCATTTCCATTGACGCGATGGATAAAACCATTCTCGAAAAAATCAGGAAGAATGTAGAGAAAGAAACCCTGCTGGAAAATATTCACCGCTTCAGCGAAGTGTGCAGGCGGAAAAACAAATACATGTCACTGAGTTTCACCATTCAAAAAGACAACTGGCATCAATTGCCCGAACACCTCAAGCTTTGCAACTCTATTGACGCTTACGCCTATATCAGCTATCTGGAAAATCCGGTGGAGTTTTCCATCCTCGAACTTCCAAAAGATGAAATCAAAAAAATCAGGGAATGGATGGACCGATTTGATTTTTCAAAGAACACGCCCAAAGAAAAACACAACGCGCAGTGCTTTGAAGACTATAAACATTATTTAGACAGCTATTTGAATAATGCGGAAGAACTGCGTTATCAGGATTATGAATTTATGCCCGAGCCGGTAGAAGCGGGCGACAGGGAAATTTTCGAAAATGATAAACGGATAATCATTAAAATAGAAGCAACACGGGAACATTTTTTGAATGAATGTGAAAAATATTTTAATGATAATCCTCATTCAAAACAATATGAAATCAACTCTTTGCTTCAAAAATTAGACTCTGTGCTATTGGAATTTTCTGAAAATGACCGGAAAAAAATTTATGGATTGATGCTGAAAGCGGATATACCCATCACGTTAAATACACTTAGCGACAGCACCCCCGATGAATTGAAAAGTTTTGCAAAAGAAAGCCTTCCGTTGGTGGTGATTGAAAAACAACAATGAGAAATTCTTGAATAAGAATACATCAATAAAATTATTTAAATAATTCCATTGCACAAGCATGTTTGATTTTTTAACTAAAAAATTTAAATCCGAATCCGCTTATTCCCCGGTTGACAGGCGCATCATCAAAGCCTATAATCGTGTCCGTCCGGATGGTGCGAAAGATTTATTATGCTATGTGCCGTTCAACAGCCTGACTTTTTCATGGCAGGGAAAAATTTACGCCTGCACTTACAACCGGAATATTGTGGTCGGAGAATATCCCGCCAACTCCATTCGAGAGATTTGGCACGGGGAGAGATTGCAAAAATTACGCGACCATATCGCGCACAATGACCTGAATTACGGTTGCCAGCATTGCAAATATTTTTTTGAAAAAGAAAAATTCACAGGGCTGAAGCCGCAGGTTTTCGACAAATATTCCGACTATGCCAAATACCCCTATCCCCGCATTTTTGAATTTGAAACAAGCAATACCTGCAACCTTGAATGTATCATGTGCAACGGGAATACCTCCTCATCTATCAGAAAAAACAGAGATAAATTACCTCCGCTCCATTCCCCTTATGATGAGGCTTTTGTCGAGCAATTAGAAGAATTTATTCCCCATTTAAAAGAAGCTAAGTTTTTCGGAGGGGAACCCTTCTTAATTCCCGCCTATTTCCGAATCTGGGAATCAATGCTCAAACTCAATCCTTCCATCAATATTTTTGTCATCACCAATGGCACTATACTTACAGACAAAGTGAAAAAATTGCTGGAACCGGGGAACTTTGAACTGGCTGTTTCCATTGACTCCATCCGGAAAGAACGGTTCGAACATATCCGCAAAAACGCCAATTACGAGTCAGTATTCGAACACCTGGATTATTTCAATGAGTACGCGCATAGAAAGGGTAGAAAAATTTCCATCAGCTTCACGACTCAGCTTGACAACTGGGATGAGTTGCCGGAAGTCATTCAATTTTGCAACAGTAAAGACATTGTTTTTTTCAACAGCTTTCTTACATCCCCCGCTGAGTTGTCATTGGTTTTTTTGCCTTCGGAAAAGCTGCATAAAATTTACCAATACCTTTCACAGTTTTCTCTGCCGGAAAACACTCCGATTGAAAAACAAAACAAAGCTGTATTCAACGATTACCTGAATTATATCAAACGCTATAAAGAAAAAAACAGGAACGGCATTGATTTTTCTGAGCCAAAAGATAATTATGACCAATACACATCGCAGAGCGACATGAGCGATACGTCCGGCACCAAAAATATTTACGCTGACAAATCCGAGCTATTTAATGAAATGAGAGCTTATGCCAATGAAAATGCTGTTAACGATATCGAAGAGCAAATTGATAAAATAATTAAGGTATTTGATTATTTCAATGACGCCCGGATAGAATCCGAGGTCTTTAAAAACCTTTCGCGCATGACCATGCAAAAAATTATTAACGATGTAAAAGCAAGAAGCGCTGATGTTTTGATAGCCGAGGTCCAACGAAAACATGCGCATCAAAGATGATGCAATACCGTAATTCAATATGAAGCAAACGATTTATAATATATTAAGCAAGCTCAACGCTGCAAAAACAAATGCTTCCGGTCCCGGGCTACCCGGAGATATGATAGCCTCATACAATGCCGCGCGGGGAAAACCGAACTCCCGCCACATCTGCCACGCGCCTTTTTCCAATATGTATTTCAATGTGCATGGCGACTGCGCCCCGTGCTGGCTCACTTTCCTCGACCCCGACTCGTACCCGAAAAAATCCATCCGCGAAATCTGGTTCGGTGAAACTTTTCAGACGCTCCGCGACCGGCTGAAAAACTATGACCTCACCCACAAGTGCAATGTGTGCCTGAAAAACCTGCAAACCGGCAACTACACTTCCGTTTTGGCGCGCGCTTATGACGTGAATGAAATCAAGGATTATCCCACGATGCTTGAGTTGGAAGTCGCTAATACGTGTAATCTCGAATGTGTGATGTGCATTGGCGAACTCTCATCTTCCATTCGCAAAAACCGGGAAAAACTGCCGCCTTTAGAGTCGCCTTATGACGAGGCGTTTGCCGACCAGTTGGAAGAATTTATTCCGCACCTGAACGAACTGCGCTTCAATGGTGGCGAGCCATTTCTTATCAATTTGATTTATACCATTTTCGAAAAAGTAGAGCGCCTCAACCCCGGTTTGAAAATCGTGATTGCCACCAATGGCACCATCCTCAACAATAAAGTGAAAGACTGGCTCAATCGGCTCAACATCCACATCAATTTTTCATTGGACTCGCTGACGCCCGAAATCTATGAAACCATCCGTGTGAACGCCAAATTCGAACGGGTACTCGAACATTTTGAATTTTTCAGACAATACACGCAGCAAAAAAAACGGACGATGTGCGTGATGGTGAACCCGATGCGCAACAACTGGCATGAGATGCCGGAGTTCATCCGCTTTGTCAATCGCAACAATGTCCACATTTGGTTCAACACTATTCACCGTCCGGTGGAATGGGCGATTTGGTCATTGCCACCTGATGAACTCCAGAAGGTCTATGAAACACTTTCCTCCGCCACTTTTGAAAACGGAAACGGGCAATCGGGCATCATGGCTTACAACTTCGGTGTGTATAAAAACCTCGTTGAAATTCAAATCAAAAACTGGCAGCGCGAAGCTGAGGATAGAGCTGCCGTGGAGCACACGAAACAGGGACATTCGAATGCGAATGAAGCGGAAGCTCTGGTGAAAAAGAAACTTACCAATTTCATCTACACTCATTTTAATGAAGGCGAAGAACAAAAGAAATACCGCCTGTCACAATTACTTACCAAATTAGACCATATCAGCAAAGCGCTGAAAGAACGCAACGGTGAAATCAATTTTTATACAATGATTATGGAAGCGCCTTCCGATGTGCTTTACACCAAATTGGA
>JBGTCY010000272.1:0-5237 GCA_041748615.1 Chitinophagales bacterium
CAACGACATTCAATGTTGCCGATGCTGACAACGACCCGACTAATGAATTGCAAAATCTTTCGATTACGAATGATTCCCTTTTTATTACGGATGGAAACGGAGTGGATTTAAGTATCTATTTAGATAATACCGATAACCAGAATTTGAGTATCAACGGGGATTCTGTGTTCATTTCTGACGGCAACTTTATTATTCTGCCGGCTGGCGGATTTAATACCGATGACCAGGATTTGAGTCTTGTCGGAACTACACTTTCCATTGAAGACGGTCACTCTGTGGACTTAACTCCATTCTTAGACAACACGGACAACCAAACGCTTTCCATCACGAATGACTCGCTTTTCATCTCAGACGGTAATGCTGTTGATTTGAGTACATATTTAGATAATACGGACAATCAAACACTTTCCATTAACAATGACTCGCTTTTTATTACGGATGGAAACGGAGTGGATTTGAACGCGTATTTGGACAATACCGATAATCAAATTTTAAGCATCAATGAGGATACGGTTTTCATTTCAAACGGAAATTTCATCCTGCTTCCCGAAGCCATTGATGAGCAAAACCTGACATTGAGCAATGACACTTTATACATTGAAAATGGAAACTTTGTGCTGCTTGCAAATTATTTAGATAACACTGACAACCAAAATCTGGGCTCCTCCAAATTAGGCAATGATGTCACCGTTACGATTTCCGGAGGCAATCCCACCACGTTCAACGTAGCTGATGCCGATAACGACCCGACTAATGAGTTACAAAATCTTTCAATTACGAATGATTCACTTTTCATTTCAGATGGCAATGGTGTGGATTTGAGTGATTATCTGAACACCGATAATCAAACACTTTCCATTACCAATGATTCTCTGTTTATTACTGACGGAAACGGTGTTGATTTGAGCGACTACCTTGATAACACGGATGCACAAACGCTTTCCATCACAAATGATTCATTGTTTATCACGGGCGGCAATGGCGTTAATCTCAGCGATTATTTGGACAACACTGATAGCCAGACATTATCTGTCAATGATGATACCCTGTTTATTTCAAACGGAAACTTTGTGATTTTGGATGATGGCGACTGGACAAAAGACGGTGATGACATTTACAAGGAAACCGGCAACGTGGGTATCGGCACCGATAGCCCTGAATATAAATTAGATGTCAGCGGAGATGCAAGAATCGGCTGGCACGGCAGTTCGGATACGATTCAGATTTTACCCAACGATTTCAGAGCGGATGCCGGTTTAAATTCTGTAGGGATGAGTTTTGTTTCAGGTTCAGTTGGTATTTCTCTTACAACAAGCCAAACTTTGAATGTGATTATCCCAATACCGGTCGGTTATAAAGCATCAAAAGTAAATATTTATGGTAATGTAAACAGAACCATTACTGCTTATTCCGTCAACATGACGAATGGAGATGAAACAAATCAAGGCACCGGAACAACAAATACCGAATTGGACTTTACAGATGTGACACATTCTAATTCTATCTATCTGCTCATTCGGGTTTCTTCAAGTGCAAACGATGTTTTTTATGGAGGCTATGTCACCATCGAAAGACTATAACACCATTCACTAATTAAAAAATATCAAAGTTGCAATGCCCCTTTTTTGCAAGTCGCGGTGAGGTTCGCTTCATCGCGGCTTTTTTTTGTCCGTGAATTAGTATCTTCATCCTCCGAAAAAAAACAGAATTGCTGTTAGCCATTAAAATAGGATTTCTTGAAATTGGTCTGCTCGACCTGGCTGACGCCTTGTTGGTGGCATTGCTGATTTATCAGGTCTATAAGTTACTGAAAGGCAGTATCGCGTTCAATATTTTCATCGGCATTCTGCTGGTTTATCTCATAGGCTTCTTAGTAGGTATGCTGGAAATGGAATTGCTGCAAGGTATCATCGGCAAATTCATTGATGTGGGAGTAATCGCGTTATTGATTGTATTTCAGCCGGAAGTGCGCAAATTCTTGTTGGTGATTGGAAAAGGCAGTTCATTCAATCATTACAACAACTGGTGGCGCAAGCTGTTGTCGCGCGAAAAACAAAAAGAAGACTCCACGCCTTACGTGCATGAAATTCTATCGGCAGTGGAAAGTTTCAGCAAAGATAAAATCGGGGCGATTATCGTGTTGTCCGTCACTTCGAGGTTGCAGTTTTATGCCAACACCGGGGTGATGATTGATGGCGCTATTTCCAGCAAACTGCTCGAAAGCATTTTTGAAAAAACCAGTCCACTGCATGACGGAGCGGTGATTATTGCCGAAAATAAAATCATTGCCGCAGGCTGTGTGCTGCCCGTTTCCGATAATCCTGACCTGCCATCGCGGCTGGGATTGCGCCATCGCGCCTCCGTGGGCATCACCGAACACAGTGATGCCATGTCATTGGTGGTTTCCGAAGAAACCGGAGAAATCTCCTGCGCCCGCAACGGCAAACTGATGCAAAATATCGGCATCACTGATTTGGAAGAGTTGCTGAATGAATTTTTCAGAGGTTAATTTCCGATTAACTGATTTATATTTATATTCACTTATTAACCGACTCATGAAAAAATCCACTTTCAACCCGCACCGGCTTCCTTTGCTCATCGAACCCGATGCCGACAAATCGGTAAACAAGCTGATTCATTGGCTGAAAGAAAACCGTGAATCATTTGACAAAGAATTTTATGAGCATGGCGCGGTTTTGTTTCGCGGGTTTGATACCGATTCGCCAAAACTGTTTGAAGATGTCGCTTTCACTATTGACAACCGGCTGAAAAATGATTACCTCGGCACTTCGCCCCGCGACAAGGTTGAAGGAACCACTTACATTTTTTCCGCCAGCGAACTTCCGGGCTACTACCCCATTATGCAGCATTGCGAAATGAGTTACATGACGCATCCGCCCATCAAACTATTTTTCTACTGCGATGTGGAGCCGGAATATGGCGGTGAAACGCCCATCTGCGATTTCAGAAAAGTGTATCGCGATTTGGATAAAAAAATCCGTGATGATTTTGATGAAAAAGGATTAATCACCGTGCGCAACTATTCCGGCTTGAATGGAAAAGGAAAATTCAACTTGTGGGAACTGAAAAGCTGGGACCAGATTTTCCTGACCACCGACAAGTCGGAAGTGGAAAAACAATGCCGCGAACACGACATGGAATATGAATGGCTAAACAATGGCAACCTGCGGATTTTACACCGCACGCCTGCCGCCATCAATCATCCGGTGACGGGCGAAAAAACATGGTTCAATCACACGCAGGTATTTCATGTGGCGGCTGCTCCTTTAGAATATGAATACATCCACGCGCAACAAAAAAGAATGAAAACTCTCTTTTGGAATATTTTCACCAAGCTGATGGTGCGCGTGAAAAAGTCCTCCACTCAGCCCATTAATCAAAGCATGAACATGCTGTTCGGTGACGGCAGCGAAATCCCTGACGCATACGTGAAACACATTGAAGAAGTCATCTGGAAACATCTTGTGATTTTCAAATGGAAGAAAAATGACATCATCGCCATTGACAATTTCAGCACCTCCCACGGCAGGCTGCCTTACGAAGGCAAAAGAAGAATTTTAGTATGCTGGAGCGCGTGACGCAGAAAAAACTTTTACCACTCATAGCGCCTGTCGAGCAGTTCCTTCATCATGTACGCCTCGCGCGGATTAAACTGATAAGTATATTCTTCCTCAATTTCCATTTGTGACATTTTCCCGCTGCTCGCCTTGAAAGCGTCCTCCCCTTCCCTGCGCGCGGCTTCGAGAAATGCCTGGTAAGTATCCGCTTTCTTTTGCATTCTGGCTTGCTCCTTCACGGAGGCTTTTCTCGTTTCTTCCCTTAGTTCTGCATGTGACACCCTGCGCTCCTGCCGGTCATCAACAGGCTTTTGCTGCATCTCCCGCATCGGAGGAACGCGCTCCGGTTTCATTTCCGGTTTAGGTTCAGGTTTTTCTTCCGGGAAAGGAAAAGGAAACTGTTCATTATCCGTTTGCCCTTCCTGTACTTTTTTCGCGCCCCTGATTACTCTTGAAATAATAAAAACAACAAGCAGAATCACATAAATGATGGTTTCAATATCCATAGCAATTAATTAGATGCACAAGATAGGTAAATGTGTCTGGATTGTCCAAAATCGGTCCACGGTTAACAGTCCACAGCCCACAGTGCTCGCGCAAGCATTGAGGTGATTTCACTTTCTCTCGCGCAAGCATTGAGGCGATTGCTGCGAGCGAATGCCTGCTTGTGCGCTCAGCAGGTAAAATAAACTGTTGTTCTATGGTCACTTCTGCTAAAAAATGAAATGGCGCTTGCTTCGTTCGTCTATGCCTTGCTTTGATGAGTAGCGTTGCGCGATTGTGGTGTCTTACCTCCGGGCATGGAAAGGAGTTTAATCTGTCATGCCGGACTTGTTCCGGCATCCCCTTGTGTTTGTGACTCTACACGATTGAGACCTCAGTCCACGGTCAACAGACCACGGTGCTCGCGCAAGCATTGAGGTGATTGCATTGAGCATGGTGGGAGTCCGCGCAGACAGATTCCATCCCTTTGAGGGATGGAATCTGTTCCTACGTTTGCCCGTCCCTCGACACTCGACACTCGTCCCTTTCCAGTACTCGCGCAAGCATTGAGGCGATTGCATTGAGCATGGCGGAAGTCCGCGCAGACAGATTCCATCCCTTTGAGGGATGGAATCTGTTACTCCCCCCCTAATTCACACTAAACCCCGGAAATGAATCCTCACAACCGAGCAGTTTTTCCAGCAGAATAATGCGCTTGCCGAATTCATTCCAGAGGCGGTAGAAGCCTGAGATTTCGGTGATGAGTAGGTTATGTTCGCTGATGAACTCGTTGCAGGTGTTCAGCAATTGAGCGTTGGCGTTATAATGATAATTAAACAAGTTGGTCGCGCTTTCCATTTCATCATCAAAGGAGGCGTAGTCGGTTGCCATCCGGGAGTCATGAAAGTAGGTGATGACCAAGTCGCGCAACTGTTGCAGGGGAGAATGTTCCTGCTCGTCATCCATTTCAATTAAATGATTATAATCCTTGATTAATTTTTCCATCCGTTTGCTGAAAGGTTTCAGGCTGCCGTCAAATTCGAGAATGCGGTCGTTCAGCGTGAGGAGATTGTTTTGGAATTTGTTTAATTGTTTGTCCGTGAGTTTGCCCGGGTTTTCCATCAGTCGGTCGGCAGTGAGCAGTTTGGCATCCGTTTGTTTTTTGAGCGTGTTAAA
>JBGTCY010000273.1:0-28218 GCA_041748615.1 Chitinophagales bacterium
AATACGTTCCAGGTGAATATCAATAAAGAAGCAGATGACCTTTCGGATAATTTCCTGAATGACCTGTCTGATGTGGACGCGAATCCGCAGGTTGGTTTTGTATTGAAATGGAACGGCTCGAAATGGAACGCTTCACCGGATGTGATTGGCACGCAGTCAATTTCAATTGTCAACAACATGCTGACGATTTCCGAAGGAAACCATGTTGACCTTTCGCCCTATTTAGATAACACTGATAATCAGCAACTCACTTTCGACCCTGTAACAAATGTGCTCACTTTGCAAAATGGCGGCACCGTAGATTTATCTCCGATGATTAACAAAACAAAAAACATTTCATTGGACTATGATTCTTCCACCCACATGCTGACACTGACCGATGGCATGGGAGTTTTAACGACTAAAATTTCGGGAGCAAAAGATACCATTATCCAGATGTCAAGCAGTTTTCAAACGCTTCAAGTTAATGGCAATACGCTTTCCATCAGCAATGGAAACGCGGTATTGCTGGAGGACAATGACGCGACCAACGAATTGCAAACTTTATCCATCACGGGAGATGTACTCTCTATCAGCGATGGAAATGATGTGGTTCTGGCGGATAACGACCCTACCAATGAGTTGGTTTGGGAAGTAAGACTGGCGGGTAACACACTCGAAGTAGTGGATGCCGGTGGTGTGCGTTCGGTTAACTTAACTCCTTTAGTGAATGATGCCGACTCAGACCCGACCAACGAGTTACAGAATTTGACAGTCAACGGGACACAATTAAGCATCAGCAGTGGTAATACGGTTGACCTTGATACATTCATGGACAATACCGATAATCAAACGCTTGCAGTAAGCGGCAATGACCTCACCATCAGCGGTGGAAACACAGTGACATTGAGCGACAATGACCCGACCAACGAATTACTGATGAATGCAGTTTTAATTGGTTCCAATTTACACCTGACGGATGCGGGTGGAACAAAAGTCGTAAACCTCAGTTCGCTGATTAATGATGCCGACCATGACATGACCAACGAATTAATTCACAGCGTGACCTTAGTTGGAACTGCATTGCAGGTGAAAGATGCGGGCGGCACTTTTAATGTTCCCCTCAGCAGCATCAACACGGACAACCAAACACTCAATTTGCTTGGAAACATGCTTTCCATCAGCAGTGGCAATACGGTTGATTTGACACCTTTTATGGATAACACGGACGCACAAACTTTATCCATTGATGCTGATACCCTGTTTATTCAGCATGGAAATTTTGTGATGCTGGAGGATTACAGGCAAAGCCTGAATCTTTCAGGTACTGACCTCAGTATCAGCGGAAGCAATGTTGTTGACCTTTCAGTATTCATGGACAATACCGATGCTCAAACACTTTCATTTTCAGGAAATGATTTGAGCATCAGCAATGGTAACACCGTTGACTTGAGTGTTTATTTAGATAATACGGATAATCAAACGCTTTCACTCTCCGGTACTGACCTCAGTATCGCTGGCGGGAACACCATTGATATCGCTTCTGTCAATACAGATAATCAGACACTTTCATTATCAGGAACCGATGTTTCCATCAGTGGTGGCAACACAGTGGACTTCAATGTTTTTATGGACAATACCGATAATCAAAATTTATCTGTCAGTGGAACTGACCTCAGCATCAGTGGCGGTAATACCATTGACATCTCAGCTTTCATGGACAATACCGATGCGCAGACGCTTTCATTTTCAGGAAATGATTTGAGCATCAGCAATGGAAATACAATTGACCTGAGTGTTTATTTGGATAACACGGACAATCAAACACTTTCTTTATCCGGCACTGACCTCAATATCGCTGGCGGAAACACCATTGATATCGCTTCTGTCAATACAGATAATCAGACGCTTTCTTTATCAGGAACCGATGTTTCCATCAGTGGCGGCAACACGGTTGACTTTAGTGTCTTCATGGACAATACCGATGCACAAACACTTACATTTTCTGGAAATGATTTAAGCATCAGCAATGGCAATACCATTGACCTCAGTGTATATGTCAACACTGACAATCAAACGCTTTCATTATCAGGAACCGATGTTTCCATCAGTGGCGGCAACACAGTGGACTTCAATGTTTTTATGGACAATACCGATAATCAAAATTTATCTGTCAGTGGAACTGACCTCAGCATCAGTGGTGGCAATACCGTTGACCTCTCTGCTTTCATGGACAATACCGATGCGCAGACGCTTTCATTTTCAGGAAATGATTTGAGCATCAGCAATGGCAATACCATTGACCTGAGTGTTTATTTGGATAACACAGACAATCAAACGCTTTCTTTATCCGGCACTGATCTCAGTATCGCGGGCGGAAACACCATTAATATCGCTTCTGTTAATTCAGACAATCAAACGCTTTCTTTATCCGGCACGGATGTTTCCATCAGCGGAGGAAATACCGTGGACTTCAGCGCTTTCATGGATAATACCGATGCACAGACACTTTCATTTTCTGGAAATGATTTGAGCATCAGCAATGGCAATATGATTGACCTGAGTGTTTATTTGGATAACACGGACAATCAAACCATTTCATTATCCGGTACTGATGTATCTATCAGCGGTGGTAATACCGTGGACTTCAGCGCATTTATGGACAACACGGATAATCAAACTTTATCCGTCAGTGGAAATGATTTAAGTATCAGCGGTGGCAACACGGTTGTATTGTTTGATAATGATTCTACCAACGAGTTAATTCACAGCTTTACGATTGTTGGCGACACATTGGAAATCGTGGATGCGGGCGGCTCTAAAAAAGTTGGCGGTATGATGATGGCTGGTACCACCGCGGGCGGTGATTTATTTGGCACTTACCCTAACCCTATCATTGTGACTGGCGCTGTTACGGAAACTAAAATTCAAAATAACGCGGTTGGTACAACCAAATTGAAAAACGGCAGCGTCACTTCCGCAAAATTAGATTCAAACCTGAATTTAACGGGTAATACTACGATTGATGGTTCTATTTCAATGAAAATGCAATTCATCAGCAATCTTGACAATCCCTATACCGCTGATGATGAAACTGTGATTTTTGTGGATGCTTCAGGAGGCGCTACCACTGTCAGATTGCCGCAGGCATCTGTAGCGTATGGCAGAGTTTATGTCATCAAAAAAATTGACGCATCCGGAAACAATGTTATCGTGGACCCGCATGCTTTTGAAACCATTGATGGTTTGTTGACTCCTACCATTGGAACACAATATAATTTCATCAGAGTCATCTCCAATGGTTCCAATTGGTATATCATCGGGTAAAACATTTTCGACTTACCAATGATTTAATTTGGGTAAATGAAGATGAAACTTCACGGCAATCAATCTCAATAAAATGATTGTTAATGCGGCAATCAGTTCCGTTACGCCTGTTGGCAGGGCAAGGTGATTGCAAATAAAATAAATCATTCCACCGGCTACACAGGCAAGTGCGTAAATATCTTTTCGGAACAGAAGCGGTACTTCATTGATTAAAATATCTCTGACAACTCCGCCAACAGTTCCTGTTATAGCGCCCATCACAATACTTACCCAAAATGGCAAGCCAGCTTCGATGCTTTTCGTGATACCAACGATGGTAAACAAGCCAAGCCCGATGGTATCAAAGAGAAACAAAGTTTTTCCCAGCCTGAAAATTTTTTCTTTTAACAAAATCGTGGCAAGCAGCGCTACACCTGTTGTCAGGAAATATTTTCCATCCAGCATCCAAAACGGAGTGACGTTCAGCAGCAAATCTCTTAATGTTCCCCCGCCAATTGCCGTTACCAATCCGATGATATATGCGCCAAACCAGTCAATCTGTTTACCCGATGCTAACCGGATACCACTGATGGCAAAGGCAAAGGTGCCCGCCAGTTCAATTAAGATTGTGAAATTGATTTGCAAAATATTTTAAGATTGGGTGAAGGGGTTTTCAAAAAAATAATTTGACAAATCCGAATGAAAAGTAGCCTTTTTTGATAACCAAAAAATAAGGCGTTTAATCAAAAGAAATCAGTTGTCCGTGTCTAACATCTAATACCTGCCCATGCAGACTTCAAATTGCGGATGATATTTTGCCAACTTCACTAAGCGATTTTTTGTTGCTCAGATATTTTGTTTTATTTTTCAGACCTAAACTCTTTTATGTTCCGCTCAACTTTCTGTTTTTCAGCGTTGCTGCTCAGTAGTTTCCTGAATGTTCAATCTCAAAACCGCATTATCAACGGGACCAAAGTTATCCCGCCCGCTTTCGAATGGATGGCGGGATTATCGGAAACTTCCGACCCCTATGACCATTTTTGTGGCGGTGCGCTCATCGCTCCCCAATGGGTGCTGACAGCGGCTCATTGCATCGAGGACATGCAGGTAAATGAAGTATTCTCTTTTTTCAATGTGTATTATTTAGACGCGCCATTAAACGGATACATTTCAGTTGCCGCTGATTCATTGATTGTGCACCCCGATTACATTTGGTGGGATGACGACCATGACATCGGGCTTGTGCGGCTTTCACAACCTGTCACTGTCGCGCCAGTTTATTTACCGCAAGCGACAGACACGCATCTCATCGCTCCTGGAAATATGCACACCATTTTAGGCTGGGGAAATACAGACACGAATTGGTGGGGATTTGGTTTTTCCGATACGCTGCTGCAAGCAGAAGTGCCGATTGTTTCAACCGTTGTTTGTAATGGACCTAATTCATATGATGGTGATATCACCAACAACATGCTATGCGCTGGTTTTATGAATGGCGGAACAGATGCCTGTCAGGGCGACAGTGGCGGACCACTCGCTACACAGGAAAATGGCAACTGGTTCATTACCGGCATTGCGAGTTGGGGCGATGGTTGCGCGTCACCCAATTTTCCGGGCGTCTATACCAAAGTGATGAATTATATTGACTGGATATCCACCATCGTGGACAGTCTGCCGGTGATTCAACCTCCGGTGAATGTGCATCCACTTTCTACCGAGTCAAAAATTCAGTTGCTTCAAAATGGAAATTTACTAATGATTTCAAATTTGACCGGGAATGATGTCATTCATCCATTAGAAATCATCAATATGAACGGCAGGTTAATGTATCGTGAAAAAATCAATCCCTACTCAACCACTTCCATTGACTTGTCTTTTTTACCTTCCGGAATGTATGTTGCGAGAATGCTGACAGATGAAGGGAATGTCATTAAAAAGCTGATGAAATGAAAAGTGTGTGTTGCATTGCACTTTTGCTTTCATTGAATTTCATCTCCTGTTTTAACAAGAAAAATACACAAAGGAGTGAAGTTTTTCAGCAGGAAGAAAGCAAAGATGAAAAATCCGGCAGAGAAAAAAAAGTGAATTACAATGTAGTTCCGGAAATCGTTGAGGAGAATTTTCAACCGGAAAAACAACACTTGAATTTTCAAATCCGGCAAGCTGTTCTTGCTGAAAATTCTTTAAAAATTTCTGTGAAATATGGCGGTGGTTGCAGGAGCCATGATTTCAAATTGGTGTTGCCCGCTCAATTATCTTCTGATACGCTTCAGTTCTACCTGTTGCATTTAACACAAGACGACCCCTGCCGCGCTTTCGTGATGAATGATTTGGAATTTGAAACAGAAGATATACTTCAGTATTTTCAAGGAAAAAAAGTCTTGAAAGTCAATGACGTTGAAGTGACCGGATTCAGGAAATAATTTTTTGAGTTTTTAATTCCTGAATTGCTTTTTCATTGAATCCTATTTCCTGTAAAATTTGAAAAGTATCTTCTCCTAATGCAGGCGCATCCCAGGCTGGCTGCGCTGGCGTTTCTGAAAATTTAAGCGGAACGCCCATTAATTTCATTTTACCGGATTCACTTTTCACAATCATTTTCCGATGTGCAATCTGCGGATTGTTTTCTAACTCGCTCATCGCTAAAACAGGCGTCAGACAAACATCTTTATTCATACTCAAATCCATCCACTGCTGTTGAGTTTTTGATTTCATGAAATCCGCTACTTCCTTTTTTAAATCCCGCATTTTTTCACCTGTATCTAAAATCCTGTTTTTCCATTGCGGCTTTTGAACTAATTCACAAAACTGCTCCCAGAATTTTGGCTCCAACGCGCCTAACGCGATGTATTTTCCATCGGCACATTCATACACCTGATAATTGGCAATTCCACCCGAAAGCGCTTCACCGCCACGAACCGGATTCGTGCCTGTTGCAAAATAAGCAGCCGCATACAACGCGGTAATGGGCATCACACAATCCAGCATGGCAACATCCACCTGCTGACCTTTACCTGTTTTTTCCCGAGTATAGATGGCAGTAAGCGCGGCATTCATCGCTAAATACGCCCCGCCTGCAACATCTGCAACCTGACCTCCGGGAATCACGGGGGGGAGGCTCTCCTCTCCTGTCACTCCCAGCAATCCGCTGTAACCGATATAATTCAAATCATGCCCGGCTTGCTGCGCGTAAGGTCCATCCTGCCCATAGCCGGTGACGGAAACATAAATCAATCGCGGGTTGATTTTCTTCAGCGTTTCATAACCAAACCCCATAGACTGCATCACACCTGGGCGAAACTGCTCAAACAATACATCCGCATTTTTTACTAATTGATAAATAATTTCTTTCCCTTTTTGAGCAGTGAAATTGATGCTCAAACTGCGTTTCGAGCGGTTCAGGCTTAAATAATAAGCGGATTCATTTTCAACAAAAGGCGGGAAACTCCGGATGTAATCGGGCGATTCCGGGTCTTCCACCTTGATGACATCCGCGCCCATATCCGCCATGAGCATGGTGGCTAACGGACCGGGAAGCAGGCGGGTAAAATCTATGATTTTTAGTCCTTTCAGCGGGCCGTTTTTTTCTTTTCGCTGAATGATGATTTTCTCCACCATTGATTGTGTTGCTACTTCATACTTGCGAAAGATTTTTGCAAACCGGAGCATCTCTCCGATGTTGCTCACCTTCACCTTCCCTGTCATCAAGGCGAGTTGCGGATTAAGTTCGCCTAACTCAAGTTTGACATAATTTTCAGAGGATGCGGTGACAACACATGATGGCGTCTCAACCAATTCTTTTTCCAGACGGCATAGCCCGTTTTCAATCACAATGGTAAAAGGAAAGGCATTATTCCCTTTGATGTTAAAATGGAAAATCATTGAAACACCTTCCGCTTTTTCTGAACGAAATCGCTGAGGAATCGAGGTGACAATGTTTTGGAAAATATCCGGGTTCATTTAAATGCAGAAAAATGAATGGTGAATTTTACGAATCACTAAGATACAATGAGAAATATCATTGCAGTTTATTAATTCTGTTATTCTGATTTGAAATTGTTATGAAAGTCTTACTCGTTTCTGAATAAAAAAAAGCGCCCAAAGTTCTTCCCTCCGGGCGCTTTAATCAACTAAAAAAATGATTACGCCAATCGCTCAAACAACCCGGCAAAGCGCATCATCGCTCCGATGTTGTTGATTTTGATTTTGCCCATCATCACCGCCATCTGCGGATTGGTTCTTCCGAGTTCCACATCTTCATAGTCAGAATCTTTTGTGGTGACTTTGCAGGTTGGTTCACCCACGAAGCCTTCATCCACCGTGCAGGCTTTATCTTTCACATTGACGGTAAATTGTCCACCGTTATCTCCTGAAACTTCGAAATGAAACACAGCGTCAAAGCCTTCCGCCTTGTCAGCTTTAAATCTTTCGGGAAGCGATTTGATGATTTCAGATGCTTTTTCTGGTTTTGCACTCATGGTTGTTGAATTTTGGTTTTGGTTTGAGAATGATTTTTCTTTAACAATAGTTCCGCTTTGCGGTTTTTCAGGCTTGGGTGAATTATACACCGGGTTAAACTGAATATCGTCAATGATAATTTTAGACAGAATCTCACGCATAATTTCCGAAGTGCCGCCTACAATCGTGCCGACCCTTGCATCGCGGTAAAGCCGCGCGATTGGATATTCTTCCATATAACCGTAGCCTCCGAAACATTGCAGGCAGATGTCCGCAGCATTTTTGCTGATTTCGGTGGTGAGCAGTTTCACCATCGAACATTCCTTCACCGCGAACTGGTGATTGTCATACAGCCATGCGGCATAAAGCGTGAGTTGTTTTGCCGCTTCAATCTCCGTGGCAAGGTCCACCAAACGGTGGCGGATGGTTTGAAATTTATTCACCGGTCTTCCGAAAACTTCGCGCTCGCCAATGTATTTGAGTGTCAAGTCCAAGCCATATTCCGCGCCATAAATGGCGGAAACGCCAGCGACAAGCCGCTCCAACTGAAAACTCTCCATGATGTAGTAAAAGCCTTGATTTTCCTGCCCGACCAAGTTGGATACAGGAACTTTCACATTATCAAAAAACAACTCGCCCGTGTCCGAACTGCGCCACCCGATTTTTTTGAGCTTGCGCGTGGTGAAGCCGGGTGTTCCCTGGTCCACCACGATGAGGCTGATACCTGCTGCTCCCGCGTCAGGATTTGTTTTGCAGGCGACCGTAACGAAATCGCCATACAAGCCATTGGTGATGAATGTTTTTTGTCCGTTAATCACATAATGGTCGCCCTGTTTGACAGCGGTAGCGCGAATACTTGCGACATCAGAACCCGCTCCCGGTTCTGAAATTGCCAGAGCGCCCAGCAGTGAACCGTCAGTTGCACCGGTGATATATTTCTTTTTTAAATCCGTGCTGCCGGCTTTCAGAATATGCGCGGTGGACATGTATTGATGCACGCCATGTGCTGCCGCTAATCCAGCGCACCCGCTCCGCGTAATTTCATCCAGCAACACCACCGAATAGAAAAAGTCATTGTTCGTTCCGCCATATTCTTCCGGCATATTGATGCCGAGAAAACCGAGATCACCCATTTTTTTCCAAATTTCTTTGGGGATGCGCTCTTCCGTTTCCCATTTTTCGATGTGGGGCGCTACTTCCGTTTGCACAAACTGGCGAACACTCTGCCTGAAAATATCGTGGTCTTCGTTAAAATAAAGTGATTTCATTGATTGCTGAATGTTCTATACCGGACTTGGAAAAAGAGCCTGAGCGTTTATTGATTGTTACCCAAAAATAAACAATTTGAATTGATGTGAGATTGCAGTGTATTAAGCAGATCACCCTACCTTCTTCCTCCGTTGCTTCCACATATACAAATATAATTTCGGAAAAAATGGAATGTAAGATAACAACGCGATTCCAATGAAAATATTCAACGGGCTGAAAACCCAACCGCTTGATTTCATGACTGAAAGTAAAATCAGCCACTCCCCGGTCACTCCCAACGGATACAGTCCGATAAACAAGGTATATCGTAAAAACGTGAGCGCTTTGATTTCTGAATTTCTTAAAGAAAAAAAGTAAAACGAGTAGCGAATGATTTCAGTGACGCCCCATGCTACTGTTATCATCATCACTCCGTCAATCCCCGCGAATGAAATCATTTCATTTCTTGCCAGCAGATTAATAAACACCAGTACAAAAATCCTTGAAAACACCTGAATCAAAGTGGTGAAAACCGGTGAACTTACCCATTTAAGGGCGGCATGTAAAATTTCAAGCACCGCTGCGCCCTGACAGATATTGAGCAGCAAAAGCGAAGTGGCATCCAGCGAAAATCCATTGATTATTTCACGAATCAAAAAAACCGCCCAACCAAGCGCGAGAAGGGCATTGTAAGCGAGCAAATATTTTTTTTTCATCCAAAGGTCAGGTTAAACTGAAATCAAATCTGTATGCGAGATACCATCAAAAACAGGTTTTTGAATTTTGTTATACTTACCTGATGGTTTATCCCGAATACAATTCGTTTTTTTACTCTTCTTTCGGGATAAAATTGCACATTTTGTCCAACTCGTTTAAAATCTTATTTTTCACCCATGAAAAAAATTAAACTCATTGACATTGCCAGCGCACGCTCGGGAGATAAAAATGACATCTGTAACATTGGTGTGATGGCACGCAACCCGGAAGATTATCCGTTGCTCAAAAAATACCTCACGAGTGAATCAGTCAAAGCCCATTTTGACGGGCTGATTAAAGGCGCGGTGATTCGCTATGAGTGGGACGCGCTTGAGTCGCTCAACTTTGTTTGCCACGAAGCGCTTGACGGAGGCGGCTCCAGTTCCATGCGAATGGACAACCTCGGTAAAAACTTTTCCAGCCATCTGCTGCGGATGGAGATTGAAGTGGAAGATTAAAATAAATTTCTAATTGAGATCGAGCCGTCATCCTGAGCCTGTCGAAGGATGGCACAGGTAATCTCCACTCTTTGATGAACTCAGAGTGACCACTAACCGAAAATTTATCATGAAACCATTGAAGCAGAACAATTCCCTTCCGCTTACTTTTTCAGTGATTCGGATTTTTTATTCAAAAATGAGGAATACATCCACACCAATTTTTCCTGCTCCCTGATGTAGTCGCTCATCAGCGCGTTGGTGCCTTCATCACCCGTATCGGCAGATAATTCCAGCAAATCGCGTTGAATGGAAATGATGCTTTTGAATGAATTCAAAATGTCTTCAACCGCCTTGTTCCCGTCTGAAACATGCTTGCTTTCTACAATCATTGACGTTTTGTTATAAGCTGAATGCTTATGTTCAGGAGCATAACCCAGCGTGAGAATGCGTTCCGCAATTTCATCAATTTTCAAGAACAAATTATTATACAATTCTTCAAATTTCACATGCAATTCAAAAAATTTCTCCCCTTTGATATTCCAATGATACCCTCTCGTGTTTTGATAAAAAAGCGAATAATTGGCAAGCAGTTCGTTGAGTTTTCCCGCTAATTTTTTGGATTTGTCAATATCTAATCCGATGGCATTTAAATTTTTCATAGCTGATAGTTTTTTACAAAGTTATAGAATGCTGTTTACTCCAAAAGTGAAAGAATACTAAAACAACATCTCAGAAAATAATTAGTTCGGTAATGATAGCGCTTGCTATCGTACGTCTATGCCTTTCTTTGATTTGTAGCGTTGCGCGATGTAAGTGTCTTACCTTCGTGGAAGATTCAATTATACGAAACTTTCCTAAATCCTTTCTCTAATTGAAGAAAAAAGAAATCGGAACTTAGCCGCCATGAGTCATTCGTTCCGGTATCAAAACTCATTATTTAACTATTATCAATATGGCTGCGGGAGTCGTCCTCTGCTGGCGTTTCATGGTTTTGGACAAAACGGGCAAATGTTTGCGCCTGTTCAGAAATTATTTGAACATGAATTCACGATTTACTCTTTTGACTTTGCATGGCATGGAAAAACTCATTGGCAGGAAACCGCTCCCTGTACTAAACCCGAAATAATCAGCATGATTAAGTTATTCATGCATGAAAATGGTTTTGAAAAAATATCATTGATGGGTTTTAGCATGGGCGGCAGAATCGTGCTTTCGCTGATTGCGGATTTGGCGCACCTGCTTGATGAGGTTTACCTTTTCGCGCCTGATGGAATATCAGAGCGGGTTTACTACCGCGATGTGTTAGCGAACAAGGTGGGTGAAGCGGCTTTCAGGAAAATTTTGAAGTACCCGAATATTTTAATTAACGCTACACACGCTTTCAGTAAAATCGGCTTAACAAAAAAATACGTTGCGGATTATGTGAAAACATACATGAATGATTCCCGCAGGCGACAGAAACTGCTCGACATCTGGTTGTCCATGCGCACTTTCCGCACTCAACTTTCCTCTGTAAAATCATCCGTGGAAAAACATCAATTGAAGATTTATTTGTTTTGGGGAAAACGAGATAAGATTTTACCGGTGGAATACGCGCATCGTTTCAAGAAAGCAGTGCCTTCAGTACAATTGATTTTGGTGGAAGGCGGACATTTTATCGTCAACGAGAAATTAGAAGCTGTCATGTCAAACATCAATCATTGAAAGATTAGTCCTCAAATTTATTATTGAAAAACATCAGAATAGCGGGTTCGTTTATGCTGTATTATTTTTCCATCACATTACTTCTTTTCACGGGTTATGCAGCCCTGATGGTTTATTATTTTAAAGGATGGATAAAAACCAAAACTTTTGAACCGGCTGATTCATTTTCTCCATCCACTAAAATCTCGGTGATTGTTGCAGCGAGAAATGAAGAGCGCTACATTGGAGATTGTTTGAATTCCCTGTTGAATCAGGATTATCCTCAGCATCTTTTCGAAATCATCGTGGTGGATGATTACTCTGAGGACAATACACTGAATGTAATTCATCAAATAAATGATATTCATCAGAAAAAAAATAAAAAAGTTCAATTAAAAATTATCTCACTGCAAGATGCTTCATCAATTCCTGACAAGAACATCATCAGCTATAAAAAACTTGCCATTCAGCAAGCAATCGAAGCGGCAACAGGAACTTTAATCGTCACCACGGACGCGGATTGTGTCGCTGGCGAAAAATGGATTTTAACCATTGCCGCATATTACGAAACATATCATCCGAAAATGCTCGCAGGACCCGTAAAATTTTGCAAAACAACTACCTGGTTGGAACGCTGGCAGGCGCTGGATTTATGCGGAATGATGGCGATAACAGCCGGTGCTATCTCGAATCGTTTTCCGAACATGTGCAATGGAGCAAATCTTGCTTATGAGAAAAAAGCATTTGAAGAAGTGAACGGATTCTCCGGTATTGACAATCACCCGGGGGGTGATGATGTGATGCTGATGCTGAAAATTTCTAAAAAAAAACCGGGAAGCATTCATTTTTTGAGATCTCAAAACGCAATTGTACAAACACAACCTGTCAATACATTTTCTGAATTATTTCAACAGCGACTTCGCTGGTTGTCAAAGGGAACAGCCTTTTCCGATTGGCGGGTTTCCGCAGTGTTGGTTTTTTCTTACTTTTTTAATGTGACACTCCTTCTCGGTTTTATTGCCGGATTCATCGAACCTTGGTTCTGGTATTACTCGCTGTTATTTTTCCTCCTCAAAACAATCGTTGAGTTTCCGTTACTCATGGTAGGCAGTAGTTTTTTTAATCAGAAATTTTTGCTGGCTCATCTGCTCTCCGCCCAGGTTTTTCATATCCTGTATGTGGTCGTGATTGGTGGATTAAGTAAATTGACAGGGTTTCAATGGAAAGGAAGAAAATTTCCTGCGAGTGCTGGTGCGCGTGGATCATCCTGAGCGGAGTCGAGGGAGAGCGATTGCCGTCCCGCATGGTTTCCCGTTTACTCGATACTCACTATGACAACGAGAGTGCAATCATGTTGGTAAAAGTTTCACAGGGTTACCGATGCTTAATCTGCGAATCTGTGGCAGATTATTTATCCCGAAAGAAAGGTAATAAATGAATTGTGATCGGGATATACTATCGGGTACTATTCAGTACAAGTTTGAAAACCTGTTTACCGATGGTATAGAATCTTGTCATAAAAGTTCCGCTGGTAAATTGTATAATTTTACCCGCGATTCAAATCCACAAAATTGTCAACGCTCATTTCCCGTCTTGAAAATTTAAAAAAAGAACTTTCAGGAGAATTATTAACCGACAACATGTCGCTGGCAATGTATGCCACCGATGCCTCAGTGTATCGCGAAAAACCAGTTGCGGTTGCCTATCCGAAAAATGAAACGGACATCAAAAAACTGATTGACTTTGCAACAAGTGAAAAAACATCACTCATCCCGCGCACTGCCGGCACTTCACTTGCGGGGCAATGTGTCGGCAATGGCATTGTGACGGATGTATCACGTTATATGAATCAAATCCTTGAAATCAACCAACAGGAAAAATGGGTGCGGGTGCAGCCTGGTGTCGTTCGTGATGAACTCAATCATTTTCTGCAACCCCACGGTTTGTTTTTCGGACCCAACACTTCCACCGCCAACCGCGCGATGATTGGCGGCATGGTGGGCAACAATTCCTGCGGCTCCTACTCGATTGTCTATGGCACCACCCGCGACCATGTGCTTGAAATTGAAGCGTTGCTCAGCGATGGCAGCAAAGCGGTTTTTAAATCTTTGAGTGAGGAAGAGTTTGCCGCAAAATGCGCAGGAAACAGTCTTGAAAATAAACTCTATCGTCATTTACGTGATGAGTTAAGTCAGTCTGAAATTCAAAATGAAATCAAAAAAGAATTTCCGCATCCGGAGATTCATCGGAGGAATACCGGCTACGCGGTGGATGTGTTGCTTGAAACCAATCCATTCAAAAAAGGTGGTGCTCCTTTCAATTTCTGCAAACTGCTCTGCGGCTCTGAAGGCACGCTCGCGCTGACAACTTCCATTAAATTAAACTGTGTGCCATTACCGCCCGCGCATCAAATGCTGGTTTGTATTCACTTTAATGATGTGGATGAAGCGTTGCGCTCCGTGATGACGGTGAAACGATTTTCTCCGCGCGCTATTGAACTGATGGATAAAATCATCCTTGACTGCACCAAAGAAAATATCGAACAACAACGCAACCGATTTTTTGTGCAGGGCGACCCAGGGGCGATTCTCATTGTTGAATTTGGCGCTGACGATGCGGATAAAATGGAACAAGCAGCGGACAAAATGATTGCTGAATTACAATCCACTGGACTTGGGAATCATTTTCCGAAAGTGAAACCGCCCGACATCGGAAAGGTCTGGAAATTACGCGAAGCGGGACTCGGTTCGCTCTCCAACATCAAAGGCGACCGCAAGCCTGTGGCGGTGATTGAAGACACTGCGGTGCGCGTGGAAGACCTCGCGCAATACATCCGTGATTTTGAAGCGATGATGAAGGCGTTTAACCAGAAACCGGTTTATTACGCTCATGCCGGTGCGGGTGAACTGCACATCCGCCCGATTTTGAATCTGAAGGCAGGCAATGATATCAGGCAGTTCAAAGAAATCGCGCTGACCTCCGCGCGGTTGGTAAAAAAATATAAAGGTTCGCTCAGTGGCGAGCATGGCGATGGACGCGTTCGCGCTGAATTTATTCCGCTGATGATAGGTGAAAAAAACTATGAACTGCTGAAACGTATCAAAAAAACCTGGGACCCGAACCGAATTTTTAACCCGGGGAAAATTACCGATGCGTCACCGATGGATATTTCCCTGCGGTATGAAAAAGATGTTCAATCACCGGAATTCAAAACCATGTTTGACTTTTCTGATTCCGGAGATATTTTACGCGCAGCGGAGCGGTGCAATGGTTCGGCTGATTGTCGTAAGCTTTCATTTTCGGGAGGCACGATGTGCCCCAGTTATATGGCAACCCGCAGGGAAATGGATACCACCCGCGCACGGGCAAATGTGTTGCGTGAATTTCTCACCCGTTCGGAAAAAGCCAACCGGTTTGACAGCAGTGAAGTTTATGAGGTGATGGACTTATGTCTTTCCTGCAAAGGCTGCAAATCAGAGTGTCCGTCAAATGTGGATTTGGCGATGCTGAAAGCTGAATTTATGCATCAATATTATTTATCCAATAAAACGCCTTTCCGCAGCAGGGCGATGGCAAACATTGCCTCAATCAATGAGTTCGCATCGCTGATTCCCGCCATCAGTAATTTCATGATGAACAGCGGGCTTACCGGCAATTTGATGAAAAAAATATTGGGTGTAGCAGAACAACGCGCTTTACCCGCCTTACATCATACCACACTTGAAAAATGGATCAGTAAAAATTCTTCCGCTTTACAACCTGCTGCTCCAATCGGCAAAGTGTATTTTTTTGCGGATGAATTCACGAATTACAATGATGTGGAAATCGGCATCAAAACCATCCGCTTACTCACCAAACTCGGTTATGAAGTTTCCATACCACGGCATGTTGAAAGCGGCAGGGCAGCCATTTCAAAAGGGTTGCTTCCAATGGCAAAATCATTGGCAAATAAAAACATCGCGTCACTCAAGGATTTGATTACAGAAGATGCTCCGCTGATTGGCGTTGAGCCATCCGCGCTGCTGACCTTCCGGGATGAATATCCAAGATTGGTAGATGAAAATTTGCGTGAACACGCCAAACGAATTCAGAAAAATGTTTTCTTAATTGATGAATTTATTTCGAAAGAAATCAGTGCCGGAAAAATTTCATCTGCTTCCTTCAAAAGCGAGCATCAGGAAGTCTTGCTGCATGGTCATTGTCACCAAAAAGCGTTGAGCAATCTGGAGCATACTGTCAAAATGCTTTCGCTTCCGCAAAATTTCAAAGTAAAAACAATTCCCAGCGGATGCTGCGGGATGGCAGGCTCATTTGGTTATGAAAAAGAACACTATGAACTGTCCATGAAAATCGGAGAATTAGTACTGTTCCCCGCAGTGCGAAAAGCGGAGCAGAAAACACTGATTGCCGCGCCAGGCACGAGCTGCCGCCATCAAATCAAAGACGGCACGGGAGTCAATGCAAAACACCCTGTAGAAATTTTGTGGGAAGCGGTGTTGTGATCAGATTTTAGATTTTAGATATAAGAAAACTGGGGACGGCTTAGCTGGCGCAAGCGTCTCGGTTAGCTGGCTCAAGCGTCTCGCTTGTGCCATTAGCTGGGCAATCTTCTTGTGCCGTTTGCCTGACTCAATCTAAATGAACTTCAGAATTCATTCAAAATCCTCCTCTTAAAAAAAAGAACTACATTCATCCCGCAAAACCAATCAATCTCACATGAGCCTGCTGTTACTCGCCCTTGCCATTGCTCCCGGTGTGGCAATCATGCTGTACATTTATGAAAAGGACAAATATGAAAAAGAGCCGCTGAGGCTGTTGGTGAAATGTTTTTTTGGAGGTGTGTTGAGCACAATTCCCGCTATAGCGCTTTCATTATTTGGCGGATGGCTGGGGTTCGGAATTTCTGAAAATTCATTGAACACTTTCATTTACGCTTTTGCTGTGGTGGGGTTCAGCGAAGAGTTTTGCAAATATATTGCCGTTAAAAAAATCGCGTATCATCATCCCGCGTTTAATGAGCCGTTTGACGGGATTGTCTATTGCGTGATGGTGAGTATGGGGTTTGCCACTTTGGAAAATATTCTCTATGTAATTGATGGCGGCATGACCACTGCCATGCTGCGCATGTTCACCGCTGTTCCAGCCCATGCCACATTTGGTATCATCATGGGCTTTTTCATGGGTGAAGCAAAATTTTTAAGAAAAAACGAAATTCTTTGGAATCTGGCGGGACTTGGTGGCGCGATTCTTTTTCATGGCGCTTATGATTATTTTTTATTTGAAATGAATTATCCCGGAATTGCGATTGGCGCTTTCGTTTCGTTGATTGTGGCAATCGTTTTATCCAAAAAAGCGATTCGGATGCACCAGGAAAAATCTCCTTTCAGAATAATATGATAAAAATTGCCGCTGAAAATATTTCATACAATAGAAAGCAGTTAATGCGCCTGCTCGATGAAAAAGTGGAATTGTTTAACAAACCGGCATTCATTGAGTCCGACCCTGTCTGCATTCCGCATCTTTTCAGCAAAAAACAGGATATTGAAATCATGGGATTGATTGCGGCAACGCTTGCCTGGGGTCAACGAAAAACCATCATTAACAAGTGCCGGGAAATTGTAGAGTTGATGGAAGGGCAGCCTTATGATTTTATTCTGCACCACCGTGAAAAGGACTTGAAAAGATTTTTACAATTCCGCCACCGTACATTTCAGCCGACCGACCTTTTATATTTCATCAGTTTTTTCCGTCAGCATTATTCCGAAAATGAAAGTCTTGAAACAGCCTTTTCACAATTTTTAAAACCGGATGACGAAAATATTCAACCCGCGTTAGAAGGTTTTCACAATTATTTTTTCTCATTAGAATTTATTCCTCAAAGAACCCGTAAACATGTCCCCTCGCCTGCGAAAAATTCAACTTGCAAGCGACTGAATATGTTCCTCCGGTGGATGGTGCGCAATGATGAAAAAGGAGTGGATTTCGGATTATGGAAAAACATCAAGCCGTCACAATTACTCTGTCCGTTGGATTTGCATGTGGACAGGGTGGCAAGAAAATTAGGGTTGCTGCAACCCGGAATCAGCGGATGGAAAGCAACACTTGAACTAACCGCCCAACTGAAAGCGTTTGACCCATCAGACCCCGTAAAATATGACTTCGCGCTGTTCGGCATGGGGGTGATGGAAAAAAAATTAACACGGGAAATTTTGAATTCCGCATAATCCTTTTTACCTTTTCGCACTTTTCTGAAATGGACGAGATTCGCTACATAGAAGAAACAACAATTTCAATCCGCAATCAATTCGCGTTGGAAAATACGAGCGGGATTCAAACTACGGATGAACGGGCTAAATATGAACAGTTGAAAAAGATATTGATAAAAAGGCTGGAGGAAATGATTGACCACGAGTTTGAAAAATTTATCAATGTGCTTTACCGGATAGATGTGAGTGAATATAAAGTGAAAAAAGCCCTGACGGAACAGCCCTTCAAAGCGGGAGTTGAAAAAATCGCGGAAATGATTATTCAACGGCAAATGCAAAAAGTAATTACCAGGAAACAATACGCTACTCAGCAACATGACCTTGAATTTGATGTGTGAAGTTCATTTTCTGAACATAAAATTTCCGGAAAATGATTTAGTGCTTCTTGGAATATTTTTAGGAATTTTCTACATCACCCTCCTGATTTTCAGAGCGCTGAAAATCCTGAAAAAACGCACCTGTCCATCCTGCGCAGGCAAATTGAGAAGAAAAGAAAGAACCGTTTTCGATAAAATGCTCATTGTCGTTTGCCTGTATCTTCTGCCTTTCAGAAGATATAAATGTGTGCATTGCGGCTGGGAAGGCTTGCGATGGAACAATCGTCAATACAAGTCGAAGGAACCTTATTGAAACCATTGTACTTAAATTCAGGGATATACATTCATATCAAAACAAGCCGAAAGGCTGACATGATTATAAAAAACAATAGGCGGTTTTGATTCGAACCCCGAAGGGGTGACATCTTCAATAGTTCGTTGCTTCCGAAATTCAGGGCTAAAGCCCTTATAAAGACTCGGTTCTGCTCAAACCCCTTCACGCCCAGGCGGATGGGGCTATAGAATGCCTACCTAAAAAAAATAGCGGATCATTGATATCTTCATAAACTTGGACGTCCATCACCCCATTTCAACACCCTCATTTTCCAAGTGAACGGGAAAATATAGTTTTGTGCCGGAATCAAGACTTACAAAAAAACATTTACTAAAAATGAAATTAATTTCTTATTTATCTGAACATGAAGTTGACCAGATTGCCATTGTAAACGGCAATCTTGCTTATGACCTCAACGCGCTGGATGAAAATCTACCGGAGAACATGAGTGATTTTCTGTGGGAAGAAACCGATGCGATGGAATTGGCGAAAGAGTATGACAAAAAAATCAAATCAGGCGTGATTGGCAAGGAAAAAGGGAAACCTTTGGAATCGCTTCAGCTTTTAGCACCCGTGCCGTTCCCGACTTCCGCGCGGGATGCTTACGCTTTTCGTCAGCATGTGGAGTCCGCGAGACGCAACCGCGGACTGGAAATGATTCCCGAATTTGACAGCTTCCCGGTTTTTTATTTTACCAATCACAACGCGACAGCCGGACCCGGAGATATCGAACTGATGCCCGACCATTTTCAACAGTTGGATTTTGAATTGGAAACCGCCATCGTCATCGGCAGGGAAGGCAGAAATATCCGGGCTGATGAAGCGGACAACTACATTGCCGGTTACATGATTTTGAATGACCTCAGCGCCCGCCTGTTGCAGATGGAAGAAATGAAACTCAATCTTGGTCCGGCAAAAGGAAAGGACTTTGTCAATATCCTCGGACCATACCTCGTCACCCCGGATGAGTTGGCGAAGTATTTAGTAAAACCTCAGCCCGGACATACCGGCAATACCTACAATCTGAAAATGAAATGCAGTGTTAACGGCAAAGTGGTTTCTGAAGGAAACATGAAAGACATGGACTGGACTTTCGCGGAAATCATCGAGCGCGCTTCCTATGGCGTTGACCTGCTGCCGGGCGATGTAATTGGTTCGGGAACAGTCGGGACGGGCTGTTTTCTTGAACTCAACGGAACCGGAAAACGCCTGAATCCTAACTTCCAGCCGCAGTGGCTCAAAGAGGGCGATGTGGTGGAAATGGAAATTGAAGGTTTGGGAAAATTGGTGAACACCATGAAAAAAGCGAATACGGATTACTCGCTGCTGGGATTAAAAAAATAATTTTAATTACAAAACCTGCCTGATGCTCAGAATTATTCCGGGCGAACTGCCTACCGCTAAACTACATTCATACTTACTGAGCGCGGTGGCTCCGCGCCCAATCGCTTTTGCCAGCACGATAGATGCGGAAGGCAGACCGAATCTCGCCCCTTTCAGCTTTTTTAATTGCTTCAGTTCCAACCCGCCCATCTTGGTTTTTTCCGCCAACAGAAGAGTGAAAGACGACTCAACCAAAGATACGTTTGCCAATATCAAAGCTACCCGCGAAGTGGTCATCAACACGGTCAGCCACAGCATCGTGCGTCAGATGGCATTGGCAAGCATTGAATATCCGGCTGAGGTGAATGAGTTTGAAAAAGCGGGGTTCACTCCGCTGGCTGCCGAAATGGTACGTCCGTTCAGAGTGGCTGAATCCCCGGTGCAGTTTGAGTGCAGAGTGAAAGAGATTATCGAACTGGGTGAAAAAGGCGGTGCCGGAAATTTATTTATTTGTGAAATCGTGTTGATACACATCAGCGAAAATGTGCTGGATGATAAAGGCAGGATTGACCCTGATAAAATTGACCTCGTAGCCCGCATGGGCGGTCCGCTTTATTGCCGGGCCTCAGGCAGCGCGGTGTTTGAAGTGGCTCAGCCTGTTGACAAGCTGGGGATGGGCTTCGACCGGCTTCCTCCGCACATCAAAGCCAGTCGCGTTTTAACAGGCAATGACCTCGCCCGCTTAGCCTCCGTGGAACAACTGCCCACAGCGGATGAAATCTTATCATTTTCAAACACTCCCGAATACCTTGAATTGAAACAAAGATTTC
Organism: Chitinophagales bacterium; assembly: GCA_041748615.1. Classification (GTDB taxonomy): domain Bacteria; phylum Bacteroidota; class Bacteroidia; order Chitinophagales; family CAIOSU01; genus JBGTCY01. The sequence goes on from JBGTCY010000273.1 coordinate 20,941, forward strand.
AGAATGATGCCGAATCGCTCGAATGGCATGTACATGAATTTGCAAGACTGTTATTGCAGGATGGAAAAACGGAAGAAGCGTGGAAGGCGTTGTTGCAGACGTGAATATTCAGTTGGTAAATCCACCTCTTTTCCCCCTTAACAATTTATCAATTGATTCACCGTTTAGAGGCAATATCTGCCGGTTGTGAAATTCTTCTGCTCCATTTTCCTGTTGTCGCTCACTTTATTTTCACGCGCTGAACAGTCGCCCGGCATTCAATTGTTGTTTCTGAAAAATCATCTTTCCGCAGGCGTGGATTTTCCTGTTCTTTTTGTAAAACACCAACAACATACCGGTGCGGGAAAACTACAGGTGAAACACCTGCCGGGTTTTTCTTTCAGCTTCGACTATGCCGTTCACTTTAATCCGAATTTAAGTTTTGTTACGGGCGCAAGAGCGGGCGTGAAAATGTTTGGCTATGAAGCGGAAGCGGAGTCTAAAAATTTCAATATCCCCGAAAATCTTTTTAGAAACTACCGTCAAATGATATCGTCATTGACAATCCCACTTATTGTACAGCCGAGAATTTTTATCGGAACCAAAAGTATGCTGGAAGCAAACCTGGGCGCGAAGGTTAACTTTTTTATTCCTGCCGGAAACATCAATTCATGGACGTACCGGGAAGGTGGTGATTTGAAACCATTGTTTGACATGCACATTCGCTATTCCGGTTTGCCGCAGGTGCTATTGCATGGCGCGTTGACTTACGGGCACGTGCTGAAGAATCAAAACATCCTGAAATGGTCGCTCGCCTATGATTTCGGATTCAATCAGACCTTAACCGGAACCTACGCTTTTCACAATGACGACATCACGATTGGCAACGGCAGAATCACTTCCTCCATGAACAGCATTTTGCTGTCTGTCGCTTATGTTTTCACCCGCGCTGGTTCACTGCAAATTACTCCCTGAGAATCCCTGTGGTTTGTTATAAATTTGCGAACAATTTGTCTATTGATAAACAAGTTTCAAAATACAATTAAAACATATTTCAAATAAAATACAATTTTAAAAAAGCTAAACAAAAGTCCGCTCAAAAAAACATAAAAATGCCACAAAGACACAATGGCACAAAGTTTCACAAAGAAAGAATTAGCATCGCTTTAAACTTTGTGCTTTCTTTGAGCCTTTGTGACCTTGTGGCAACTTTCAGTCATCATTGAAAAACCAAATAAGTTTCCGGTTTGATAATTGTAAAAATGAATTTTGGATATTATTTGTTTATTGTCTTTTGTTTTTTGGTAATTAATTTTTTTCTCTATACACACATCCTATGCACTTAACAGAACAGGAACAAATCAGACGTCAGGGATTGGAAGAAATGAAAGCGCTCGGCATCAATCCCTACCCTTCCGAACTTTATGAAGTCAACACCACTACCAAAGACATCAAAGAAAATTTTGAAGCGAATAAAGACGCTTATCAAAATATCACGATTGCCGGCAGGCTGATGTCCAAGCGCATTATGGGGAAAGCGTCATTCGGAGTGTTGCAGGATGCGCACGGGAAAATTCAGTTTTACCTGACGCGCGATGAAATTTGTCCGGGCGAAGACAAAACGCTCTATAATACGGTCTTCAAAAAGCTGCTGGACCTCGGTGATATCATCGGCATCCGGGGTTTCGCATTCATCACGCAAACAGGAGAATTAACCATTCATGTAAAGGATTTCACGGTGTTGAGCAAATCGCTGCGCCCGCTGCCCGTGGTGAAGGAAGCCGAAGGGAAAGTGTATGACATGGTGACTGACCCCGAATACCGTTACCGTCAGCGTTATGTGGACTTGATTGTCAATCAGAAATCACGCGAAGTGTTTTTGAAACGCACGCGACTGATTAATTCGATGCGCGAATTTCTGAATCAACGAGGATACTTGGAAGTGGAAACACCGGTGCTGCAACCTGTGTATGGAGGCGCTGCCGCGCGACCATTTACCACGCATCATAATACTTTGGACATGACATTGTATCTGCGCATCGCGGATGAATTGTATTTGAAAAGACTGATTGTAGGCGGATTTGATGGCGTGTATGAAATTTCAAAAGATTTCCGCAACGAAGGCATGGACCGCACCCACAATCCCGAATTCACGTTGATGGAATTGTATGTGGCGTATAAAGATTATATCTGGATGATGGATTTGGTGGAGGAATTGTTTGAAAAAATCGCGCTCGACCTGCATGGCGTTACGCAGGTGAAAGTGGGTGAAAACATGATTGATTTCAAACGCCCTTACCCGCGCCTGACAATGTTCGAAGCAATCCAACAATTTACGGGCGTTGATATTTCGCAGATGGATGAACAGCAACTGTTCGACACCGCCCGCCAACTGAAAGTGGAAGTGGACAAAACGATGGGCAAAGGAAAACTCATTGACGAAATTTTTAGCGAACTGTGTGAGCCGAAATTGATTCAACCGACTTTCATCACGGACTATCCCGTGGAAATGTCGCCTCTCGCCAAGAAACATCGCACCAAACCTGGGTTGGTGGAAAGGTTTGAACTCATTTGCAACGCCAAGGAATTATGCAACGCCTTTTCCGAATTGAACGACCCCATTGACCAGCGCCAGCGTTTCGAAGACCAGTTGCGCCTCAAAGAGCGTGGCGATGAAGAAGCGATGATGCTTGATGAAGATTTTCTGCGTTCGCTTGAATATGCCATGCCGCCCACAGCCGGACTCGGCATTGGCGTTGACCGCCTGACCATGCTGATGACCGATTCGCCTTCCATCCAGGATGTCATCCTGTTTCCGCAAATGAAGCCGGAAAAGGGAGGTGTTTGATTGTGATAAATCTTGATGAGAGACGGAAACAGCTCAACAAGGTTTATAAAAATCAATATATCTTTACGTCCTTCCTTCATCTAAAAAAATTCATCAAATGACTACATTTCTCATTTTATTAGGTGTCATTTTCCTGATTGTCGTTTTCATTGTTTCATTGTATAACCGTTTGGTTTCACTGCGCAATAACCGGGAAAATGCTTTCGCGGATATTGACGTTCAGCTCAAACAGCGGCATGATTTAATTCCGCAATTAGTGGACTCGGTGAAAGGATACATGAAACACGAAGAAGGCGTGTTGACAAAAGTGACACAGGCGCGCGCTAACGCGTTGAGCGCGAATTCCATTGACGGAAAAATTCAGGCTGAAATGCAGCTTACTTCAGCGTTGCAGGGGCTGAGAGTCGCGGTGGAAGCGTATCCCGACCTGAAAGCCAATCAGAATTTCATGCACCTGCAAAAAGAAATCTCCGATGTGGAAAATAAACTTGCCGCTTCACGCAGATTTTTCAACTCGGCTACAAGGGAATATAACACCGGCACGGAAACATTCCCGGCAAACATCATCGCGGGCATGTTTAATTTCAAACGCGAAATCATGTTTGACCTCGGCACCGAACAACGCCAGACTTTAGAGCAGGCTCCCAAAGTGAAATTCGATTAGTTCCCCGGCTCCGGATGAAATACGTTGGCATACAAACACAAATCTGGCGCAACAATACCCGCTCGGTGTTGCTGCTCATCGGCTTTCCTGTATTGCTACTTTTTTTAATTTGGATTTTTCTTTTTTTCCTTGCAACGGATAGTGAGACACCCTTAGAAGCCGCCAATCGTTTATGGTTTGATACTTTTCCTTTCGTGACTTTGGCGGTTTTGATTTGGTTTGCCATCGCCTGGTTTTCACATACCAAAATGATAGCGCGGGCAACAGGCGCGCGTCCGTTAGAAAGAAAAGATAACATGCGCGTCTATAATCTTGTTGAAAATCTTTGCATCTCGCGCGGCATGAAAACACCACAGATTCAAATCATCGAGGATAATTCGCTGAACGCTTACGCGAGCGGGATAAATGAAAAAACTTACACAGTCGCTCTTTCGCGCGGTATAATTGACCAACTGAATGATGATGAATTGGAAACCGTGATTGCGCATGAGCTTACACACATCCGCAACCGCGATGTCCGGCTGCTGATTATCTCCATTATTTTTGTCGGCATCTTCGCGTTTATCGCTGAAATTGCATTGCGCTCATTGCGCTTCGGTGGAGGAGGAAGCCGCGGAGGAGGAAAAAAGGGCGGCAACGGAGGCATGGTGATTTTGGTGATAGTGCTGGCGGCACTCGGATATTTAATTTCTATGTTGTTTCGGTTCGCCATCTCCCGCAAGCGCGAATACATGGCGGATGCAGGAGCGGCAGAAATGACAAAAAATCCGAAGGCGTTAGCTTCCGCCCTCCGGAAAATTTCCCGCAATCCCCGCATCGAAGCAGTTAAAAGAGATGATGTCGCCCAACTGTTTATTGAACATCCGCGCGACAAAAGTTCAGGATTGTTCTCGGCTTTCACCGGATTATTCGCCACCCACCCTCCCATCGAAAAAAGAATTCAGGCATTGGAGCAATATTAGTTCCTGCAACCCTATAAATCTACCTGTGCCTCCATGACTGGATTCTAATACCTATCCATCAGCCTGAAAACTATCCGGGTCAGTTTTGTATTTCGGAGAAAAAATGAATAGCGACTTTCTAAAAACATTATCAAATTTTCTTTGCGGTTTGGTTATCTTTTCAGATAAAACCGCAAACATTGAATCTCGCATTTATTGGCGCATCGGGCTACGGAAACGTGGGGGATGATACCTACCCGTTGATTTTCAGGCAATATCTTTCCGAAGAACACATGCTGACATTTTACAATTCTGATGCTGCGGCATCGCGACAACAGCTTCCGGAATATGACTATGTGATATTTGGAGGAGGAGGAATTATTTACAATAGCGAAGTGGGCAAAGGCTACCAGAAAGGCTATGACGTTTCCGCTCATTTTGAGTACATGAAATATTATCTTGATTTTGCGCGGAACGCGGGTCTTCCGTATTGCTTTTGCTCGGCAGATATTCAGGTGAGAAGAAACATGGATGACAGCGGTTGGGATTTTCGCCCGCTTGCGCCCTGGCTAAAGTACCTTCGTGATGCCGATTTCGTAAGCGTACGCTCGCAATATTCAAAAGAAGTATTAACCGAAATGTGCAGACGCGAGATTGATTATTATCCCGACCTTGCCTATTTGTTTGACACGGATGATGACAGCGCCCGGGGAAATTATCTTCTTTTCATACCGGGTTCAACGATAAAGGCAGGCAATGATTATGCGCGGAAAATTCTTGAAGAACATACCGGCAGAGGCGTTGAAATAAAAGCCGCAAACTTCGGGGCGGATGGCGATAACCGGAAAGATTTAGACGACTTCCGAAAATTATTTCCGAATGCCGAAGTCTTCTACGGTGTAACACCGGAAGCGGCTTTCAATTTGGTGAAACGCTCCATCGGGGTAATTACGGGAAGGTATCACGGACTAGTTTTCGCCCGCGCCACCAACACCCCGTTTTATGCGGAAACTGAAAAATGCAAATACAAGATTGCCGCAGAAGATTTGAGGGCTGAACCATCGCAAGCCATCGGGCATATCCGGCTGCTGCGCAGCAGGCTGCATGTTGCAGCGGCAAGATAACTTCTCTCACTTCATAGGAGCTAATTCTACGGGCATTTGCTCGTGGACAAGCCACTTGCCGCGCCAGATTTTATCATCGTCCATAGTGAGAATGCACGTCTTTGCATTTTCAGAGGATATTTCAAGATGCACGCCTCCGTTTTCTTCGCGCACATCCCACAACTGCTCGCAGCCCGCTTTACCTATATTGATTTTACCGTTGGGTAAAAATGTCATTGGTCTTTTATCAAATCCAACACGGATATATTGATATGTTTTTGAAGTGAGCGTCTCTGCGGTATGCTTTATTTTTACGGGGCTGTTCGTGAAATCTTTTCCTATTGTGCCGTCCCAAAGTTCCCTTAATTCCCTGATAAAGGAAAAGCACTCTTTTTGATATTTGAAGCCGGGAAGTTTCGCGTTATCATCGTAGTTCCATTTGGGACCATTACGATGCTGAAAAATTATTTTACCGGTGAAATCGTGCTGGTAAAGCGTTCCCGATTTTAAAATAACCGGATGCGGAATCATTGAATAGTTTATTCCAACTCTGCGGAACGCCAGATGAAAGGTTTCTTTATCGCCATGAATATGCTTGTAATAAAAATCCGAATGCTCATTATACCACATCGCTAAATTCAACGCCTTCCAGCATGTTTCTTTATTCACAAGAATTTGTCCCGATTCAAACTCCGGCTCATCCCTGTAATGCACACCGCTTATATTCCAAATTGCCCGCTCGCTTCCCAATCTGCCGATGTCAGGCCAGAAAACCGCTCCGTTGGATTTATATTCTTCCCGTTCAAATAAAAATTCAGGATTCACCACAGGCACATTATCTGCATCAAGTAGCAGCACCTCTTTGAAAGGATTGTGTAAAAGCGAATACGCTTTCAACTCCCACCCGTTCAATGTTCTTGCCGGAATGGTTTTTCTAAGTTCGAGCGCGTCAACGCACTCCACAACCAGCGGCTTAACGATAGATTTCATCAATCCATCAATTTCCTTTGTACCAAGATGCCACAACTGGATGGGTAATGAGCATCCCAACTTTCGCAGCATGTTAATGCACACCCATGCGCTTGTAAAAAGCCGAACGCCTCCACCGCAAATAACAATTCCCCTGCCTTCGTAATTGCCTGGATAATCTTCAATATCGCGGATAAACCGCTCGGACATTTCATTTGCCGAATATATGGTGATTTCAGGTTCTTTGTTATGAATAGGTTTGATGTTTGCAGTTGGCGGAACAGTCGAAACATCATGATTTTTAGTGGGCTTATTCAGCCTGAGTTTAAACTTAAATCGCATGGACTGTGATTTTTGGGTGTTCTCTGAAAGTAATCTTACATGCTTATTGTGAAAATACCATTCAATTCTCCGGATGACTTCATCTGCCGTTATCATATCCATGCAGCGTGGCAAATCTCCAACCACGTCAACGCAGATTTTATCGGGCTTGTCATTCTCATTTCCATCGTGCAATGGCTTCACACGCGATTTCCAGCAGCCGCCCGTTTCGCAGCAGGGCAATGCTCCGATGGTATGAATAAACTGGTGACTCGAATAGGCTTCCCATTGCACGGGTTCGCGTCCTCCTGCAATCACTACGCAAGGACGCTGTTTCGGCATTCGCTTTTTAGTTTCTACCGCAGCCGCCAAGTGCATCAAAAGACTTACCGGAGTTACAACGCCCTGAGCATGATACACCAATCGGATGAGTTGCCGCAAATCCGTTTTACC
>JBGTCY010000274.1:0-29760 GCA_041748615.1 Chitinophagales bacterium
TGCCAAAACCAGGAATGCACTGAAAATGAAGTGGGGCTTCGTCCCCACTCTTTTAAAACTTCATTTTTAGGGCAAGAAAAAACTTAAAAAACCTAACCATTTAATTAATCACAAATGGTCAACGTATTTCAGGACAAGACATTGAATTCAATAACGCAGTCATGCTGATTTTCATATATTTCATTTCATTTTTTACATTGGGATGATATTTCTGATGGGGAAGGTCATCAATACAATGAGGAAGAGAGAATTCTTTTGCGACCGTATTTTCTACCAAAAGGTCGCCTTTACAGGGCTTTTTAAGACTTCCATTAGAAACGACTATTGGGTATCTATAAAACTTATGTCACCAAATTCAAAATGAAAATCTCGTAAATTGCCTGCGTAAAAAAAATAAGTTGAAGAAAATTACATTCATTCTTATTGCTTTGCTGGTCAACGCATCATTGCTGATGAAAACAGCAATGATTGTCCGTTATGAGTTTAACAAAGATTATTATGCGGTGTATCTCTGTGAAAACAAGGAAACACCGGAAATGAATTGTAACGGAAAATGCCGTTTGGCAAAAGAATTACAAATTGTGGATGGATCAAATGACAATCATGAAATTCCTATTCAGTTGAAATTATCGCATGAACTGAAGATTCTCTTTGCTTCTGATTTATTCAATCAATTTGATGAAAAAATGTTGGATGCTGATATTAGTTTTTCAGCTTTCAATGGCGAAGAATTACCCGGATTTTATTTCACACCTTTTCAGCCTCCCCGCTCCTGAATTGAAACGAAGCGTTTCTTCAACTCCCCACTTAAATTTCTTTTTTTTAATTTTTATTCATCCGTCAAAGAATTTATTTCTGGATGATGCTGCATTTTTTTTAAACCAATTAAATTTTACATCAAATGAAAATTACCAATCAAATACTTAGCGCGTTTTTCATCGCGGCAATCTTTATTTTTTCCGGTTGTGATAAGGAGGATGATGACCACGACCATTTCGGCACTTTGCAAATTGAATTTGAGCACAAATGGGGACCGGCTTTTGGTCCGTTTTCACTCAATACGGAAATGACTCATCCGTCAACGGGTGAGAAAATGACGTTCACAACCTTGAAATATTATGTTTCAAACATTGTTTTGGTTAATGAAAACGGAACGGAATGGGTACAGCCGGAGAGCTACTACATTGTTGATGCAGTCACCAGCGCGGCATCCAAAATAAAATTGGAGAATGTGCCGACAGGGAATTACACCGGTTTTCGCTACACGATTGGCGTGGACAGCACCCGCAATGTTTCCGGAGCGCAGGAAGGCGCTCTTAGTCCTTCAAACAATTTGTTTTGGAGTTGGAGCACCGGATACATTTTCATTAAGGCGGAGGGCAACTCACCCGATGCGCCTGCTCCCGGTGACTGGTTTTATCACATCGGTGGATTTTCAGGCGCTAACAATGCCATTCGAACCAACAATGTTGATTTCTTCAATTCACAATTACGCATCAAAGAAGACCATCAGTCGGAGATTCACATGAAAGTGAATGCTGCGCGATTCTGGCATGGCGGTTTGTCGCTCAATGATTATCATACGATTCACATGCCCGGTGCAAACGCACTCACGATGGCTGATAATTTTCAGGGGGCGATTGTGTTTGACCATATTCACAACTAACCGTGAGGGCAATTCTAAAAATTCTGCCTTGCTCACCCTCTCCGAAAGGAGAGGGATGGGATGATGCAATAAAAAATACAATTTTTAGAACTGCCCGTGATTTTGAGATGCAGCGAAAACTCGGGAGAGCGTTTTTTACAGGATGGTGTATGTTCCTGATTTTCGGCTGCGGAAAAGAACCGAATGAAATCAACAAAGGTTTTCAACCTCCTGCTCATTTTCCGAATCCAATTTACAATTTTGAAAACAACCCGTTTTCGGAAGCAGGATTTGAGTTGGGCAGGAGGTTATTTTTTGACCCGATATTATCAAAGGATAGTTCAATTTCCTGCGGGAGTTGCCATCATCAGCAATACGCTTTTAGTGATTTTCCAAAGGTGTTGAGCACGGGTGTGAACGGGGAAATCGGTTTGCGCAATTCGCCTGCCTTGTTCAATCTCGCGTGGTCCCCGGCTTTCATGTATGATGGGGGTATCAATCACCTTGAAGTGATGCCCATTGCACCAATTACCGACTTTTTGGAGATGAATGAATCATTGACACGCGTGCTGGAAAAACTGAATCAGCATCCGGAATATCCAACATTGTTTAAAACGGTTTTTAATCGGGATGAAATTAATGACAGACTTTTCCTGCTTGCTCTGGCGCAATTCATGGGCGGCATGATTTCAGCGAACAGCAGGTATGATGATTTTGTCACTGGAAAAAAGAAATTTACTTCAGATGAATTTTCTGGCTATCAGCTTTTTAAACAGCATTGTTCGGCTTGTCACGCTGAGCCGCTGATGACAGATTTTTCATATCGCAACAATGGCTTGGCAATTCATTCAAACGACCCTGGCAGAATGCGCATCACAGCATTACGTGAGGATAGCGCAAAATTCAAAGTGCCTTCACTGCGAAATATTGAGTTGACCGCGCCTTATTTGCATGACGGCAGTCTTTCATCACTCGATGAAGCACTCGAACGCTATGCGCAACCGGCAGTCAGCGAAAATTTGGATGCGCTGCTTGTCAATGGAATTCAACTCAGCAAAACTGAAAAGGAACAGCTGCTCACCTTTCTGAAAACACTCACAGATTTTACTTTCATTTCGGATGAAAGATTTTCAAAACCACCGGTTTATTAGAAATAGTTGTTGAATTTTACCCCGAAGAATCTCAACAATATTCCACATGTCCACCTTTCAAACCATCATCGCGATTGTTGCAACCATCTCTTTGTTTCTCTATGGACTGAAAGGTTTTAGCCAAGAATTAAAAGACATCGCTTCCGACCATCTAAAGACTTTACTCGCCAAAGTGACACAAGTATCCATTGGCGGATTTCTTTTAGGCGGAGTGTTGACTGCCATCATTCAATCCAGCAGCGCAGTGTCCTCCATCACGGTGGCGCTGGTTGATGCCGGGGTGATTCCATTCACCAACAGTCTTGCCGTTTTGCTGGGCGCAAATGTCGGCACCACCTCCACCGCTTGGTTAGTGACTTTTAAAATCGGACAAATCGCGCCCTTTTTCATTGTGCTGGGAACGATACTCAGTATGATTCCCTGGAAAATTCATCTTGCCGGAAAATCCGTTTTTTATTTTGGGTTGATTTTGTTCAGTCTCGAATTAATCAGCCAGGCAATGGAGCCGTTGAAGAATGACCAGCGGGTTTTTGATATTCTCGCCATGACGGATAATAATTTCATCGGAATAATTGTCGGTATTTTAATTACGGCATTGGTGCAATCGAGTTCAGTCACCACCGGACTATCCATCATTATGGCGGAGCAGGGAATTCTGACAACGGAAGGCGCGATTGCCATCATCATCGGTTCGAATCTCGGAACAACTACAACCGCGCTAATCGCCTCGGCACAAATGAATGCTTACGCCAAACTTGCCGCCCGCGCCAATTTCTTTTTCAACTTAATCGGTATTGTGTTGATGTTTCCGTTTATACACCAGTTAGGCGGGCTTGTCCGAATGATGACTGAATCAACAGGATTTCAAATCGCTTTTGCGCATCTGATTTTCAATGTGACGATTTCAATCCTGATGTTACCCTTTATTAAAAAATTCGGCAGATGGTTATTGAAAAAATATCATGTGGATGGCAGTTGAAGAAAATAGATGAGTGGCATTATTAATGTTGTCAGTATAACATCTCCACTTTATATTTTTAGATATTAGACAACTGGGGAATGCACTTTTCACTTTGAATATTAATTTTAACAGCATCACTTTCCCGGTTTTTTATTCCCTTTAATTTTTCTATAATTTTCACCTGAAAAAAATTTCATGAAAAAAGAAAACATCCTTGTTATTGGTGCATTGGGACAAATCGGTTCCGAATTGACCATTGAGTTGAAAAAAGTTTATGGTGAAAAGCATGTCATCGCGGCTGACATTGTGGACAGGCGCACGCTCAAACATCATGATGGTATTTATGAGCATTTGAATGTGCTGGATACGGAGCGGTTGAAAATTATTCTCAACAAATATGAAGTGACACAGGTTTATCTGCTTGCCGCCATCCTTTCCGCCCGCGCGGAGGATAATCCGCATTTTGCGTGGCGATTGAATATGGAGAGTTTGTTCAATCTTTTGGAAATCGCCAGGGAAGGAACTGTTCAACGGATTTTTTGGCCCAGTTCCATCGCGGTATTTGGTCCGACCACACCTCGCAAAAACACTCCGCAAAACACGATAACCGACCCCACCACCGCTTACGGAATCAGCAAACTGGCGGGCGAGCGTTGGTGCGAATATTATTTTAAAAAATTCGGGGTGGATGTCCGCAGTCTCCGTTATCCGGGATTGATTAGTTACAAAACGCCTCCCGGTGGCGGTACGACTGACTATGCGGTGGATATTTTTTTTCAAGCCATCAAAAAGAACGCGTATCAATGTTTTCTTTCCGAAAACACTTATCTGCCGATGATGTATATGCCGGACGCTTTGCGCGCGACTATCGAACTGATGAATGCCGATGCGGAAAAAATTAAAGTGCGTTCGAGTTATAATCTGAGCGCCATCAGTTTTTCTCCCGCAGAATTGGCTGACTCCATCCGTCAGCATTTGCCGCAATTCAACATCACCTATCAGTCTGATTTTCGCCAGCAAATCGCGGATTCCTGGCCCCAAAGTATAAACGACAGCGCTGCCCGCGAGGATTGGGGCTGGAAGCCCGAATATGATTTGAAAAAAATGACGGAAGACATGCTTCAAAATCTGAAAGTGGAATTGAAGAACGGGGAGAAAGTGACGGGATAGTTTCTACCCCATCACTTTTCGCAACGCATCCCAGCCCTGCGCGGTGATGTCATGCAGGTTGCCGCCTTTCGAAAGCAGTTTGATGCCCTGGTCTTTTTTCACCATATCGCCAATCACGGTGATGTCCCACTCGTTGTCAAATTTTGCCCTGTCTTCTTTTTTAATCGTGAACAGCAATTCATAATCTTCACCTCCGCTCAGCGCGCAGGTGGTTGGGTCAAGTTGGAATTTCAAAGCCTGTTCGTTGGTTTCAGGGCTAAGCGGAATATCAGCTTCATACAACCGGCAGCCGACATTTGACTGCGTGCAAATGTGTAACAGGTCGGATGATAATCCGTCAGAAACATCAATCATGGAAGTCGGCAATATACTTTTTTCAAGGAAAAGCTCAATGATGTCTTTCCGCGCTTCGGGTTTCAGTTGTCTGCCAATGAGGTATTGCTGATTTTCAAGGTCAGGCTGAATCTCCGAATTTTCTAAAAAAATCTGTTTTTCACGTTCCAATAATTGCAAGCCGAGATAAGCGCCACCAAGGTCGCCCGATACACACAGTAAATCTCCTTCCCGCGCGGTGTTGCGATACACGACTTTTTCTTTTTCCACTTCACCAATCGCGGTGACACTGATTACAAATCCTTTATTGGATGAACTGGTGTCACCCCCCACAAGGTCAACGCCATATTGTTCACAGGCATAGCGCATCCCTACATAGAATTCTTCCAGCGCTTCCACAGAAAAGCGGTTGGAGATAGCAATGGAAACCGTTACTTGTTTTGGTGTTCCATTCATCGCGTAAATGTCAGACAGGTTGACAACAATCGCTTTGTAACCCAAATGTTTCATCGGGCAGTACATGAGGTCGAAATGAACTCCCTCCACCAGCAGGTCGGTGGTGACTAATGTGAATTGATTGCCGGTGTCAATCACAGCCGCGTCATCACCTATGCTGCGGATAGTAGATGCGTTGATGTTTTTAAAACGGCTTGTTAATACTTTAATCAAACCGAATTCTCCCAGCGCGCTGATTTCGGTGCGGGGTTGGTTGGAGTCAGACATGTTCAGTATTTTTTTTGAAAGATGAATATTTGAAGTCGGTGTATGAATGATTACAGTTTTGCGAAAACATTGTTTAGCTGAATTTCGATGTCGTCCCTCGTCCCTCGTCCCTCGTCCCTCGTCCCTCGTCCCTCGTCCCTCGTCCCTCGAAAAGTGCAACGAAGTTAACACGCTCCGAATGTTTATTTTTACCGCTACACCTCCACAACCACATCACGATTGGCGCTGAACAGAAGGACACTTTTTTTTCTTAGCCTGCTGACATTATTTGGATTCAGCGCGTTAGGGTTAGCCGGTATTTATTTTTTTCAGGATAAAAATGCGGTTGAATTTTTCAGCAGGGGTGTTCCACTTCCGATTCAAATAATTCGTGGAGTCATGTTTGGAATTGTAGCCGCTTTGGCGGCATTGGTGTTGGTGAAAAGTTACTGGTTCAAAGCGTCCCGAATTTATTTTACGGGGTTAATTGCTTCGCTGAATCCCACTTTTGTACATGTCATTTTTTATTCATTCTGTGCGGGAGTCGGGGAGGAAATCTTATTCCGGGGCGCCATTCAGCCGCATATCGGCATCTGGTGGACATCAGTTTTATTTATTTTTCTGCATGGATATTTGAATCCTTTTAACCTGCCGATTACTTTATACGGCATTTTCATGGTGCTGATAAGTTCCGGTTTGGGCTACTTATTTGAACTCTATGGAATTTATGCCGCGATGATTGCGCATTTTATTTTTGATGTGGTGATGTTTTCTTTTTTGAAATGGAATGTGGGGAGGGAGTAAGTTTTCCTTAGTGATGTTGTCAAAAATATATCCCTAATACGTGCAACATGTTAACAGATGTTAGATTTTAGATGTTAGAATGCATCTAATATCTATTGTCTAAAATCTAATAATTCAGGCTTCAAATTGCTGATGTTATTTTGACAACTTCAGTAAACTCATGAATGACTTTATGTGGATTATTTTATTTTCCGCATCTTTCGGGCATTATTCATGCTGTGAATCATCGAATTTTTTTTACCCAACCTCATTTTATGAAACGAGTTCTTATTCCCGCGCTCCTGCTTGTAACCGGAATCGCGATTGCAATCACACTCATTCAACAGGACGACCCAAAGCCTTTAACGCCCATCAATTATGACATCGGCAATCCTTATGACCGGGATTGGAAGCAGGTGGACTCTTTGATGAACAAAGGATTGCCAAAATCCGCGCTCGAAATCGTCAACAATCTTTACGCGCGTGCGATGAAAGAAAAAAATCACGCGCAAATCATTAAAGCGCTCATTCACAAAATGGGCAGTGAATACACCTATGAAGAAGAAGCACAGGTGAAAAGTATCCTGGCGATTGAAGCGGAATTGCCGAAATATCCATTTCCAACTAAACCGGTCATTCAGTCTCTGCTCGCTCAAACTTATTGGCGCTATTACCAGGATAATCGCTATCGAATACTAAGTCGCACGGAAACATCAGAGTTTATTCCGAATGACATCAAAACCTGGGACGCGGCAAAGTTTGTCAGTAAAACATCAGAACTCTATTTTACTTCCCTGCAAAAAGCGGACAGTCTTCAGCGCACTTCACTTTCTGTTTTCGATTCCATTCTCATCAAAGGGAATGCATCAAAAAACTTCCGACCGACACTCTTCGATTTTCTTGCCCATCGCGCCCTGGAGTTTTACATGAATAGCGAATCAGGATTAACACAACCTGCTTACCGTTTTAATCTTGATGCTTCGGCTTTGTTTGAAAGCGCTGAAAAATTTGCAACGCTGAAATTCAATACAAAAGACACAGCGTCATTCCATTATCAAACCCTGTTGATTTTTCAGCGCTTGCTGGCTTTTCATCAACAACACAATCAACTTTTACCATTGGCTGACAATGATTTGTTGCGATTGAAATTTGTGCATCAACATGCTACGCATGAGTTGAAAGACAGTCTTTATTTACACGCGCTTCAAAAACTTGAAACACAATTTCAGGCTGACACTTTCGCTTCGAGGGTGGGTTATGCCATCGCACAGCATCTTTTTAAACAAGGCAGTAAATATCAGCGCGACAGCGCGCCTCAATATCGCTGGCTGAAAAAGGAAGCGCATCAAAAATGCCAGGCGGTGCTTCAGCGCTATCCGAATACAATAGGCGCAAACAACTGTGGCGCGTTGCTCGGGCAGATTGAAGAGAAATCATTCACTCTGCAATTAGAAGAAGTGAATGTGCAGGGGATTCCTTTTCGCGGATTGCTGCAATATCAAAATATCAATGAAGTATGGCTGCGCGCGGTCAAAGTTTCTAAAGATGAAGAAAATGATTTAGAGGGCATGGATTGGAAACAACGCATCAATTTTTTGATTGGTAAAAATCCGGTTCAAAGCTGGAACCAGGTTTTGCCCGATGCGAAAGATTATCATCAGCGCTCCGCTGAAATTAAAATTCCGGCATTGCCATTCGGAAGATATTATATCCTCGTTGCGTCCGGTTCCGGTTTATCCATCGAGGAAGGCGCTGTAGCGGAAGCCGCAACAACAATTTCCAATCTCGGCATGATGAGCAGGCGGCATTCGGATAATTCGATTCATATTCATGTCTTTGACAGGACAACCGGTGCACCCCTGAAAAATGTGGATGCACAGGCTTTCGCGCAACGGTATGATTCCAATACCCGCAAATATGTCTATGAAAAAAGAGGGAAATATAAAACCGATAAAGACGGATTTTTTTCCGTTACGCCTTCCGGCAAATATGAAAATGTCAAGATTGAATTATCACTGAAGGATGATGTGCTGTTTGAAACCGGTACCTATTATCTCTACCGCGAGTCATCCGCTGGTAGTAAAGAATGGCAAACAAAAACTTTCTTTTTTTTAGACCGCGCCATTTACAGACCCGGGCAAACGGTGTATTTCAAGGGATTGACGTTGCAAACAGACGGGGAGAAAAATGAATTGAAAAAAAATTTCACGGTTACTGTGGAATTGTTGGATGTGAATTATCAGAAAGTGTCTGAGTTAAAATTGGTCACGAATGACTTCGGCACCTTCAATGGCACCTTCGCGCTTCCGCAAGGTTTGCTGAATGGAAATTTTCATCTGCGCACCGTCAGCGGGTATAAGAATTTCAGAGTGGAAGATTACAAACGTCCGCGCTTTGAAGTCACCTTTCAACCCGTGACCGGCAGTTATCGGTTGAATGATGTAGTCACCATTGAAGGCAAAGCGGTCAGTTATGCCGGTGCAAATATTTCCAATGCGCAGGTGCAGTATCGTGTGGTGCGCAAAGCGACCTTCCCGTTTTGGTGGTACTCGTGGCGGATGCCTTTTCCGCAACGCGAGAGCATGGAAATTACCAATGGAGTAGTCACAACAAAAGAGGATGGCAGTTTCAGTATTTCCTTTTCAGCGATTGCGGATGCTTCTATTCCGAAAAGCCAGTCACCGGTATTTAATTACACGGTGATAGCTGATGTGACGGACGTAAATGGGGAAACGCAAAGCAGCGAATCCAATGTAAGTGTCGGTGATGTGGCGTTGCAGGCAAGCATCAATGTAAAAGAAGTGGTGTTCACCAACCAACCCGATTCGCTGACAATCACTGTCAATAATCTGAATGGACAACCGGAAAATGTGCAGGGAACCATTACTGTTTATCCGCTGAAATCACCGGACCGGATTTTGCGCGCTCGCCTGTGGGGCGAACCGGATACTTTCGTGCTTTCACGTTCAGACTTCATGAAAGATTTTCCGCTGGATATGTATGAAAATGAAAACCGCTACGAAAATTGGGAACGGCAAAATAAAATTCATGAATCCGCTTTCGATACTGAAAAGAAAAAATCAATCCAACTCACCGGACTTCAGAGTTGGAAGCCGGGAATGTATGTGGCGGTATTAATCACCAAAGACCGTTTCGGCAATGAGGTGAAAGCGGAAAAATATTTCACGGTGTATGAACCCGCATCGAAAGCGATGCCGTTTAAAACCCTTTCATGGATTCATGTGCTCACCCATGAAGCCCAGCCCGGAGAAAAAGCTAAACTGCTGATCGGCTCTTCCGCGAAAGATGTGAAGGTGTTGTATGAAATTCTTTTCGACAAAAAATCCGTTTCGAAACAATGGATAAATCTGAACAATGAAGTCAAACAAATTGAAATTCCCATTGAGGAAATTCACCGGGGGAATATCGCGGTCAGCTTGGTTTTTGTGCGCAACGGCAGAAGTTTCAGTCACTTTCATACCATCCGTGTTCCTTTCACCAACAAGCAACTCAACATTGAAACAACAGTTTTCCGCGACAAGCTGATTCCCGGACAACAGGAAGAATGGCAGTTAAAGATTTCCGGTTCGAAAGGCGAAAAAGCAGCGGCAGAAATGCTTGCAGGAATGTATGACGCTTCATTGGATGCTTTCGCGGTCAACGACTGGAATTTCTCCATTTACAATGAACATTATTATTATGGTTTCAACTGGGAGGTCAACCGCACATTCAGAATCAATGCTTCCGGTTTGTGGTATGAAAACTGGAACAAAAAAAATTACATACTCAAAGAGCAGCAGTATGACCGCCTGAATTGGTTTTACCTGAAACATTTTGACATGTTCACTTACGGATGGTATGATAATGATGTTCTACGGAGTGGTGTAGTTGCAAATGCGGTATATGACCGGGCTGAAATAATGGAAGAAACAGTGATGACGAAATCATTAAAATCTGATGACCAACCTCCAGCGGATAGGGATTTCAAATTTTCTGAACAGGAAAGAGAGGATGATATGACTTCAGAAAAAAAGCCTGCCGTCTCCCCGCGTGTCAATCTCAACGAAACCGCTTTCTTTTTCCCACACTTAAAAACCGATGAAGCGGGCAATATCATTTTTTCCTTCACGATGCCGGAAGCGCTCACCCGCTGGAAATTCATGGGTTTTGCGCACACGCAGGATTTGAAACTCGGCTTCATCACCAAAGAAACCGTGACCCAAAAAGAGTTGATGGTAACTCCCAACGCGCCCCGCTTTTTCCGCGAGGGCGACCGCATTACTTTTTCCGCGAAGGTGGACAATCTCTCGGAAAAAGACTTATCCGGCAAAGCGCAGTTATTCTTATTTGACGCCTTAACCATGCAGCCGGTGGACGCGCTTTTTGAAAACGCAAAAAATGAAATTCCTTTTTCTGCGAAAAAAGGATTAAGCGCTGCTGTGTCATGGAATCTGAAAATTCCCGAAGGTGTTTCCGCAATTATTTACCGGGTGCTTGCAGCCGCTGAAAATTTTACCGATGGCGAGGAAAACGCTTTACCCGTTTTGAGCAACCGCATGTTGGTGACGGAAAGCCTGCCGCTCAACGTACGAAGCGGGCAAACAATAAATTTCAAATTCAACAAACTGTCCGAGTCCGGGAAATCAAAAACTCTGATGCACCACAAACTCACGCTTGAATTCACTTCCAATCCCGCGTGGAACGCGGTGCAGGCATTGCCCTATATGATGGAATATCCTTATGACTGTTCTGAGCAGATTTTCAATCGTCTTTATGCAAACACGATTGCAAGCGGCATCGCCAATTCCAGTCCCCGCATTCAACAGGTCTTCGAATCGTGGAAAAATATCGGTAAGGAAGCGTTGGTTTCCAATCTCGAAAAAAACCAGGAGTTGAAATCACTGCTGCTGGAAGAAACGCCCTGGGTGCTCAACGCGAAAGACGAAACGGAAAGAAAAAAACGAGTCGCCCTGCTTTTTGATTTGAACCGGATGGCTTCGGAAAAACAAACCGCGCTGCGACAGCTCCGCGAGTCACAATCCTCCAATGGCGGCTGGCCCTGGTTCAAGGGAATGCCCGACAATCGTTACATCACTCAATACATTGTGGCGGGTTTCGGCAAGCTGAACAAAATGCAGGTGTTGAATATCAAACAGGAACCACAAACGAGCGAAATGCTGCAACGCGCAATCAAATATCTTGACGCGCGCATGCTGGAGGATTATAACGAATTGAAAAAAATAAAAACACCATTGGAAAATGACAACCTCGGCTACATGCAGGCGCATTATCTCTACACCCGCACCATGTTTCCGGAGATTACCATGAACAAGGAACAGACCGAAGCGTTTCAATATTACCTCGGACAAGCTGAAAAATTCTGGCTGAAGCGCAATAAATATTCGCAGGGGATGCTCGCGCTCGCGCTGTTCCGCCAGGGAAAAACGGAAGCGGCAAAAATGATTGCGCGTTCGCTGAAAGAAACTTCATTGAGCAGCGAAGAACTCGGCATGTACTGGCGTGACAACAGCGGTGGCTACTATTGGTACCAAGCGCCCATTGAAACACAGGCGTTGCTGATTGAAACTTTCAAAGAAATGATGGACGATAAAAAATCGGTGGATGAAATGCGCATCTGGTTGCTCAAACAAAAACAAACACAAGACTGGGGCAGCACCAAAGCCACTGCTGACGCCTGTTACGCGCTGCTCCTCGATGGTACAAAATGGCTTGATGATTCAAAACTTGCGGACATCACCATTGGTGGAATAAAAATTGAACCTGTAAAAATGGGCGCGGCAGTGGAAGCAGGCACCGGCTATTTCAAAACCTCGTGGGACAAATCTGAAATCAAACCCGGCATGGCGGACATCAGCGTGACAAAAACCGGAGAAGGAATCGGTTGGGGCGCGGTGTATTGGCAATACTTCGAGCAGTTGGATAAAATCACGCCAGCCGAAACTCCGCTGAAACTTAAAAAACAATTGTTCGTGCAACGACCTTCCGACAAAGGTCCGGTCATCACGCCACTCACGGACAAAACCAAACTCGAGCCGGGTGACCTCATCAAGGTGCGCATCGAACTGCGTGTTGACCGCGACATGGAATTCGTGCATATGAAAGACATGCGCGCGGCAGGATTCGAGCCGGTGAATGTGCTGTCCGGCTACCGCTGGCAGGGCGGACTTGGCTACTACGAAACCACCCGCGATGCCGCCACCAATTTCTTTTTCGACCGCTTGCCGAAAGGAACTTTTGTGTTCGAATATCCCCTGCGGGTTGCGCAACGCGGAGATTTCTCCAATGGCGTCACCACCATCCAGTGCATGTACGCGCCTGAATTCACCTCACATTCCGAAGGCGTTCGCGTAAAAGTCGAGTAAGAAAATCTGAATTTAAAAATGAGGATTATTTTACATTGACAAGTTCAAAGCCTCTAACTACTAATGTCTAAAATCTAAAATATGAATTGGCGCTTGCTCCGTTCGTCTATGCCTTTCTTTGATTGGTAGCGTTGCGCGATGTGAGCGCTTTACCTTCGAGGAAAAAAAACTAATTGAGTCCTCTGAAAAGGCAAAACCTAAAATAAATGCCACTAAGACACAAAAACACTAGGTTTTCACAAAGAAATAATTACCATCACCTAAACTTTGTGATTTCTTTGTGCCCTCGTGCCTTTGTGGCAAATAGTTACTTTTCGAAGCTGACTCACTAATTCTTTCTTTCATTCCAAACAGCAAGCAAATCATTGATGTGATGAATTTCAGCGGGAAATTTGATGCCGCACCATGTTGCAAATTCTTGTAAAAGTTGAACCGGTTTCATTCCGTTCTCGCGTTTCCAAAGCAAGGAGTCAGCGCTTTTTGATTTGGAGAGTTTGTGCTGTGTTTTATCTAAAATCAACGGATGATGATGAAAACGGGTATTCGGAAAAGTATTGTTGCGTGTTAATTGAGCAAGATAAAGCTGAGATGCGGTGGAAGAAAGCAGGTCTTCTCCGCGCACAATCAGATTCACACCAAAATGAATATCATCCGCCAATGAAGCGATGTGATAAGCGGGGATGCCGTCACGCCTTCTGATAATGAAACTGCCTGAATTTTTTCCAAGCTGAAATGATTGTTCACCCACAATTTCATCCGTAAAACGCACGATGGTTTCCGGAGGGACTTTTATCCGCAAAGCCGTGTCCGGGATATTCAATGGTAATTTTTTATCAATGCAATATCCCGGATAGAATTCAGAAAAACCTTTGTCGGATAATTTTTTCCGGGAACAATTACAAGCGAAAACATTGCCTTGGGCAACAAGTTGATTCAGCAGTTTTTCATATTGTTCCATTCTTGTTTGCTGTGACCAGTTCTTATAAAAATCCTGCGAACCGGATGGTCCGAGGTCCCAATCTAATCCCAGCCATTGCAATGATTGGAAAATATCTTCCACAAATTCTTCTCTGCTTCGCGTTGCATCCAAATCGTCAATCCGCAAAAAAACTTTTCCATCCTGAGAGCGTGCGGTGAGCCAGGCGTATAAAAAATTGAAGGCATTACCCTGATGCAAAAAACCGCTGGGAGTAGGAGCGAGGCGGGTGATGATGGGTTCCATACAGGTTGACGAAATAATGCTGATGTATTTTCCGGAAAAAAAATGATTACCGGCAAACTTCAAATAAAATCTGCGATTTCAATCAAAAAATCCGATATATTCGGACTGCCTTTTTCGATGAAAAAAACTTTTGGGATAAAAAACTTTTGGAAAACGCTGGGACCGGGTATCCTGTTCGCTTCTACGGCAATCGGGGTTTCTCATCTGGTGCAGTCCACGCGCGCTGGCGCTGATTTCGGCTTCGCGTTGTTATGGGCGGTGATTGCAGCCAATGTGTTCAAGTTTCCTTTTTTCGAATACGGCTCACGCTACGCCAGCGCTACCGGAGAAAGTATCATTGACGGTTACAACCGAATCGGGCGATGGATGTTGTGGCTGTATTTTTTCATCACCCTGCTTTCCATGTTTTTTGTGACGGCAGCCGTTGGCGCGGTGACGGCAGGTTTCTTAGATAATCTTTTCGGATTGACCACTTTATTCCCGGGTTTCAGACTGCTTCCGCCAACCCTGCTTTTTGCTGTCTGCATTATTATTTTAGTCAGCGGGAGGTTTAGCATCCTTGACGGATTAATCAAACTGATTGGTACGGTGATGCTCGTCACAACTGTCATCGCCTTCGCGGTATGCCTGTGGAATGGTCCTGTCGCGGATTGGCATACGGTTCAGAAGCCGGAAATCTGGACGCCTGTGGGTATCGCGTTTTTGGTCGCGCTGATGGGTTGGATGCCCACCGCCCTTGACCTTTCCACCTGGAACAGTCTGTGGACGATTGAACGCATCCGGCAGAGTGGCTACAAACCTTCGCTGAAAGAAACCATTTTTGAATTCAATCTCGGCTATTGGGTGTCAGCCGCTTTGTCCATTTGTTTTGTGACGCTGGGCGCTTACATTGTGTATGGAACTGCCGTTCAGATGCCGGACAAGAGCGCGGACTTCGCGAGCAAAGTAGTTGACCTTTACACTTCCACCATCGGGCAGTGGAGCTATCTCATCATCGCGGGAGCCGCGTTTTCCATTATGTTTGGAACGAGTATCGGTGTGTTTGACGGCTATGCCCGCGCGCTGGAACGAACCACCGAGTTGTTATTTTTTTCGAAACAAAGAGCGCAGGAAATGCTGAAAGAAAAAGGTGTGTATCGCATCTCCCTGCTCATCGTTGCGGCAGGCGCGTATTTAATCATTGTTCAGTTCAGCGGCAAATTGAAATCGTTAGTGGATTTGGCGACTACCATTTCATTTCTGATTGCACCGTTGGTTGCCATCGTCAATTTCAAATTGGTCGGAAAAAAATATTTACCGGCAGAAGCCGCACCTTCCACTTTCATGAAAGTACTGAGTTACGCGGGGATTATTTACCTGACCGGATTTTCGGTGCTGTATGTTTTTACATTGTTAAAATGAACTTGAATTTTTTTTTGCCCGGAGGTAAAGAACTCACATCGCGCAACGCTACAAATCAAAGAAAGGCAGATACGTTCAGCGCAAGCGCTATTTCAATTTCAGACATTAGATTTCAGACCTTGGAATTTAGGCCTTTGTCAAGGATGTTTTCGAAAAAAAATTAAGCCGCGCGGAGGCGGTTGACTTTTTCTTTGCTCATGCGTTCGAGGCAAAATTCAGCGGTGATGACAAAGTGGCGAACGTCTTTTTGCGAGGGCAAGTCGAACATGGCGTCCGTCATGACGCTTTCGCAAATGGAGCGCAAGCCGCGCGCGCCTAATTTGAATTCAAACGCCATGTCCACGATGTATTCGAGGGCGTCTTCTTCAAAAGTAAGTTCGATGCCTTCGAGTTGCATCAGCTTTTCATATTGGCGGATGAGCGCGTTTTTCGGTTCGGTGAGAATGGCGCGCAACGCTTTTTTGTCCAATGGATTGAGGTAGGTCAGCACGGGCAGCCTGCCGATAAGTTCAGGAATCAAACCATAGGCTTTCAAATCCTTTGGATTGATATATTGAAGATAATTTTCGTATTGTATCTTTTCTTTTTTGTCGGTTTTGAAACCGATGGCGCGGGTTTGCAGGCGGTGCTGAATGACGCGGTCAATGCCGTCAAATGCGCCTCCGCAAATGAAAAGTATATTGCGCGTGTTCACTTTGATGAGTTTTTGTTCGGGATGTTTTCTGCCACCCTGCGGGGGCACGAACACTTCCGCGCCTTCGAGTAATTTCAGCAAAGCCTGCTGAACACCTTCACCGGACACATCGCGCGTGATGGAGGGGTTGTCGCCTTTGCGGGCGATTTTATCAATCTCGTCAATATACACGATGCCTTTCTCCGCCAGTTTCGCGTCATAATTGCAGATTTGCAACAGGCGTGAAAGAATGCTTTCCACATCTTCGCCCACATAACCGGCTTCCGTAAAAACGGTGGCGTCAACGATGGCAAACGGCACGTTCAGAAAACGCGCGATGGAGCGCGCGAGCAGGGTTTTGCCTGTACCCGTTTCTCCGACCACGAGGATATTTGATTTTTCGATTTCCACATCATCATCGGTGCGCTGATTGAGTCGCTTGTAGTGATTATAGACCGCTACCGACAATGATTTTTTTGCTTCATCCTGCCCGATAACATATTCATTCAGAAAAGTGAAAATTTCCTTTGGCTTGATGGTTTTTGGAAGGTTGAAAAAGAACTTTTTGTTTTGCTGATAAAGCTCTTCGTCCATGATTTGCTGCGCCTGCGCGATGCAGTTTTCACAAATATGCCCTTCAATGCCGGCAATCAGAATATTGGTTTCTTCCTTGTTTCTGCCGCAGAAAGAGCATTTGTAGCCTTTTTCTTTACTCATAAATGTTTGCTTTTAAGCCGGGTAAAGTTAACGAATTGTAAATGGTTGTTCTTAATTGCTGATATGAAAAAAAACAAAAATATGGATGTGCTTAGACAAGTTGATAGAAGGAAAAAGCGCTGGAAAGGTTGCCTGTAAGATATTGAGAGGGGATGTGAATTGCAAGGAAATTTTAATCATAGATTGAAAATCACGATTGACCGACTTATGCGGCTAAAGCTCGTTTGGATTGGGTTTTATTCTATAAGCCCCGCGCTAAAGCGCAGGGCTATTCATTCCGGAAAAACCCTTGCCGCAAATTGCATTGCTTCCTGCAATTTGGTTTTGTCCAATCCTGTTTCTTCATTCATTTCATCAAAATAAGCCACTAAGTTTTCAGTGGGCATGTTGCCGGTGAGTTCGTCTTTTGCCATGGGGCAGCCTCCGTATCCTTTGAGCGCGCCATCGAATCGTTTGCAGCCGCTTTGGTATGCCGCATCCACTTTTTCGCGCCATGTGGAAGGGGTGGTGTGAAAATGCGCTCCGAATTCAATGTGCGGAAATTTTTGGGTGAGGTGATTGAAAAAATTGGTGATGACATCGGGTTTTGCTACGCCAATCGTGTCGGAGAGTGAAATACATTGCACCTCAAATTTGTCCACCTCGCTCACCCACTGCTCCGCGATTTCAATGCTCCACGGGTCGCCATAAGGATTGCCGAACGCCATCGAAAGATACACTACGAATTCCTTGTTTTTGCGGTGGGCGACTTCGCGGATGGAAGCAACCGTTTTCAGCGCTTTTTGCATGTCGGAGTTGGTGTTGCGCTGCTGAAAAGTTTCGGAAATGGAAAACGGATAACCGAGATAGGTGATTTGTTCTAAGCGGCTCGCCTCAATCGCTCCGCGCACATTCGCAACGATGACGGATAACTTGGTGGAAGATTCCCGCCAGTTGATTTTTTCCAACACCTCTGCCGTGTCCGCCATTTGCGGCACATACCGCGCTGAAACGAAACTGCCCGCGTCAATCGTGTGGAAACCCACCTTCAGCAGCGCGTTCAGATATTCGATTTTCTGCTCGGTGGGAATAAATACTTTGATTCCCTGCATCGCATCTCTCGGACATTCAATTATTTTAATCACGATATTTATTAATCTATTTTAAGACCTTATAGGTTTTTAAAACCTATAAGGTCAGTGTATTTGAAAGAATTATTTTGTTATCAAAAAAGAAACTTTTCCGGAAATTGAATTTTCTCCAACAAGTTTCAGCCAATGCATTCCGGCTCCCAAATCTCTGACATCAATTTGAATGACGGATGAATTTTCATTCACCATCCCGATTTTTTTTATTTGTTTTCCAGCGCTGTCAAACAATAAAATTTCATTCAAATCAGGAAGAGGTTTTTCAAAAGCGACAAACAGCGTCTGCTCTGCCGGATTGGGATAGACCTGCATTTTTACAGAATTAATTTCAGTAATATGATTTACGATTTCAAAAACGGTAACGGTTCCGGTTACAACGCAGCCGTTATCATCGGTCACAGTCACAGTATAATCATCCGGTGCAAGTCCGGTGATGGAATCCGTTGTTGCTCCATTGTCCCACAAATAAATGTAAGGAGCAGTGCCACCGGCAACGGAAACTAAAGCTGTGCCATTGTCTCCGCCATACGCGCCTTCAGCACTCAGTGTCAGTTGTAGCGCGTCCGGTTGCGAAATGTTGAAGGAAGCAGTTTGCGTACATTGATTCGCATCGGTCACCGTCACCGAATAATTGCCGGCTGCAAAACCTAACTGCGGAGAGCCACTGCTGAACGTGTAGGAAAACGGTTCATAACCTCCCGTCATTGTGAAATTCACGCTGCCATCATTTTCACCATGACAGGAAACATTTTCAACTGCCGAAGAAACGCTGAATCCGGGACAAGAAGGCTGTACAGCAGCGTACTCAAAACTTTTGATTTCCTGCCAATTTGGTTCCATGAAAACTTTCAGCAGCGGATGACCGATACCTTTCGCGTAATACAAATAATAATAAGAAGTATCGCGGTTGACATTCACGGGCGTGCCGTTTGCGAGAATTTCCTGCGTGAAATAATTGGTTTCCTTTACACGAAGCACATCGAACACTCCGAGCGGAGTTTTCAGCAATCCGTACCCATCGGCTTCGGTGTCATCCTCATTAGTGATGCGAAAGCCCAATGAGCCGAAAATGACTTCGAAAGTATATGTTTCCGGGTTCGTGTAGCCGAGTTGATATTGCGCGGACAACACGATATCCAAAGGGGAAATTTCCGCCCTGAAAGTGTCATAAACTCCTGTATGGTTTCCATAGAGCACATCGGTAGTATCGGCAATCACGGAAAAACCCAGCCGGGTGAATGTTGTTGCCGTGCTTCTGTAATAAGCGTAAATGTACATGGAAGTATCGCTGCCGTTGGTTTGCACATCATCCAATGCGGCAACCGTTGCAGTGGGGTAATGCTGAGGCGAAGGAGTAACAGCGGGCGTTAAATAATGAACACTGCCGGTGTCCGTAAAAAAATAACTGAGCTTGCTGAAATCATACACTCCGTCCGCACCGGCAAAGCCCGCGGAGAGGCTGTCGTTGATGTTCATCGTTGGGTCAAAACCGAAACCGGAAATGATTTCAAAGGATTGACCCGGTTCGGGAAAATCATTCTGGTCGAGGGTGATTTGGGAAAAGAGGGTGGGGGCGAAGAATAGTCCAAGTAAAAATGTTGACGTTATTTTTTTAAACATATTATTATAATATATTATTAATAAATTAAAATTACACCACCACATTAATTATTCTCCCCTTCACATACACCACTTTTTTTGGCTGTTTGCCTTCGAGCCATTTCTGCACAGTTTCGCTTGCCAAAACTTCCTGCTCTACTTTAGATGCTTCAATATCTAATGCAAATTCGATTTTCGCCCGCACTTTGCCGTTAATGGAAATCGGGTATTCAAACTTGCTTTCCACTAAAAACTGCGGGTTGTGCTGGGGATAAGGCGCGAGCGTCACAGAATTTTCAAAACCCATTTGTTCCCACATTTCTTCCGCGATATGCGGAGCGAATGGCGCAAGCAGGACGATTAAATCTTTTAGTACCGCTTTTTTGTGGCATTTCAAATCAGTGAGTTCGTTCACGCAAATCATGAAATTGCTCACGCACGTATTGAATGAAAACCGCTCGATGTCTTCGCGGATTTTTTTAATGGTTTTGTGAATGACTTTTAACTCCTGTTCATTGGCAGGCTCATCGTTAAATAACTGCTTGCCGTTATCATCATAAAACAACCGCCACAATTTTCTCATGAATTTGGAAACCCCGTCAATCCCATTCGTATTCCACGGCTTACTCTGCTCAATCGGACCGAGAAACATTTCATACATGCGAAAAGTATCCGCGCCATACTCGTTGATGATGTCATCGGGGTTGACAACATTGAGTTTGGATTTGGACATTTTTTCGACCAGTGGAACTAACTCCACTTTTTCTTCTTTCATGTAAAAATTAGTTCGCTCTGAAAATTCTTTTTTAGTTAATTCCAATCCTTCTTTATCTATATAATATTTCCCATTTTCCCATTTTACAAACTTGACAGGAAAATGAAATTCACCAACAGATGTTGCTCCATTTGTTTCCATATTTGGTTGTGGTGGTATCATCCAATACTTGATATCCCTGCCGTCATTCTCTGGAATCAAATAAACTGTTGCAATCAAGCTTACTCCCTGTATCATCCCCTGATTAATCAACCTTTTAAAAGGCTCGATTTTACTTACATGCCCGAGGTCATATAAAAACTTCTGCCAGAAGCGGGCATACAACAAATGCCCCACGGCATGTTCGGTGCCGCCAATATAGAGGTCCACATCCTGCCAGTATTGTTCGGCTTCTTTGGAGATAAAAGCATTGTCGTTGCGCGGGTCCATGTAGCGCAGGAAATACCAAGAGCTACCCGCCCAGCCGGGCATGGTGGTGGGTTCATACTTCCAATCCCTCACTTTTGCCAATGGCGGCTCTCCATCCGCTCCCGGCTTAAAATCATCCATCTGCGGCAGCAGCAGCGGCAAATCTTTTTCATCAAGCGGATAGGGAATATCGTCTTTGTAATAAATCGGAATCGGCTCGCCCCAATAGCGCTGTCTTCCAAAAATTGCATCACGGAGGCGGTAGTTCACTTTGCGTTTTCCCAATCCCCGTTTTTCGATTTCGTTGTTGATGTGTGCAATCGCATCCAACACTTCCATGCCGTTCAGAAAATCCGAGTTGAGCATTTTGCCCAGCTTGTCTTCACGACCGGCTCCCGGGTACATGCTTTTGTCAATCACTTCCATAATGGGCAAATTGAAATGTGTTGCAAAAGCATGGTCACGGTCGTCATCTGCCGGCACTGCCATGATTGCGCCTGTGCCGTAGCCCATCAGCACGTATTCACTCATCCAGATTGGTATCGGTTCGTTGGTGAAAGGATTAATTGCGAAAGAGCCGGTAAACGCACCCGTCACTTTTTTTACTTCCGATTGCCGCTCCCGTTCCGAGCGGGATTGCACGTAATTAATATATTCTTGAACGGCTGTTTTTTGTTCGGGCGTGGTGAGCTGCTCCACCAATTCATGTTCAGGCGCCAGCACCATAAAGGTTGCTCCGAAAATCGTATCCGGTCGGGTTGTATAAACCTCCACGTCCAACTCCAAGCCTTGAACTTTAAACTTCATACTTGCGCCTTCCGAGCGACCAATCCAGTTACGTTGCATCTCTTTCATGCTGTCGCTCCATTCGAGCGTGTCGAGGTCGTTCAATAAGCGTTCGGCATAAGCGGTAATCCGCAGGAACCACTGCCGCATTTTCTTTTTGATTACCGGGTGACCGCCTCGTTCCGAGCGTCCATCTTTTACCTCGTCATTCGCCAGCACCGTTCCTAATTCCGGACACCAGTTCACTTCCGCATAGGACAAAAATGCCAGCCGGTAGTTCATCAAAATCTGCTGTTGTTCTTTTTCACTGAAATTTTTCCAGTCGTCAGCCGAAAAAATTTCCTGCTTGTCGCCAGCGGCTTCCACATTGGCATTTCCTTCCTTTTCAAAAATTTTCACTAACTCCTCGATACTTTCCGCTTTATTCGTTTTTTTATTAAACCATGATTTGAACAGTTGCAGAAAAATCCATTGTGTCCATTTGTAATATTCAGGAGCACAGGTTTTCACCTCTCTGTCCCAATCGTAGTTGAACCCCATCATCCCGAGCTGCTCCTTGAAGCGCTTGATGTTTTCCTCCGTGGTGTCAGCCGGATGTCTGCCCGTTTGGATGGCGTATTGTTCCGCAGGCAATCCAAATGCGTCAAATCCCATCGGGTGCAGCACATTGAAGCCGCAATGCTTTTTGTAGCGCGAATAAATATCTGAAGCGATGTAGCCGAGCGGATGCCCTACATGCAGCCCTGAACCGGAAGGGTAGGGGAACATATCAAGCACGTAATATTTCGGCTTGGAGGAGCCGGTTTCCGTTTTATAGATATTCCAATTCTGCCACTTCTTGCGGGCGTTATTTTCGATTTGCGTAAAGTTATATTCCATAAAATTGTTTCGGTATGCAAGGTTAGTAAAAGGATGAGAAAATACGGGCGGGAGTTGGGTTACTGAATCATCAGCGTAGATATTTTCTTGGGTTGGTTTAATTGTTGGTCGAGAGTCAAGATGTCGCGGGTCTATTCGTCAGCCGGAGGCTAATCCGCTTTCAGAGGACTTTGGCTGCCTTAGTATCTGAGCATAGAATTAAGTATATTTTCAATATAACTTCAATGCATCTAAAATCTAAAGTCTAAAATCTGAGCAAGGTAGGTTTCAAATAGCGGTTGTTATTTTGATAACTTCACTTAGAGATTGAGGATGATATATCGAGAGTAGTCGAATTTTCGAAGAAAAGAGATGTACTCTCGGTTAATGCCGAATGATTTACCATTTCAAAATTTGAAGACCTGAGTTGTTTCGGCATATTTTACAACATGAAACATCAAGGTTATCGTGAACCAAAATATTTAAAAACCCTTCATTAGCTTTAGCGCATGAAATTGCTGATAAAAAACATTAAAAAATTAGTTTGCAGCGAGGATAATAATTCTCCCGTTAGAGGTAAGGCGATGCAGTCGTTGTCATTCCTGGAAAATGCCTGGTTATTGATTGAGGATGAGTGGCTGAAAGATTATGGAGTGATGGAAACATGTCCTGAAAACGTGGATATTGTCATGAATGCCGAAGGAAAATTTGTGTTGCCGTGCTGGTGTGACACGCATACGCATTTAGTGTTTGCCGGCAGCCGTGAAGGGGAATTCGTTGCGCGTATTCAGGGCTTGTCTTATGAAGAAATCGCGAAGCAGGGCGGGGGCATTTTGAATTCCGCAAAAAAATTACAGGAAACTTCAGAGCAGGAATTGCTGGAACAAGCGCTCAATCGTCTGCGTGAAATCACGCTGTTCGGAACGGGAGCGGTGGAAATTAAAAGCGGTTACGGATTGTCCGTGGAGGGTGAATTGAAAATGCTACGCGTAATTAAAAAACTGAAATCCCTCAGTCCGCTGACAATTAAAGCGACATTTCTGGGTGCGCATGCCATTCCGGAAAAATTCAAAAAAGACAGGAAAGGATATTTGCGGCTTATCACAGATGAAATGCTGCCGGTGATTCGCGAAGAGCGGCTGGCGGATTTTATTGATGTGTTTTGCGATAAAGGATTTTTTACACCCGATGAAACAGATTTGATATTACAAGCAGGAACTGTCGCAGGATTACGGGCGAAAATTCATGCAAACGAACTGGGACTGACAGGCGGTGTGCAAGCGGGAGTAAAAAATAATGCGTTGTCGGTGGACCATCTCGAACATCTCGGAGAGGATGAAATTAACTCGTTGCTGTCTTCACAAACCATTCCGACATTATTGCCGACCACCGCGTTTTTCCTCGGACTGAAATATGCTCCCGCGCGGAAATTGATGGATGCCGGATTGCCGGTCGCGCTGGCATCTGATTTTAATCCCGGCTCATCGCCTTCGGGCAATTTGCCGTTCGTGTTGTCATTAGCCTGTATCAAAATGAAAATGACGCCCGAAGAAGCGGTGAATGCGGCAACCATCAATGGCGCCTTTGCAATGCAGGTGGAAGATACACTTGGTAGTATTTCAAAAGGAAAAAAAGCGAATGTGTTGATTACGAAAAAAATACCTTCTCTCGCCTACCTGCCCTATTGTTTCGGAAGCAATCTGATAGACACAGTGATTATAAACGGAAAAGTACAAACTGAAGAATGAGCGCCACACAACAAAACATTTTTTTATTCTGCGCCATGGCATGCGTGGGGATGACAACGGAAATATTTTTCACCGCCATCACAGGATTTATCTACGGAGAAATGTCTGTGCAAATGAAAGGATTTTCCTATGTGTGGATGTTCCCGATTTACGGACTGGCGGGCATTGCTTTTCCACCCATTCTGAAACTTATTGGCAACTGGAATGTATTGCTGCGCATGTGCGTCTATGCCATTGGCATTCTGATGGTGGAATTCGCAACGGGCTGGTTTCTGGAATTTGCCACCGGACAATGTCCCTGGGAATACAAAGAGGGCTGGCATGTACTCGGATACATCAGGATTGACTACTTTCCCTTTTGGGCGATGTTCGGATTGATGGTGGAGTTGCTGCTCAAGTTTTTAATGCGGTTGAGATTTGTTTGAATATTGAATATCATGTTCCACATAATATCGCTCCATCAACC
This sequence comes from Chitinophagales bacterium, assembly GCA_041748615.1. Classification (GTDB taxonomy): domain Bacteria; phylum Bacteroidota; class Bacteroidia; order Chitinophagales; family CAIOSU01; genus JBGTCY01. The sequence goes on from JBGTCY010000274.1 coordinate 24,909, forward strand.
GGAAAACTTTTTCCTTCAACATTAAGATATCTGCTTCCGTGAGTCCTTCGGTGGAAATGGGTTTCAGAAAATGACATTTCAGCGGGCAATGGTTCATCAGCCAACTATCATTCGGATAAAGTGTGCGGGTGTTGAGCAGCATCACCGGCACGATGGGCAACTGACATTCAATCGCCAGCCGGAATGCGCCTTCTTTAAAAGGTTGCAGCGGTTCTTTGGTGCGGTTGCGGGTGCCTTCGGGGGCAATCAGGACGGAAATATTCTGGTGAATGAGGTTTTTCATCCGCTCCAAACTTTTTTTCCGGCTTTCCGCATCGGAGCGGTCAACCAATACCACTGATTTTTTAAACATGTATCCCATCAAGGGAATTTCCATCAGTTCCTTTTTTCCGAGCGGGCGGTAGCGGTATGTCATCGCTGCCGCTGCAATAACAATATCAGCCGTGGAGCCGTGGTTGATGACAAAAATATACGATTGGTTGTTTTGCAGGTTTTCCTTTCCCCGAATGATGAGTTTCACGCCATTTAGAAAAGCCCAGATTCTTGCCCATATCGGGTAGCAGAGATAGAGTAAATCAACTCCTCTTCCGGCAGTGAAAATCATGACGATGATGTGGTAAATAAAAGCGGGGATCGTCAGAAGGATGAAAGTGCTGTGAGCCAGGATGGTGAAGCAAAAACGAAAGAGTATTTTCACAAAAGGAAAATAAATGGATGTTTTAGATAATGAAAGTTATTCTTATTTTACAACAAATTACCGCCCCCTCTTATGGAATCATTGCAACATCATTTTGTAAAAGTCAACAGTATCAATCTGCATTATGTCACTGCCGGTGAAGGTCCGTTAGTGATATTGTTACATGGGTTTCCTGAATTTTGGTACGGCTGGAAAAATCAGATTCCCGCATTGGCGAAAAAATACAAAGTCGTAGCGGTGGATCTGCGCGGGTATAATGAAAGCGACAAACCTAAAGGCGTCAAACATTATGCTTCCAAAACCATCGCGCTCGACATCAAAGAATTGATTTTTTCACTCAACGAAAAAAAAGCGCACATCATCGGTCACGACTGGGGAGGCGGAATCGCGTGGACGCTGGCGCAACATTACCCTGAATGCGTGGACAAACTGATTGTACTGAATTGTCCGCTCCCACAAATTTTATTGAAACATTTTTTCTCCAACTTCAGTCAGTTGAAAAAAAGCTGGTACATGTTTTTCTTCCAGCTTCCCGGACTGCCGGAGCGCTACATCGGTAAAGACCTGAAAGCATTTTTCAAACGCGGGTTGCGCGGGTGGGCGCACAATAAGTCAGCCTTCACCAATGAAGATATAGACGAATATGTGAAAGCCTTTCAGCGTCCGGGTGCAATCACGGGCGCATTGAATTATTACCGCGCGGCATTCCGTGCAGGATTGAATGCCGAAAGCAGAAAAATCAATCCCATTCAGTCTGATACCTTGCTAATCTGGGGCGAAGATGACCAGGCGCTCGGTAAAGAACTTACTTACGACATGGAAAAATATTTCAAAGGCAATTTCAGGATTCAATATATTTCGAATTGCAGCCATTGGGTACAACATGAATATCCTGAATTGGTCAACCAATCTATCCTTGATTTTTTGGATGGAAAATAATTACGCTCTCGCTCGCCTCTGGCAAGTGTGCGTTATCATTCAGCCTCCGGCTGAAAATAAATTAAAAAAGTAAATCACCGGCAAGATGCCGGGTAATAGTTTCCACTCGCCAGAGGCGAGCGGAGGCAAGTAAACAAAAAAATAATCAACAATCTCAATCATGACTTACGAAAACAAAATCATCTGGCTCACGGGCGCGTCATCGGGAATCGGGGAGGCGACTGCTTATGCTTTTGCGAAGGAAGGCGCGTGGCTCATTCTTTCCGCGAGAAGGGCGGAGGAGCTTGAACGTGTGAAAGCGAATTGTCCCGTTCCGGAAAAGGTCAGGATTGTTCCGCTTGACATCGGTGATTATAAAAACATCGGCTACCGTGTGAAAACTGTGCTTGATGAGGTTGGCAGAATTGACGTGTTGTTCAATAACGCGGGCATCAGTCAGCGGGCTTACGCGAAGGATACGAGCATTGAGGTTTATGAAAAAATCATGCAGGTGAACTATCTCGGAACGGTGGCGATGACGCTTGCCGTGCTGCCGTACATGTTGCAACAAAAATCCGGACACATTGCAGTCATTACCAGCCTGACCGGAAAATTCAGCACACCACTAAGGACGGGATATGCCGCATCGAAGCACGCGCTGCATGGATTTTTTGACGGCTTGCGGGCAGAAGTGTGGCGGGAAGACATCAAAGTGTCCATCATCTGCCCCGGCTTCGTGAAAACACATGTTTCCGAAAACGCGCTGACCGGGGAAGGTATCCCTCAAAACAAAATGGATGACGCCATCGCCAGCGGTCTCGAACCGGCTGATGTCGCTCATAAAATTCTCGAAGGCATGAAACGCGGACAAGAAGAAATCTATATCGCGCGCAAAGAAATCATCGCTGTTTACCTGAAGCGATTTTTCCCATCTCTTTTTTCAAAATACATCAGAAAGGCGAAAGTGACGTGAGTAGTTGATGAGTAATAGATTGCCACGAATGCACGAATGTATTTTTAGCACATTTAGCCGGACAATAGCGCTATTTATTAATTCTTTTCCACCCCGACTTCATTATATATAAACCATCTTCCCTCTCCTGGATATGAGCCGTCCATTCATAGGTAGTAGGCCATTTCTTGAAAATTTTGACCACGTTAAAGAGAAACCACAACGACAACTTGGTAGGCTTCGGCTGCCAGCCTTTGGATGGAATCATTACAATTTTTATCACCCCATCTTTTTTTTCGACCTTGTAATGCCCGGAAATTTTCCCGGAAGAGGGGTGCGCTTCAATTTCAAAATTTCCGCGCAAGCTGCTATTGTTAGCCATGCGTTTGATATCCGGAAAAGATTCATTAAAGCGTAGTGTTACAGGTTGAATACTATTATGACGGATGATACATTTTATAAATGGCGTTTCCTGTTTCCACTCCAATATAAATTCATGAGATTCACGGTGCATTATTTTAGCGCCTACTACTGTTTCTATCTGAGGCAATGGACCATTAAAAGCCGGATTAATGGTGGCAACCAGCAGTCTGGGACTGTAACGTGAAAAATACATTTTAGTCCAATCCATAAGCAATGGAAATTCATCTGTTTGATGCTGTTTATTTTGGATAGATACTTTAAATTCAGTATTCCTTTTTCTCACAAAATAAAAATCTTGTAAGAACACTAAAGGCATAGCCGATGGGTTCTCCGCTGCATCTCCCATTGGAGCAAGCAAGCTGAATGGTTTACGCTTTTTTGGGTTTTTTTCGGAGATGCGAATAAGAATGTCTCTGTTTTGAATATCCTGAAAAACAAAATACGCCTGTACGCCAAAGTCATTGACCTCAAAAAACGCTCCGGGCATTTCCCGCTTAAGCATATTAGCTAATCCCTTGCCGGCAATATCATACTTTCCGGAATCTAATGTTAGACCCGGTTCATGATAGACATCCACTCTGCCATCCACACGCCAGCCAATGACTAAATACCCTTTCCCGTTGACATGGTCATCAAATTCCTGTGGCTCAAATCCTACATAAAGCGAATCAGGATCTTTTTCAAAGTTGACTAACAGTAACTTCTTCATAGGATCAATCGCGATATGGAAAGGATTAGGTATATACATTTTTATTGCTGTCATTTTAATGTGATGATTAAAACTGTAAAAATATTATCTGTGCAATAGAAATCCGTTCTAAATTATTTTAGTATATACACGAATGGTTTTTTTATTCATGCCTTCGGGATATACCAAACGTTCTTTCGTTAAATTTCCTTAAAAACCTTCCTGCATAGATTTTGGCAAACCTTTTGGATAATGCGTGGTATTCATTCACCTAAAAAAATGAAAAATGAAAACACAAATGCAAAATCCCAAAGTACTGGCTGGCGCTGCCACCGTCATGTTCTTGTTATCAATGATAACTGCGGGCATCTTCTACAGCAACAATGAAACGCTCTCCGACTTGCTGAACAATGAAAAAGCGCTTACCGAGCGATTGGCTTCCGAAAAGGAGCAACTGATGCGCGATATTGATGGATTCAAAGGCGACATCGGCAAGATGAAAGAACGCAATCAACAATTAGACGGATTGCTCGCTGACGCCACCGGTAAACTTTCCCAGAAAGAGATAGCGCTCGCTAACATGGGGAAAGAAAACAAAAACATCAAAAAGCAGCTCAATGATTTGCAGCAGATTCGCGAAAACATGAATGCCGAGATGGAGACGCTGAAAAACACGATTCAATTATTAGAGTCTGAGAACCACAAATTAGCCGAAGCCAATGCCGGGCTGAAAGCCGAAATCCAGGATTTGAAAGACAAGCTGAAAACTTCGATGGTGAAAGCCAACAATTTCAGAGTGGAGGTGCTGCGTAAAAAGAAAGACCGCCTGACCGTCAGCGCACGCAGGACGCACGTGCTCACCGTTACCTTCGACCACAACCTGAGCGCGATGGCTTTCATGGGCGATCAAAAAGTGTTCATGGTAGTGAAATCTCCTGAAGGCGTCATCCTGACTACGGACAACACCGGAAAAACGAAGCTGATGTTTGATGGCGCTTCGAAAGAAATTCAATACAGCACCGTTCAATCTGTTAAACAAGATGGAGCCTCAACGCTTACTTTCCGCTTCGAGCCGGAAGAAGAACTGAAAGCGGGTGTTTATAAGGTGGATGTCTATACCGAGTCTGCCTACTTGGGCAGCAATCAATTCAGATTGGTAAAATAAACACCACAT
>JBGTCY010000275.1:0-9949 GCA_041748615.1 Chitinophagales bacterium
CAGGATTTAACCTGACAGTAAACGGAATGACCACCATCACAGGTACACTGGCGGATGGAACGCTTGCAGGAACAACAACCTTGCAGGATGTAAACCTTTCAGGCGGAACAATCAACGGTGGAGCAAACGGTGTGGTAGAAATTGTAGGAAATCTGACTTTCCCGACTGCTGATGCAACTATCGGAAGAGTGCAACTTACAGTTAATGGAACAACCACGGTATCGGCAGCCCGTAATTTGCTTTTAAACAGTAATAACGGGACTAAAACTTTCAGAGACCCCGTTACAATCAGCAGTACCGCAACTTGGAACTCATCCGCAGTGACCACAGCCGGTAGTTTAGTATTTGAAAACGGAGTAATTAATCAAAATCCGAATGCGGGAAGTTTTAATGGAGGCGGTGCGACATTCGCTACTAATCATCAAAGTATCTCTGGCGCGGGAGCATTCTCTTTTGGCAGCGCGGTGGTTGTTTCCGGAAATATCTCGGTGTCAAATCAAAGCGGACAGCATGTGACGCTCAATGGGACTTTAAATGGAACAGTAGCGGGTTCTACATGGATAAATGGAGTAAATTCAGTGACTTACTATCAGCCGGGGGCAACTACTCAACCGATGAATATCGGAGTTTTGGTTGCTTCTGCAATTGGAAACACTTTTCATTACAGCAGGAACGATGCTCAAAATATCAAAGAATCAACATATTACAACCTGATGCTCTCGGAAGGCGGTGTGAAAACAGCATCGGGAGAACTCAACATCCTGAATGATTTTACAATTCAAACAACCGTTTCTCTCAATATTGCTTCACATAATATTACTGTGGGTAATGAAACTTTAATAGAAGGTTCTTTTACGGATAATAATAATCTTGGAGTCAATACTTTTGAAGGATTGGTAACCATTTCACCGGTTGGTTCGATATTAACAAATAACAATTCAGTTTTCAATTTTGATGGCGGTATTATCAATGATGGAATATTCAACCTGAATGGCACCGGCACCGTTAATTTTTTAAGCACACAGGAAATCACCGGTATCGCGGAAATGAACATTGCAGGTCCTGTTTGGGTTGGTGCGGATGCTACAGTAAATTACAACAATACCAATGCAACAGGGATAACACTGACCGGTGTGTTAAATGGTGTAAATAGCGCGTCAATCTGGCAATGCGGACCGAACACTCAAATGAATTATATTCAGTCAGTCGCAACAGAACCGATGAATGTCGGAACTCTCCTTGCATCGGGCGAAGCAAGTACATTTAATTATGAAAGAGCGGGAGACCAGAATGTGAGAGAAGCAAATTATTACAATATAATATTAAGTGGCGGTGGAACTAAAACTCTGCTGGGAAATATCAATGTAACGGGAGATGTAAATATTGAAGCAGTCACTTTTGATGTGTCAGCTTCAAATTTCAATATTGATGTCGAAGGGCATTGGACAAACAATGGTGGAACTTTTGTAGCGAGAAATGGGATTGTTGCTTTCTCTGGAACTCAACAGCAAATCATTGAAGGAGGTGGAAGTGATTTTTACAATGTGGAAATCAATAATTCTTTTGGAGGGGATTCCGCAATTCTGATTGCATCGGATTTAACAATTCTGAATAGATTGGAATTGAATGTTGGAGTCATTAATACCGATACAAACCTTGTTGTGATTTTGAATAATAATGCGGACGCGATAGCTTCCTTTAACAGCAATAGTTATGTTTATGGCAACCTGAGAAGATATTTTGCCATGAATACAGACACTTATGTTTTTCCTGTTGGCAATTCATATTTTCAAAGAGCGGATGTCGCCAATAACAATCTGGAAGGTATCACTTACATTGATGCCCGCTTTTCTCCTTTGACGAATCATGATAATGAAGACCTCGCTGTCTGTGACCCGGAATTGTGTTATGCGTCCATGAGTCCGACCGGTGTTTGGCTCATTGAGCCGGACGTTCAACCTACGAATGGAACTTACAATATGTACTGCTACATCGGAAATCTTGTGCATCTTGAAGATAATGATTTCGCTATCCTGAAACGTCCTGCAGGCTCACTGACGGCAGCGGATTGGACAACCGGTGGAGGAGTGATTAATCTTATAGATGGAGATGGAAGATTGCTTGCAGACGGCTACGCGCTGAGAATGGGATTGACTGACTTCTCTGAGTTTGGTATCGGTCGCGGTGACGGACCCTCCGCGCTCCCTATAGAATTATTGCATTTTGATGCGCGCTATAATGACGCTACTGTGGATGTTACATGGATTACAGCTACAGAGATAAACAACAGCCACTTTGATGTTGAACGCTCAACGAATGGAGTAGATTTTGATATTATCGCAACAATTGAAGGTGCCGGAAACAGTTCAATCCAAATCAATTATGAGGTGAACGATGCAGATGTTTATCCCGGTATTTTCTACTACCGTTTAAAACAAACTGATTTTGACGATTCCTATTCCTATTCGAAAACTGTTGCTGTGCGTGTGGATGCACCTCGCGTGAATGCTGAGGTTTCTGTTTATCCTAATCCCACAAATGGCGAAGTGCTCAATATTAATCTGACTGGCGTGCAGGGAAGCGCTGTGGATGTTCAGATTTTTGACATGACGGGAAAAGAAGTTTATTCTGAAAAATTCAACGGAGTTTATTCGGATAGTTTTTCAGCTACTCTTCAGCCGCAACGTCAACTCACAGCGGGCATTTATCATTTAGAAGTGGTTACATTCGGAACCCGGATTACAAAAACTTTTGTGGTGGAGCGGTAAGGTAGGATGGGGTCAATTAATACCGAAACAACTCAGGTTTTAGAATAATGAAACGGTAAAACATTCGGTATTATCCGCCTTGGCGGAACGTCTCTTTTCTCGAAAATTCGACTACTCTCCGTAAAATCCAGAATTCAATTTTTAACCACTCCAATCGCTTCATTAATCGGAATCCGCTTGCCGTCTTTATAGGCAACCACAAACGCATCATTCACGCCTTTGTTTTTCAAATCCTGCTGGTGCATGACAGCATCGCGGTAGTCTTTAAAATTACCGGTGAGATAACGATAGAAATTCATGCCGCTGGGTTCGATTTCAAACGAGTCAATCATGCGGTATCGTCCCTCTAATTGGTCTAATTTATTTTTTGAAGTGAGGAATTGCACTTTGAAAACTATCTGGGGAGTTTCTTCTTTTTTTACAGGCTCCACAGTTTTAACCGTCTCATTTTTTTTCACAATTCCTTCTTCAGGGATACCGGCTTCTACTTTTGATTTATAATCCTTAAACGCGCGAAAGATGGCGGAAGCCATGTAATTGGCGCCTTCTTCCGACATCAAAAACAATTCTTCATTTTTATTGGAAATGAATCCTAACTCCACCAAAACGCTGGGCATGGCGGTACGGGAAAGCACCATGAAGCCCGCCTGGTGAACTCCCCGGCTGTGGCGTTGAACGCGCGAAGCAAATTGATTATCCACCAATGAGGCGAATTCAATGCTTTGGTCTAAGTAGGCGCGCTGCACCAAGTGCATCAAAATATATCCTTCTGTTGAATTGGGGTCAAAGCCGTCATACTGGTCGGTGTAGTCATCTTCCATTAGGATAACCGAGTTTTCTCTTTTGGCAACAGCAAGGTTATCTTCCGTTTTATGAAGACCGAGCACAAAGATTTCAGTGCCATACGCGGCTTTAGATGTGGCGGCATTGCAGTGAATGGAAATGAACAAGTCGGCTTTCGCTTCATTTGCGATTTTAGCACGCTCGTGCAATTCAACAAAAACGTCATTTTCTCGCGTGTAAATCACCTTCACATCCGGAAAATTTTCTTTCAGATATTGACCCAGCTTTAATCCTACTTTCAAGACAATGTCTTTTTCCCGCGCGGTGGAATAGCCAAGCGCACCCGGGTCTTTTCCTCCGTGACCGGGGTCAATTACTACTGTTTTAATTTTGTATTTATCTTTCGGGTTGGTTTTTCCGTCACTCGCGAAAAGCGCAGGTGGCGCTGTTATCCAAAAAAATACACAAAGAAATAGGACAATGTTTTTCACGTTGGTGAGTTTTTAGGCTTTGACATTTGATTTATCTGCCTAAACTTTACTGCCAAAATTAATCCAATTTTATTTTGAGGCTTTTTGTCCTGCTGTCAATTACAACTTACTTATGCACATTCTTTCATGTTGCAGGGATGGAACGATTGAGCTGTGTATCACATTTAATACATCCTCAATTTTTTCCACAAGATACTATTCCTCCGAACGCAATTATTTCTGATTCATTGCCTGTCTCTCATGATACGCTCCCAAAATCCGATTCAATTGTCATCTCGCTCCCGGTGTCTAAAGACGCGCTGGACGCATCGGTAGCTTATACCGCGCGCGACTCCATCATTTATGATTTGGAGGAAAAAAAAGTGCATCTCTACGGAGAAGCTATTGCAAAGTATAAAAATATTGAATTGAAAGCCGATTATATTCAATATGACTGGGTAATCGGCACGCTGTCGGCAGAAGTAAATAAAGATTCGTTAGGAAACCCGATCGGATTCGCGGATTTCAAAGAGGAAGATAATCTCTACAAAGCGAAAAAACTCACTTATAATTTCAAAACCTCAAAAGGGAAAGTTTACCAGGTGATGACTCAGGAAGGGGAGGGATATCTGCATGGCGAACAGGTGAAAAGAAATGAATACAATGAATGGTATGGAAGAAAAGCAAAATATACGACCTGCAACTTAGAGCATCCTCACTTTTACATCAAAGCGAACAGAATGAAAATGGTGCCTGACAAAGTAATCGTAACGGGTCCGGCAAATATGGTGATTGAAGATGTGCCGTTGCCTATTTACATCCCGTTTGCAATCTTTCCAATCAAGAAAGGACAACGCTCAGGGATTATTTTACCCGAATATGGTGAAGAACAAAATCGTGGTTTTTTTCTGCGCAACGGTGGATATTATTTCGGAATCAGTGATTATTTTGATTTGGCTTTAAGGGGTGATCTTTACTCCAAAGGCAGTTGGGCGCTTAAAGTCAATTCAAATTACAGGAAGCGCTATAAATATAACGGCATCCTCAGATTGGATTATGGAAGAAACAGGCTGGGGGAGCCTGAGTCACCAACTTTCAGTCGCGTCAATGACTTCAGGGTCAACTGGAATCACACGCAGGACAGTAAACAAGCGCTCAACAGCCGGTTCAGCGCGAATGTGAACTTCGGAACATCCACCTATGACAAAAACTTTTCTGTTGATAAGGAAAGAGTCCTCAACAGCGCTTTCGCTTCGAAAATTAACTACTCGAAATCATGGGCGGGCAAGCCGTTTAACTTCAGTCTTCAATTGGCGCAAGACCAAAACCTGAACACGGGCGCCATCAATCTTCAACTGCCGATTATCGGTTTCGGGGTGTCGCGTATTCAGCCTTTCAAGTCAAAGAAGCCGGGCACGCAGCGCAAGTGGTATGAAAATATCGGGTTTGGATACAATTTTGAAACGCAGAATATTATTTCCGGTGTTGATTCGGTTTTCTTTACCAAAGAAACCTTCAGAAACGCCCGCTATGGCATGAGGCATAATCTGCCGATTTCGAGTACGCTCAAGTTGTTTAAATTTTTCACGCTCACTCCCAGAATCAATTATGTGGAGCGTTGGTATTTTCAGAGCGTCAGGAAAACATGGGACCCGACTTTTGTCAATGATGAAAATATCGCGGTGGGTAGTGTTGTTTCTGATACGACTTTCGGATTTCATCCCGCGCGCGACTTCAATTTCGGAGCTTCGCTCGCAACAAAATTGTTCGGGCAACTCAATTTCAAAGGAAAACTGAAAGCCATTCGCCATGTTTTCACGCCTACGCTGAACGTGAACTACACGCCAGATTTCGGAACTCCATTTTGGGGATACTACCGGGATGTGCAAAGTGACACTGCCGGCACGATAGAAACCTATTCACGATTTGAAGCGGTGAGCGGAATATACGGACAGCCCTCCCGCGGCAAGGTGGGCAGCATTGGGGTGAATCTGAATAACCTGTTGGAGATGAAAGTTTTTTCGAAAAAGGACACCATTAAAAATGAAAAGAAAATCAAACTTTTAGAGAGCCTCAATTTGTCCTCCTCTTATAATATTGCGGCAGATTCGCTCAGGCTCAGTCCCATCAATATCAATGGAAGAACTTCATTCGGTGGTTCTGGAATCTTTCTTGATTTTCGATTTTTATTGGACCCCTACACGGTTGACAGCCTCACCAACAGGCGGATAAACACATTTGTAGTGCAGGAGAGCGGTCGTCTAACGCGCCTGTCCACCGCGCAGTTCAGCCTCACCTCCAGTTTTCAATCAAAAAGAACAGCAGGCGCTCCGCCTCCAACACCTTCCACACGCTCGGCATTTACAGATGAAGAATTGGAAATGATTGAACGCGACAGGGATTTATATTTTGACTTCAATATTCCCTGGAGTATCAACTTCAGTTATAACCTGGCTTTTGTGAAGGGAAGACCCGGTGAACCGGATAAGTTAGATGTCTCACGAAATTCTATTGATTTTGGTTTTGACGCCAACATTACCCCGAAATGGAAAATGAATTTGAACACCGGATTCGACCTCAGCGAATTGGATTTTGTATTTACCACGTTTAGTGTCATCCGCGATTTGCATTGCTGGGTACTGCGGTTTGACTGGGTGCCTTATCCCATTGAATTTCAGCGATACTCCATGCAGTTGAATGTGAAATCACACATTTTGCAAGACCTCAAACTCACACGGAAAAAAGACAGGTTTGACAGCGTGTTTTGAGCGCGCACGGGATGTGATTTAGTTATTCTCCCGATTATTTTTTTGATGATTGATGTCAGGGTTGGGTTTTATTCCATAGCCCACGGCTTAAGTTGTGGGTTATAAAAAAAAGTCCCCGGTTTAAATTTTGGCACAATCTTGGATTTCATAAAGCGAAAATGGAGGTTATTATGAAATCCAAACTTTTACTCTCAGTATTGTTCACAGCCGCTGTCATGAGCAGCGCTTTTGCGAACCAAGTTCATTCAGCCATTCATCTCCGCATGTTTGACGGCAGACCGATTAAAGTAACGCTGAATAACCAGCAACTCTCCCCGGTCGCTTCACAGCATGATGTTTTCAACCTTACACCGGGCGTTCATCGTTTGCGCGTGTTCGCGGTGCAGCAGCATCCGTTCGGATGGCAACAGAATATGCCACAGATTTTCAGAGGCAATATCGAAGTGTTTTCAGGCTATGCCACTTTCGCGTTCATTGACCGTTTTAATCAATTGGTGATTGAAAGGTATGAGGCATTATACATTCCACCGGTTGTTCCGGTGCAGCAAGTAAGTTTCACAAGCATCCTGAACGGGCAGCCTCCCTGCAATCATCTGCACGGGCAACCTTGTAATTCTTGTGGTCTGAATATTTTTCCAAATAACAACAATCCAATGTATTCAAATCCGGTAAATTCTATTTACCCGATGCATCCTGATGATTTTCATCAGTTGTTGAGAGTCATACAAACAAAATCGTTTGACAGCGTGCGCAAGCAAATCGCGTTGGGTGCGTTGAGTAATAACTACTTCACTTCCAGCCAAATCAGACAACTGTTGGGAGTATTCACTTTTGAATCAACGAAAGTTGAAGTGGCGAAGCAGGCTTACAATAGCGTGGTGGACCCGGAACGGTATTACTTAGTTTATGACGCCTTCACATTCTCCAGCAGCATCAACCAGTTGCAGGCTTATGTAGGCAGATAAAAATATCAAAACTTAGAGGGCAGAGGGGAAACGGGAGATTTGCGCCAGGCGCAGGTTTCCCGTTTCTTATTTTTTCCCTATAGGAGGGACACGGGACGAGGACAATTTATGATTGACGATTGATGATGGACGATTAATGGACAATGGACAACCCCAAATCTTTCCGCATACTTCTCTATTTCGAATTAAAAAAATATCGAAAAAGCTAACCGCAATGAAAACAAAATTAAAATCACACCAATCACCCGGTAAACGGGCAGCAGATAGTCGGGACGGATGAAGCGTTTGATGCGATGCGCGAAGAGAACTTTCAGCGTGTCGGTGGTGAGGATGCCGAGCAGGGCAGCACCAAGGAAACCGGCAAGGTCATAGCTGATGTCGAACTTGGAGCGTCCGTAGCTGAAAATACCAATCCAGATGGCGAATACAAACGGGTTTAAAAAATTAATTAAAAATCCTTTTGCGAAAAAAGCGGGATAATCGCGGGTGCGGAGTATGACCTGCTCACCGGCAGCGATGGTGGGACGTATCACATACTTCATTCCAAGCGCAAAAAGCACAATAGCGCCTGCAACAGTCAGCCACAGGCGATTGTCCGGATTTCTGACGAAAGAAATCGCGCCAAACGCGCACAATCCCACGCACAGCACATCGCTGAAAAAAATCCCCAGCGCCACGCTCATGCCGCTGCCGATGCCGTTTTGCAGTGTGCTTTTCAATAATGTAAAAAAAACAGGACCTATCAGAATGACCATCGCCAGACCAATGCCATACCCTTCAATGAAAGCCATGCTGCGAAATTGTGAAGTTTTTATTTGTGATTAGTTTTAGAATGAGAAGATAGGTGAGTGGATTTTCACATCTAAATTGAATCATCTCTCTCTCTGGAGGAGTTCATTGCAAATCTTTTTCACCAATGCCGGTCCTTCATAAATGAACCCCGTGTAAACCTGCAACAAGGCTGCGCCCGCTTCGATTTTTTCTTTAGCGTCTTTGGGTGAAAAAATTCCACCCACACCGATAAGAGGAATTTGTTGGTTGGAATTTTCATAAAGGTATTGCAGCACGTTAGTTGATTTTTCCTTCACCGGTTTTCCGCTCAGGCCGCCCGCACCGATTTTTTCCAAAGCTGTTTTTTCAGTCTTTAACTCCTCGCGGCTGATGGTGGTGTTGGTTGCGATGATGCCGTCAATCTTGCTTGCTTGCACGATTTCCAGAATGTCATTTAATTGCTCCTGCGATAGGTCAGGAGCGATTTTCAGCAAGACCGGCTTCCTTGCGGGTCGCGCGTTGTTGCGCAGCTGCAGTGTGTTCAGGATGTGCAGTAAGGGCGCTTTTTCCTGCAACTCCCGCAATCCGGGTGTGTTGGGCGAGCTGACATTCACCACGAAATAATCCACATGGTCGAATAAAATATCGAAACATTTTACATAATCATTCACAGCTTTTTCATTGGGCGTTTGTTTGTTTTTGCCGATGTTGCCCCCGACTATAATTTTGCTTTTTCTTTGCTTCAGTCTTTGCGCGATTTTTTCAGCCCCGTCATTATTAAAACCCATGCGGTTAATCAGCGCGTTGTCTTTGGGCAAGCGAAACAAGCGCGGTTGCTCGTTGCCGGGCTGGGGGAGGGGCGTTACCGTTCCTATTTCAATAAAGCCGAAACCGAGACACGCAAGTTCGTCAATGTATTCCGCGTTTTTATCAAAACCTGCTGCCAGTCCTACGGGATTAGGAAAATTCAGTCCGAAAATTGTTTTGTTCAGCCGGTTTTCGTTAACACAATACAGCCAGCGGAAAATCGCTTTCTTTCCGGGCACCATTAAAATGATTTTCAATAATCCAAGCGTGAAATGATGCGCTGTTTCGGCAGGCAACAGAAATAAGAGCGGGCGGATGAGCAATTTGAACATGGAGCACGGCAAAAATAATTTATTTGTCTATGAACGCTCCACTTCTTTATTTTTGAAATACAATAATGCGCCCAGCATCAACGTGCCGCCAACGATGGCTAAAGCGTAGTTGCTGTAAATAAAAAAATCCAACCAGCTCAGATTAGCCTGGCCATAGTTTTTGTAAAACAAAGTCGCAACGCTGCCGAGGTAGCCGAACGAATCCGCCACATAAATCAGAAATCCCGCGTTGCTCACGTATTTGAACGTGGCAATGAGCCGCTCGAACAAAATGCAATTAAAAGG
>JBGTCY010000276.1:0-1852 GCA_041748615.1 Chitinophagales bacterium
GGCTGCGGCTGAAAAGTGAATGCGGGTACTTCTTTCTTTTCCCAATCGCCAAAATATTTTTCAATCAAACGGATGGTTTTATCCGGGTCAATATCTCCGGCAATGCAAATGGCAATATTGTTGGGCACATAATAAGTATCGAAATAGTTATGGATGTTGACCATGGATGGATTTTTAAGGTGCTCGCCTTCACCCAAAGTTGTTTGTGTGCCGTAAGGATGTTGCGGAAACAATGCGGCATTAAAAGCATCCCACGCTTTGCGTCCATCATTGTCCTGTCCGCGGTTGAATTCTTCATAAACGGTTTCCAATTCTGTGTGAAAAAGTCGCAACACGAGCGTCCGGAATCTTTCAGACTCTACCATCAGCCATTTTTCCAATTCGTTGGAAGGAATGTCATTGACATAAACGGTTTGCTCAACCGATGTGTAAGCATTGGTGCCTTTCGCGCCTAATGACGAAATCATTTTATCATACTCATTCGGAACAGCCAGCTTTGAAGCCTCATAAGAAAAGCTGTCAATGCGTTGGTAAATGGCTTTTTTCTGTTCGGGGTCAGCAGTGTTTTTGTGCAACTCATACAAAGCGGTAATAGAATCAAGCAATACTTTTTCCGCTTCCCAATTGAGCGTGCCGATGTTGTGTGTCCCTTTGAAAAGCATGTGTTCTAAGTAGTGCGCGAGACCTGTTGTTTCACTCGGGTCATGTTTGGAACCGGCTCTCACCGCGATATAAGTTTGCACGCGCGGCTCACGCGGGTTGACGCTGAGATAAACTTTTAATCCGTTATTCAGCGTGTAAATCCGTGCCTCGAGCGGGTCATTGTCAACGGATTCAAAAGTGTTTTTCTCGGCAGCCGGTTTTTCCTTGCAGGAAAAAAATAATGTTGAACATGCGAGGATGATAAATTGCAGGAGGGCAGATAGTTTCATAATATTTTTTTGGAAAGTAAAAAAAGTGAGGAGTAAATTTAATGAATGTAAGCGAAACTCTTAGTGTTCCAATTTCAAATCCAATTTCCGCTGTAATTCGAGAATTGCCGGATTTTCCTGCGTCATCTTGTTGAGTTTTTCTGCCGCGGTGAACGGCTTAAATGTCGGATTTGGATTTGTTTTATCTACCACCGCCATCAGGCTGATACCGCTCACTTTCAATTTAGATTCAAGAAATTCCAGCAGTCTCATGCGTTCATTATCGAACAATTCTTTTTGCAGCCGGCTTTGCAGATTCACGGTAACAACCATGCCTTCCACAGCCGGTCGGTTATTCTTGAGTAATGATTGAATACTCACCCGCTTTTCAGCCTCTGTTAACTTTTCATAATCATCCCACGCGGCAAGTAATTCATTTTCCCGAAGATTTGTTACAACGGGTGCGGATACAGTTTCTTTCAATGACGATTCATCTTCATCTTCCTCAATGTCCAAATCAGATAAACTGACTGAACCGAGCAAGGAGGTATTTACTTTCCTTGAAAGAGCGTTTCCGATGTTGATGATTTCAGATTCGGATTTATTCAAGATTTTATCCGAATATTCCGGCTGGATATTTTTTTCAGCGACAATCCCGATTCCGCTTGATGGAGAAACTTTACTTGCGTAATCATTTGCCTGACGAACATTTGAAACCGGTTGTTCAGCGACTGGTTCATTTGATTTCTGAGTGGTCGCGGCAGATTTTTTAACACTTATTGCATGTGCCTGTTCATTGAAGGAGTTTTTTTTTCCTTCGGCAGAAAATGATTGTTGCGTCAATTGCAGCGCGGAAGTCAGATAGCACATTTTTAATAATGCAAGTTCAATGTGCAATCTTTTATTATTGCTTGATTTATAACTTACTTCACAATGGTTGG
>JBGTCY010000277.1:0-21637 GCA_041748615.1 Chitinophagales bacterium
GATTTTTTTTCACAGGAGATTGCGGAATCAATCCGCAATCACAGATAACCAAAGTTGCTATACGTATGGCTTAGTGCAGACCGGAGAAAGTCACTCACACTCACCCAGGCTGTCGCCATGGGCAAGATGAGCCGCTACCGCACTCTTGTCCACGCGGATGGTTTTGCCGCGATGACACAAAGTGACCTTTTCGCCAATGACGGTTTCGAATGAGCGAACTGTCGCTTGTGACAAACTGCTTGACGCGAGCGGGTCGCTGGTGCAAGCATCAGCGACTTCCGCTTCCGAACCCGGGCAGGGTTCCGCAACAGCGGAAAACGAATTAAAGTGAATTAGAATGGTGTTAGAAGGGGTAAAGAACAGTGTCGCGGAAATACCGGCAACCACTGTGAAAACTGCAACGAACTTTTTCATGAGGATGATTTTTTTTAAATGATCAAATGCCTCGTTGCCTTAGAATGAATCGAAGGTCCGTAATCATTTTTAAAAATCCAAACTTTTAGGAAAATATTTTTTGTGATGGAATTTTTAAGAGGAAAAGAAGCTGTATATTTTATGATTGAAATGGGAATCGGACAAGAGGCGCACAAGCAGGCATCCGCATCGGGCAATCGCCTCAATGTTTGCAAAGAAAGGGACAGGGGTCAAGGGGCATGGGACAGGGGACAATGCAAATGGGTTTACTGTGGTCTGTGGACTGTCGGTGTCGGTGGACTATCGTCTATGGACAATGGACTATCGACTATTTGAGGAAGTAATTTCACGCCCGGCTTGAACCTTCTTCACAAATTTGTATTTTTACCCTCCATTCAAAAATTAAAACCCCAAAAAATATGTCACTGACCGACACTTACAAATCCATTATTGACAATGCCGTGAAGGCGATTCATGCAAGAACATTTTATGCCGCATATCCGGAACATCCCAAGGCTTACGGTGAAGACGCGCCAAAAAACGGCATGGAAGAATTTGAACATCAAAAAGGAAAAAAGTATGAAGGATTGTTGCAGCAAAATCCAACCGGCTTTGCCGGTGAGGAAGTTTCGCCTTACACGCAGGAGCCGCTCAATATCCAATATCCGCAGTTTTCGATTGATACCCTGATTGCCAACGCGGAGAAGGCGTTTCAATCCTGGAAAAAAGTGAGCGTGGATGACCGCGCCAATGTGCTGGTGGATTCATTGGAAAAAGTAAAACATAAATTTTTTGCCATTGCCCACGCCACCCAGCATACCACCGGGCAGTCATTCATTATGTCATTCCAGGCAAGCGGTCCTCATTCAAATGACCGCGCCCTCGAAGCGCTGGCGCTCGGCTATGAAGAGCTGAACCGGTTTCCGCGTGAAATCACCTGGGAAAAACCGATGGGGAAAGACAGCAGCGTGAAATTGGACAAAGTATATAAACCCGTTCCGAAAGGTATTTCCCTGGCGATTGGTTGCGCGACTTTCCCCGTTTGGAACACCGTGCCGGGTGTTTATGCCAGCTTGGTTACCGGCAACCCCGTAATTATAAAACCACATCCTAAATCCGTATTGCCGATTGCGATTGTGGTGGCAGAAATTCAAAAGGCGCTGAAAGATGCCGGGTATGACCCGAACACCGTTCAGTTGGCGGTGGACAGCAGCGACCAGTTAATCACCAAACAATTAGCGGAACATCCGGCAGTAAAAATTATTGACTTCACCGGCAGCAGTGTTTTTGGCGAATATGTGGAGTCGCTGACGTCTCAGGGAAAATCCGTGTTCACGGAAAAGGCGGGTGTCAATTCCGTGATTCTGGATTCCACGCCCAATCTTGATGCGACTTTTCAAAACCTTTCATTCGCGGTGTCTTTATACTCCGGTCAAATGTGCACAGCCCCGCAGAATTTTTTCATTCCGGCTACCGGAGTAAAATCCGGTGAACAGGTTGTGCCTTATGAAGAAGTGGTGGAAAAACTGAAAAACAGTGTGAAAGGGCTTGCCACGCATCCCAAGATGGGAGCGGGAACATTGGGCGCTATTCAAAGTGATGCCACCTGGAACCGCGTGCAATCCTCCGGTTCGCTCGGCAAAGTGTTGCTGGAATCCGTGAAGGTTGATAACCCCGAATTTGCGAACGCGCGTGTTACTTCCCCCACGATTATTGAAGTGGAAGCAAGTAACAAATCGGCTTTTGAAAAAGAATTGTTCGGTCCGATTATCCTCGTGGTAAAAACAAAAGATACGGATGAGTCCATTCGTCTTGCGAAAGAAATGGCGGCAAAACATGGCGCGATTACCTGCGCTGCCTACACTACGGATGAAAAAATCGCTGAAAAAATTCAGGACGAAATGGAATCCGTATTTGCTCCGGTGTCGCTGAACCTGCATGGTTTTATCTGGGTCAATCAACACGCGGCTTTCTCCGATTTTCACGTAACGGGCGGCAACCCCGCTGGCAACGCGAGTTTCACCAACCCTGAATACATCAACAAAAGGTTTGTGTGGGTCGGTCACCGGAAATTAATCGCCTGAGACTGAACTAATTCACTTTAGGATTGTTGACTAAACTTTATTAACCAAAAAATATATAGCAATGAAAAATTATCTCTTTATTCTAATGGTAATCCCATTTTCTTTATTGATTTCCTGTAACAACCAACCAACATCCGAAAGAGTTGAAGCCACAGAACCCGCACCGGCTGCTGAAAATACTTCTGCAACAGAAACTGGCACACCTTACAATATTCAAACTGACCAAAGTATCATCAACTGGTTTGGCGCTAACAAATTGACTCCTAAAAAACATAATGGCACCCTTCGTTTGTCTCAGGGAACTTTGTCCATGAACAACGGTCAGATTGCCGGAGGTTCTTTTGTGGCGGATATGACCTCCATCGCAAATAATGACCTTGCCGGCACGGAAAGTGAAGGCAAATTGGTCAGGCATTTAAAATCAGCCGATTTTTTTGAAGTGGAAACTTATCCGACCGCCACGTTCACGATAACTTCTGTCAGCCCATCTGCTGATGGTAAACCGGATACTTATCAAATCACCGGCAACATGACCATTAAGGGGATTACTAAACAGATTACCTTTCCCGCATCGGTTCATGCTCATGACAACTCAATTCATGCCCAGGCTGATTTCACCATTGACCGTTCACAATGGAATGTTCAGTATGGCTCCGAGTCCTTTTTCCCGGATTTAGTAGGCGATAAAATCATCAGCAATGATATCAGATTGAATTTGAATATTGTCGCGCAGACGAGTTAAAAAATTTCCTGAAAAATTTAAAAAGGGGCGAAAATATTTCGCCCCTTTTTTTTGTCTGAATTATACAATTCGGATTGACAAGTAATTGTTGGAGATTTCTTAGAGTTGTTCGATTAGGCAATGTACGAGAAAGATATGATGCATATCTAAATTGAAAAAATTGGGAGAGCATCCCTTGTCCCCTGTCCCTTTCACATGTCCCACCGGGATTGCATCATCCCGGTTTAGTTTGTAAGCACCAACTCTAATTTCCCCTATTCAAAGGAGAGGCGTTGATAGGCAAGCCGGATATCTTTAAGCGGTCCTCTCAGATTCATGGTTTGATTGATGTGAAAGACATAACCCTTGGCATCTTTGGTATCTTCGGTCGCCTTCCACCCGTTCAGGTAAGGGCATTTCAACAGTTCCTCAGCCAGTTCTAGATAGCGGCTTTCCGCTTCCTGTTTGCCGGTTTCATTGGAATGCAGGGTGACAGACCACCTGACGATATTTTCATCTTCCACCATATTGACGTGACCGGAATCAAACCCTTTGATAAGAAAATTTTCCTTACATTCAAATACATTCGGTCTGATTTCATTCCCCTTGATTGCTTTCAAATCGTTGAATAGCGTTTGTACCAGTTCGCAGGTTTCCTGTGCGAAAAGCTGATGCACCGGCAGCAGGAGGCTGGAAAAAACAAAAAAGCGTAAAATATTTTTCATGTCTGATAATTTAAACCATTTTGGAAATCATCCCTACATAAAGATAAGAAACACGAAATAAATCGGTATTCTGTGCGGAAGGATGTATGGATTAATGCCAAACTTTTATATTTTTGTCCGCTTCCTGTTTTTTTCATTTTTTTAAAAAATCTTAAAGTATGAGTTACACACGTCTATTTGATATTCTGCCGTACCAATTAAAAAATTTTCCCAAAGAAGATTGTCTTGCCTCCAAAGTTGACGGACAATGGAAAAAATACAGCACACAGCAATCGCTGGATATTATTAACCAGGTAAGCAGGGCATTCATCAAATACGGGATTAATCCGGATGATAAAATTGCTTTGATTTCAAACAACCGTCCTGAATGGAATTTTATTGATCTCGGCATGATGCAAGCCGGAGCTATCAATGTTCCGATTTATCCGACTATCAGCGAAGGGGAGTATAAATTTATTTTGAATGACGCTGAAGTGAAAATCGCTTTTGTTTCGGATGAAGGCTTGTATAAAAAATTGCAAAACATTAAAAAAGATGTGCCCTCTTTGCAGGAGGTTTACACGTTTGATAAAGTGCCGGGAGCAAAACACTGGAGTGAGTTTTTAGAACTTGGAAAAGGGGGCGACCAGGCAGCGGTTGAAAAAATCATGTCGGGAATAAAAGAGACAGACCTTGCAACCATCATTTACACTTCCGGCACCACAGGCGTTCCCAAAGGAGTGATGCTCTCTCACAAGAACGTAACCAGCAATATTGCCGCAACGATTCCCAGCATTCCGGTTGGGAATGACCACCGCGTTTTAAGTTTTTTGCCGATGTGCCATATTTTTGAACGCATGGTAGCTTACACCTACATGGCGGTGGGCGCTTCCATTTATTATGCCGAAAGTCTTGAAACAATTGGCGCGAACCTCCAGGAAGTGAAACCGCATTTCTTCACCTCCGTTCCGCGTTTGCTGGAAAAAGTATATGACCGGATTATGGGCAAAGGGATGGAGTTGGATGGCGTGAAGCGGAAACTTTTTTTCTGGGCGATTGACCTCGGATTAAAATATGATGACCGCGGAGAAAACGGGGCTTGGTACAACCTCCAATTGGCGATTGCCCGCAAACTGATTTTCAGCAAATGGAAAGATGCTTTGGGCGGAAATGTCATCGCGATTGTGACAGGGGCGGCTGCCTTGAGGAAAGATATCGCGCGCATTTTTAACGCGGCAGGAATCGCGGTGCGCGAAGGTTACGGACAAACGGAATCATCACCCGTATTGACTGCGAACAATATTCCGCAAGGCGAATATTGGCTTGGTACGGTTGGACTACCGATTCACAATGTGGAAATTAAAATTGACGAGAAGACGCAGGAAATTCTGGCAAAAGGACCTAACGTCATGCTCGGTTATTACAAACGCCAGGATTTGACCGACCAAACGATTGACAAAGACGGCTGGCTGCATACAGGCGACCAGGGAACGTGGGTGGATTTTAAAGGTAAAAAATTCCTGAAAATCACCGGCAGGGTAAAAGAATTATTCAAAACATCCGGAGGAAAATATGTAGCTCCACAGGTGATTGAAAACATGATGAAAGAAAGCCCGTTCATCGAACAGATGATGGTGATTGGTGAAAATCAGAAATATGTTTCAGCGCTGATTGTTCCTTCTTTTGAATATTTGAAAGACTGGTGCGGCAAAAACGGAGTGAATTATTCTTCGAATGAACAAGTGGTGAAAGAACAGAAAGTGCTGAAAGTCATCCAGGATGAAGTGGAAAAATTCAATGAAAATTTCGGGCAGGTCGAGAAAGTGAAAAGATTCAAACTGCTGCCTGTGGATTGGACGGTGGATACGGGAGAAATGACGCCCACCATGAAAGTGAAACGCGATGTGGTGATGAAAAAATTCAGTGAAGCTGTGGATGATTTGTATGCGCATTGATTCTATCGCTTTTCTATCACCTAATTTCGGACCATGCCTGACGGAATCTATTATGCCGACTACCTGCAACTTGACAAAATTTTAGGCGCTCAATTACCGGAGAGCGATAAAACCGCTCATCCCGCGCATGATGAAATGTTGTTCATCATCATTCACCAGTCGTATGAACTTTGGTTCAAACAAATCATTCACGAAATGACCTGGGTGCGCGACAGTTTTCTGAATCCGATTAATGACAATTCGCCTGCCATGCAGGTGGCGGTGCATCGTTTAAGGCGCGTCACCACCATTCTCTCTCTTGCCGTCAAGCAGATTGACGTGATGGAAACCATGACGCCTCTTGATTTTTTAGACTTCCGAGATTTGCTGCGTCCGGCTTCGGGTTTTCAAAGCATACAATTCAAAATTGTGGAAGCGATGCTAGGTCTGAGAATGGAAGACCGTCACGCGGGTAACTATTACATCTCCCAATTGCGGGCAGCGGATATTCAACTGATTCAAAAGGCTGAAAAAGAAAAATCGTTGCTGGAATTAGTGAACGCGTGGTTGGAGAGAATGCCTTTTTTTGAACAACCTGAAAATTGGAATGCGCACCAACCGGTTTCAAACCCGATGGAACATGTTTTTTGGAAGGAATACCGGGAGACTTACGAGCAGAGTTTAGTGCGGGAAGAAAAGGAAAATATTCGCTTTTTTGATTCCGTTTTTTTTCAACGGGATGAAAATGAGAAAAGAAAATTATCACCCAAAGCCTGCCGTTCAGCGTTGTTCATCATGCTCTACCGAGATTATCCGTTGTTGCAATTACCCTATCAGTTGCTGAACATTCTGCTGGATATTGACGAACTGCTGTCCACTTGGCGCTACCGGCATGTCAACATGGTGCAGCGCATGATTGGAACCCGCGTTGGAACGGGCGGCAGCAGCGGAAAAAACTACCTGCGTGCCGCGCTTGACAAACATTATGTTTTCAGCGAAATCGCGGAACTCACTTCTTTTTTGATTGAACGGCAACATCTTCCCACGCTTACATCTGAACTTGAACAAAGGTTAGGGTTCGTTAAAAACTGATTTTTATTCAGCGCGAATTCGTTTTGTAATTCCGTTAATAGTTGCGGTAAAAAAAAGAAAATTCGAGAATCACCCGAACACATTTACTTGAATCATTTTAATCACCAAGTAAACGGTGAGCGTGATGGAAGTAAACAACTTTAACGATGTTGCGACAATAAATCCTACAAACGCGCCAAAGCCGGAACGCAATGCGCTCTCGAATTGTTTTCCCGCAACGAGGTCACCGATAATCGCGCCAACTAAGGGTCCGAGGATGATTCCCCACGGAGGAAATAAAATAACGCCAAGCACTAACCCGATAATGCCACCCCAAATACCTTTATTTGTGCCGCCAAATTTTTTGGTGGCATAAGCCGGCATCACATAATCCATCACCGATACCGCGACAACGAAGATTAGCGAAACAATTAAAAAAGTAGTGTCGAATACATTGCCTCTCCCGAAATGATACACAAGGATGGCGGCATAGCTGATGGGTGGTCCGGGTAGTCCCGGGGCGATACATCCGATGATGCCGAGTCCGCTTAACGCCAGCGCGGAAAAGATGAGCAGTATTTCAACCGTTATTTCCATTTCACAGGAAAGATAAAATAATTAATTTTTAATCCATCGTATCCAGAGCGGCAAATTGTTGCGCCTGATGTGCCAGTAAGTTTGTTCCTGCGCGCCAAAGCCCTTATAAAACCTCGCGATGCTTGCAATCATGGAGCCTTCAAAATCAAGTGTCATCTCCCTGCCCGCAAAATGACGAATCGTTTCATCCATCAATAAAAATCCGGCTCCGATTTCTTTTCCTTCTTCACCGGTGGAGGGCAGCAGGTTGATGATTTTATTTTGGTCAACAAGAAAAAATCCGGCTGCATGTAAAAAATTGTCATTATCCCAGACTCCCGTCAGCCTGCACATGCCGTACTTCTTTGCCGCTTCAATGAGTTTGTGTAAATGAGCATAGTGATATTCTCCCAGCGCGGGAATTTTTGTTCCGGTGTTTGTTTTAAAAAATTCAATGACCGTTTCCGTTTCAATCTCTTCATTGACAAACAGGTTTTGTTTTTGCGATTTTGAAAGATTTCTTTTTGCATTGTCAGAATAATTTTTTGCCAATGCCTCATACTCATCTTTTAAATTGAGGCATAGATTTGTCCGACTTGTAGTTTTATACATCGGGTGTTGAACCGGATTCCTGAAGTTCAGGTTGATTTCAATGAATTTGAATCTGTTCGCGATTTCATCCAATAAAAGTTTCAGGGTATTCTCGTCCGGAGGATTTTTTGAAAAACCGCCCAACTGTTGCGTGAACATGGGCTGATACAAATAGCGAACGAAAAACCGCTGCCGCCACACCGCGGGAAACACCGTTTCATAATCACCGATTACCAAGCCGTCCCATTGTTCGCAAACACTGTCAAGATACCAGGTGTAACCATACGGCAAGCCATCGGTTGATTGGCGCACGCAATCGTTCCATTGAGCGTCATTAATCGCATTCCGTTTCAGGTATCGAATCATCGTGTTCCGTTCAGGGTATATTCCACCATATCTTCATAAACTTTTTTCCAACCCGCCCATTCATTTTCATCCGATAACGAGTTGTTGTGCCACAATGATATGAAAGTTCCGTTCACTTTTTTAACTTCATCAATAATGGGATACACGGCATCCGGAAATTGACGGGGCGACAACTCGTGGTAATAATTCAGGGTCGCATCCATGATGGCAAACGGGTGAACGCGCAACTGAGTTTTGTTTTCATTTTCCAAATCATAAAAATAAAATGAAGAACAAATACCCGCGCGAAAACCGGGTTGCCGCGCAAATCCCATCGTGTAATCATCCGTGATGTCCAACTCATTCAACTGCCGGTAAGTTTTTGGCAGTTCGAGTTTCAGAAAATGCTGCCTGCTTTTTTTGATGTCGCGTTTGAGCACCTGCTTGAGGCTTTCCACTTCTTTTTTCAATTTATTGAAATCTGAGTTTGATGCATAAGACGGGTGAATGCCCACCTCCGCAATGTCGCTGATGGAAGTGATTAATTCCCTGAACTCACCGATGTTGATGGAAATGTTTTTATCATACTCATCATAGTCGCCAATAAGAAAAAAATAAATCGGATTTAAACGATTTTTTTCATGAAAATCATGCAGCCATTCATATGCGTCAAAGGGGTCTTTTTTCAATTTGGTTAATACCTGCACTCGGTTTTTTAAAGTCATAAAATCAAGATTCAGCAATGAGCGCATCAATCCGCCAAAGTTTCTGACAAGCCCTTTATTCAGATAGGCATAAGCGCTGTCAATGTCATAGGTGGGGATAAACCGGAATTTTTTTTTCGGAAAATCCAATTCCGGAAAGTGGCTTTTCAATTTTGATTGAATCATTTCTGCATAGCGGTTTACGACCGGCACATGCAGGAAATTATTTTTGTAAGCGAAGCTTTCTTCAGCCGGAAAACGGTTGTAGCGGTCAATCACATGCGGCAGATACTCTTCATACCGGCTCACTAAGTAGAAACCGGCCGCAAACGGGTCGAAGGGCAGACAATATTTTTCCGCTTGTTCCAGCGGGAATAAGGCTTTGGTTTCCTCAAAATTCATCACCTGTATCGGATGCAGCTTCACGCCTTTTTCAAATAAAAGATACACCGCTCCAAAACACGGCTCATCACCGATGGGATTTTGGTTGTAGCTGATTTTAGGCGCGGGCGCGGCAAGAAACTGCTCACGGTTTTGCACCAACTCATAAGGAATTTCAAGCAACTCCCTGAAAAAAAGGTCGAACGTATAGCGGATGCGGTGGGTGATTTGGGGAGTGTAAATCGTCATGCAGATAGATTGATAAAACTTTCTCCCTTTAAATATTTCGTCTTCAGCAGCGGACAAATCTGATAGCGCTCATCATGCGTGTCGTTGTAAATCGCCAGCAGGGTTTCATACACATCCTTGATGCCGATTTTTTCAGCCCACTCAAACGGACCATGCGGGTAATTGACTCCCAACTTCATCGCCAAATCTATGTCGGCAACGGAGGCCGTGCCCTCCTGCAGCGTATAGCAGGCTTCATTGATAATCATGCAGACGATGCGGGGTGTTACCATGCCTGCGCGGTCGTCCACGATGCGGTATTGCCAGCCGAGTTGCTGCATTACCTGTTCGAGCGCGGCTTTGTCGTCACCCGGCAGGCTCACTTCCGCAAGGTCGCGGTGGATGAAGCCCGGCAGCAGGTTCATGCCAATCAGCTTGCAGCGCACATCTTCTCCGAAATCAAACACGGCTTCCGCCAGTCGTTTTTTGACGGCTGAAACTATCACCGGCACATTTTCGAGCCGGGAGAAATATTCCATGTTGCGGGGAAAATCATCAAAGTTGAGGTCGAACACCATCTCGTAGTTGTCCGACTTTACCACTTCCCAAAATGAATAGTAGTTCACCTCAGCGGTGGCGGGCAGCCGCAATGCCAGTTCGTCCATTCTTGTTTTATCGCCTATGGAAAGTATTTTCATAGAGTTTTTATACTGTGATTTTTAGTCGGTTAATCGTGATAATCTTTATACTGTTTGGTATTTATACTAATTGGTAAAAAAGTTGACGACATTTCTAAATTACTTTTTATCTAATTAAATACCTTCCAGATATGTTTTCAATATTTTTAAAATCAAAGCTTAGCACATAACTTCGATGTAAAAATACTAAACCGAATATGAAAAATAAGATGATTATCCGCACCGATCGCGCACCCTTGCCAATTGGACCATACAATCAGGCGGTGAAAGCCGGTAATTTCCTGTTTGTTTCCGGGCAAATTCCCCTGCATCCCGATACCGGTGAGCTTGTCGCGGGTGACATCAAAGCAGAAACCCAGCGAGTGATGGAAAACATTGGTGCCATCCTCGAAGCTGCTGGAACGGATTTCAATGCAGTCGTAAAATCCACGATTTACCTGACGGACATGAATAACTTTTCGATTGTGAATGAAGTGTATGGCGGCTTTTTTGACGAACCCACCGCGCCCGCCCGTGAAACCGTGCAGGTTGCCGCATTACCCAAAAATGTGAATGTGGAAATTTCGGTGGTAGCGGTTTGTGAATGATTTTAAAATTTAATGTTTGAAGTTTAAAGTTAAACAGCCGACACAGTTGAATTACAATTCATTTGCGCATGAATTCAATTAACTTTATTTTGTTTTTGATGATGTGGCTACTTTCAGTAATCCATAAGAAATTTTATCTATGAAGAAAAAAATAAAAGCTGAATTTTTTAATCCGACTTTGTCGTCAGATGAAAAAGTCAGGGATGATATTTCAATGACTCCACAACAGCGACTGTCGCTTGCATTCAGACTTGCAGACATCGCATTGGAAATCAGAAAGGGGCAAATCCCGCCCTCAAAGGATGAAAACATTATTTGGCATGAATT
The DNA here is from genome assembly GCA_041748615.1 of Chitinophagales bacterium. GTDB lineage: Bacteria > Bacteroidota > Bacteroidia > Chitinophagales > CAIOSU01 > JBGTCY01. Next base: position 11,366 of record JBGTCY010000277.1, read on the forward strand.
AAAGATTAAGAATGGAAAAGCACGTAAGCGAATTCAAAAAAGTAGTTAGAACGCTGAATAAGTATAAAGTGGACTTTCTGCTTATTGGTGGATATGCAGTTGTATTCCATGGTTTTACAAGAACAACCTCCGATATAGATTTCTGGTTCAAGCCCTCTGATGAAAATTATTTAAAACTTCTAAGAGCAATTGAGGAATATGGCGTTAATATCGCGCAATTACAAAATGAGGTATTTCATCCAGAGAATACTTTTTTACGATTTAAAACAAACGGAATCAAAATTGAATTTTTATCTTCCATTCCCGGTAGTTTCACATATCGCGAGGCATCAGAGGCTTCGGTCAAGACTAAAGTTTATGGAAGTAATGTAAAAGTTATTCATATAGATCACCTTATAGAAAACAAGACCGTTCTTAACCGTCCCGTGGATAAATTAGATGTGGAAGAGTTAAAAAAAAGGAAAAACCCCCAGTAATGTTAACTTAACAAACTTTAAACATTAAACTCTAATCAACTCCATGCACACCATCGAAACCCCGCTTACCGCGATGCTCGGCATCCGCTACCCGATTATTATGGCGCCTATGTTTTTGGTATCAAACACCAAGATGACGATAGAAGCGATTAAAGCCGGAATCACAGGCGCTATACCAGCGCTCAATTATCGAAATGACGAACAATTCAGGAGTGCATTGGATGAAATCCGCTCGGCTTGTGAAGGTCCTGTCGGAATCAACCTTATCGTGAACAAATCCAACATCAAGCTGAAGGAACAGTTGCAAACCTGCCTTGACAAAAAAGTGGAATACATCATCACCTCGCTGGGCAGTCCGCAGATGGTCATTGACGCCTGCAAGCCGAAAGGCATCAAAGTGTTTTGCGATGTAGTGGATGAAAAATTTGCCAAAAAAGTGGAAATGATGGGCGCGGATGCGATTATCGCGGTGAATGCAGACGCGGGTGGTCATGCCGGTCCGCTGCCTGCCGCAGAACTTATACCCCTGTTAGTGAAAGCCTGCAACATCCCGGTGATTTCAGCGGGAGGTGTGGGTACAGGCAGTCAGTTGCTGGATAAATTGGAATGGGGGGCGTGTGGCGCATCCATCGGCAGCCCGTTCATTGCTTCAAACGAAGCTGATGTTTCGATGGAATACAAGCAGGCAATCGTGGACTATGGCGCGAAAGACATCGTGATGACCACCAAAGTCTCCGGCACACCCTGCACCGTGATTAACACACCTTATGTACAGGAAATCGGCACTAAGCAAAACTGGTTAGAATCATTACTCAATAAAAATAAATCTCTGAAAAAATACGCCAAGATGCTGACCTTTTATAAGGGCATGAAAGCATTGGAAAACGCGGCATTCAGCGCGACCTACAAAACCGTTTGGTGCGCAGGACCTTCGATTGAATATGTCCATTCTATTCGCCCGGTGAAGGAAATCGTGGATACGATGATTAAAGAATATGCGGAGGCAGTGGAAACGAAAAGTGTGAACGTAGTCTGATTAATAATTTCAGTTTATTCAACAAACTTTTGAATATAATCAGAGTTTAAAAGGTACAATGCGCCCATATATTTCAGGTTAAAAGATATCAGGTCGCCTGTTTTGTAATGATGATGTGATTTACCGAGGTCAATCACCAGCATATCCGAACTGGCATCTACGATTTTCAAAGTTTTGTCTTCAGGGAGAAGATATTGTGGCTGCATATCCAACAAGCCGATATCCACGATGGCGCGGAATGATGTTTTGCTTAGATCATCACCCGCGGCAAATTCAAATTTTTTCCCCGCTACATTTTCGCCCAGTTCACCTGTCGGAACAACAGGTTTCTGAGTGATTTCTATAATTTCAGCGTATAACTTAAATACATCTTTTTTCATGCCCTTAATTTGTTTGCCTGTAAACAAATCATTTCCGAAAAAAAGCGCTTCTCCTACTCTGAAATGGTTGACCGCCATCGGTCGCGCGTTTTTCAGAATTAAAGGTACCGCCACAGAAGTACCACCGGATACCCAGGGGATTTTCAAATTGAATTTCGCTTCAATCAATTGCTTGTATAGACTAAGTTGAATGAGTTTATCCTGTGTGGGCATTACACCGCTCAGACAGTTCAGGTTGGTGCCGATTCCAACAATTTCGATATTCGGCAGGTTAATGATTTTGGCATAAAAGTCAATCAGGTGGTCACCCATCACTCCTTCGCGCAAATCACCCATTTCTACCATGATGATTATTTTGTGTCTTTTGTTTTGTTTGACCGCTTCATCAGATAACAATTTGATGGTAAATGATTCCGTATTAAAACTTACATCAGCATACCGGATGACCCTTGGAATGCTCCGTTTTGCCGGTGGTTTGATATAAACGGTTTGCACTTCGGGCGCAAGAGTTTTGATGGTTTTCAAATTGCTGATGCGCGAATCATGAATTTCTTTCACACCCAACTGAATGATTTCGCGGAGATATTTTTTATTTCCGCAGAGCAATTTTGAAACAACTCCCCACTCGATTTTACGCTCCCGGAAAAGAGTGTTTAAAAATTCAAAATTGTGTTTCAGTTTCCGTCTGTTTAATTTGATGAACGCCATTATTTGATAATTTTTCTCGGGATTTCACCCGGCAGCCGACTCAGTAATTCATAATTCAGCCGATTATTAAAATCACTGAAAGAAGCCACCGATACTGACAAATCTCCCTGATTTCCAATCATCACTACTTCATCTCCTATCTGTATTTGGTCTAACTCGGATACATCCACGATAAGCATATTCATATTCACTTTACCTGCTACCATGCACAACTGCTCATTGATGAGGACTCTGCCCTGGTTGCTGAGTGAACGGCTGTATCCATGTGCATACCCAACCGGAACAACCGCGATTTTCATTTTCCCGTGTGCGATAAAACTGTTTCCATAACCGATATATTCTCCTTGATTGATTTTTTTAATATTCATGACGCGGCTTTTCCACGTGATGACTCGTTTTAGCGGGTCTTTTCTTTTATCAGCGCTATCCAGATAGTGCATTTGCGTTTCAGGACTGGACCATAATCCGTATTGCATGATACCGATGCGCACCATCTCCATTCGTGTTTCAGGAAACATGACTGATGCAGCGGAACAGGCGGTATGCCTGTATTCAGGCGTCAATTGATGATCAATGAAATATTGATATATTTTTTCAAACGTGTTGATTTGTTTTCGTACACGCTGATGATTGGAAACATTTTCAGCGCCAGCGTAATGCGTACACAATCCTTTCAATTCTATATTTTTTAATTCTTTCCGGAGCGTTGTTACTAAACCTTTTAAATCATTTTCAGTAAACCCCGTGCGATTCATTCCTGTTTCAACTTCAAGATGAATCCGTGCAGTTTTATTTAATCGCTGAGCAATCTTAACAGCATTTTTCAGACGCTTCATATCAAACACAAAAAACTCTACATCATGTGCAATCGCCCATTCGAGCGCGTCATTCTCCACGAATCCCATAATCATCACCGTGCAACTGTCATTCACTGCATTTTTTACTTTCATCGCTTCATCACTGCTGAATACGGAGAAATGACGCACCCCGCATTCGACAACCATCGGTACAAATTCATTGATACCGTGTCCGTACGCATTTCCTTTAACAACAGAAGAAATCTGCACGCTTTTTCCAAAATAGTTTTGAAGAAAAGCAAGATTATTCTTCAATGCAGAAAAGTTGAGTTCGATGCCTGAACTTTCATACATGATGTGATGATTTAATAATTTCTAAAAACATATTTACACCTGTGGGAGTAATTTCATCAGGGAAATCATAATCCGGATTGTGTAATGCGGGTATTTTTTTTCCCGCTCCCAATCCAAACATGGCGCCTTTAAATTTTCTCGTGAATAATCCGAAATCTTCACCCCAGCTAAAAGGAACTTCTCTTTCCAGCAAATCATAGCCTAATCGTTGAGCTGCATCTTTTACCCAACCGACCGCTTCCGGATGATTTTCATTGGCGAAAAAACTTTGTGTCCATTCCATTTTCAATTTCAGGTTGTACTTTTCCGCTATTTCCGTAACTAATTTTTCTGTTTTAATTTCAGTTTCCCGCATTTTTTCATTAGTACGGCAACGAATCGTGAAGTGCGCTTCACCTGCTCCTGCTGAAATGCCATAAGCCTTTTCCCCCATTTGAAGATACACAGGCGTGACGATGCAAAAATTTTCAGAGCGCTCATCCGGTATGTTCATCCGGTGCAACTCCTGTGTGATTTCCGCAATCGCCAAAGCCGGGTTAATACCATTGTGCGGCTCACCTGCATGTGCAGTTTTTCCTTCCAGACGAATGATGATACTGTTCACCGCAGCCGTAAAAGCGCCTTCTTTCACTACGATTTGATTTTTTGGGTAGGAAGGAAGATTATGCAGCGCAAATACATAATCGGGTTTTATTTTTTCAAAACGCTCATCGGCAAGAATGGCTGCCGCCCCTTCGCCATTTTCTTCGGCAGGCTGAAAAAGCAGGATGACTTTTCCTTCCGCGGGACGTTGATGATGCAGTTGTGAAGCAAGTCCGGCAACAATTGTCATGTGACCATCATGACCGCATTTGTGAGAGACGTCTTCATTGTTTGAACGATAATCAAAATCATTGATTTCATGAATCGGCAGTGCGTCTAATTCACAACGGATTAAAATTGATTTACCCGGTTTGTCGCTTTTGTAAATAGCCGCAATACCCGTTCCTCCCAGATTTTCCAGCAGTTCATCCGGTTGAAAAGATTTAAGAAAGCGCGTGACCTTTTTTGCCGTGTTGAATTCTTTGCCCGATAATTCGGGATGCTGATGTAATTCCCTGCGGAAGGCGGTTAATTTTTCGATAGTGATTTGCATGGTTTTTATTTTTGAGACCTTATAGGTTTTTAAAACCTATAAGGTCTTAGACTTTGCTGATTTAAGCTGTTATTTTATCAACCGCATTTCAAGATACTTATTGGTAAATCCTAATTTTTTATACAGGTGAAAAGCGGGGTTGTCCGGTTCTACATGCAGGGCGATATTTCCGCTTGTATTGTTTATCGCTTCCAGCATCAGTTTTTTTCCGATTCCTTTCCCGCGAAAATTTTGATGCACGGCTATATATACCAGAATATTTTCGGGGATATATCCAGACATCCCGGTATCGTTTAAAACCACAGCCCCGATAATTTCTCCGTTTTCAATGCCAAGTAAAATATTTCCGCCCTTGGATTCATCAAGCGCATATTGCAGGCATTTCAAAATGTCTTCCTGCCGGTCGCCAAACTGGTCGAGATGTATCATCAGAAATTCAGAGATTTTTCGGTTGCTGAAAGTTGTGTCTTCCCCGGTGTTTTTGTTAATCTGTTTGTACTCCATTTCGTTTTTTTAAATAATTAAATAAAAATGTTAGGGTCGTGAAAATAATAAGTGAGATTCCAATGCCATAGATATTTGCGTCTAATTGTTCGTTGAGCGAAAATCCGCCAGGCAATTTTTTTTCAAAATAAATCAAATAGGAAGTCACAGCGCCCCCGCTTATCATACTGAAAATGGCAGCGACAGGATAAACTCTTTTTAGAATTAACGCGCCCGCCATTGGAATAAATAATCCCGAAACCATGAACGCATAAGAATACAACATCAATTCCAACACATTGTGCATCACAGAGGCAAGCAGGATGGCGAATATCCCGACCGTAAGCGTGATGAATTGAGAGAGGCGGAGCAGAGATTGATGCGTTAAGGGGTTTTTATAAAATTTGGAAATAATGTCCGAAACAATATTCCCGGATGCCGCCATCAGGCAACTGTCGGCTGTGGAGAGGATGGCTGAAAAGTATGCCGAAAGCATTAACCCCATTAAACCAACCGGCAAAATTGTTTTAAGCAACAGAGGCAGCCCCATCTCACTATCCATGCCGGCAGGAGAGGAAATGCCTTCAAATAATCCTTGTTCAGCCGCTACCCGCCCTAACATGCCCAGCGTCACTCCCATAAACGCCATGATGGGCCATTCAAATATTCCGGCAATCAACCATGCTTTTTTAGCTTCTTTTTCACTTTTGCAGGCATAGATGCGTTGATACAGCGTCATCCCGATGAACCAAATCGGGATGATGGTAACACCCCAATTCAGTAATTGATACCAGGTGATATTGGTGAGGGTTAAAAATTCAGGAGCAAGTACTTCAACAATTACCGGATAACCGCCTACGGCATGGTAGGACATTGGAATGCCGATAAAAATCAAGCCCCCCAATAAAATCATCCATTGTATCGTGTCGGTATAGATAACCGCTTTTAATCCCCCGATTGTCGTGTAAATGACCGCAATCGCTCCCATGACAATCAGCGCGGTTTGCAAATTCAACCCATCCACCGTGGCGGATGCAAGTTTTGCACCCGCGAGTACCTGCGAACCGGTAAACCCGATATAACCGATAGCGGAAATGATGCCTGCAAGCAAAGCGACATGGCTGTTGTAGAAAAATTCGAAGACCTGCGGAAAAGTAAAAAACTTATTTGTACGACCCAATGCGCTTATCTTAGGAATAAGTAATACCGCGCTGAGCCATGCCCCAATCAATCCTGTAAACAGCATCCACGAACCGGATAAACCCATAGCAAAACCCAAGCCCCCTAGTCCGATAGAAAATCCGCCTCCGACATCAGTCGCCACCACTGAAAGACCGATGTGCCAGCTTTTCATATTTCGCCCGCTTACATAATAGTCTTCCGAATCTTTATTGCGCCTGAGAAAATAAACACCGACACCCAACATGATGAGCATGTAAATAATGAAAATAAGGATGTCAATAAAATGCACCAGATAATTAATATATTCATGAGAATATCACCGGGATATTATTTCGATGCTCATGAACAAAGTCATCATCAATAGCAATTTCGTCAGCCCGGAAGATGTTAAATGTGTTTGAGATGAAGACAGTTAAAAAATACAGACAATGGGTAACTAGAAAATTATCCGAGAATTGCTTTCAAACACATTTGGCAAAACATCAAAAAAATAGTCTGTTTTTATATTATGTTTCAAAGTTAACAGAATTAACCCCGAAATTTTTATTTAATACAATTTATCCTTACCTTGTGTCCCTAAAAAACCCCTTCATTATGGAAAACTTCAATTGGCTGGCGGTAGTGGGCGCAGCGCTCATTCCGCTGATTCTCGGTTTCATCTGGTATCATCCCAAAGTATTCGGCAAAGCCTGGCAGGAAGCCACGGGATTGTCGGATGAAAAAATTAAAAACTCCAATATGCCCGTCATTTTTGGCGTCTCTATCGTTCTGAGTCTGATGCTCGCGCTTGCGGTTGTTTCGCTGACCGTTCACCAATCTCATGTTTATTCGCTTTTTCAGGGTGACGAAAGCGCGGAATCTGTAGCTTTTCTGAAAAGCTTTATGGAAACCCACGGGCATAAATTCAGAAGCTTTAAACATGGCGCTTTGCATGGGGCACTCGCTGGATTTTTTATTGTGTTGCCGGTTTTAGGCACGAATGCATTATTCGAAAGAAAAGGATTCAAATACATTCTCATTGATGTCGGCTACTGGATAGTTGCGCTTACGTTGATGGGTGGAGTGATTTGTGAATTTTTGTGATTGAATGACTTGCAATGACAACCCACGGCTTAAGCCGTGGGCTATGGAATGCCCGTTAATAACGGACTTTAGCCCAACAGGATTTATAGTTGGTCAATGGTGTAAAATAATAATACCTGCCTGTTGATAATTTCAGCAGTCGCAACCGCCATCGCTCTTTCCAAAATGCCCTACTTTTGGAAGAATGAATTATTTAAACGAACTCAACGAAGTACAGCGTGAAGCGGTGCAGCACGGGGAAGGTCCCGCGATGATTATTGCCGGTCCGGGTTCCGGAAAGACAAGGGTACTCACTTATCGCATTGCATGGCTGATGCAGCAGGGAGCAGACCCTTTTAATATTCTCGCACTCACCTTCACTAACAAGGCAGCCCGCGAGATGCGTCATCGCATCGAAAGCGTGGTGAACACGGAAGCCCGCAATCTCTGGATGGGTACTTTCCACAGCGTGTTTGCCCGCGTGTTGCGGATAGAAGCTTCCAAACTCGGCTACCCTTCCAACTTCACGATTTACGACACGCAGGATTCCCGCAATCTTTTAAAAAATATTATTAAAGAGCAGGGTTTGAATGATAAGATTTATAAACCGAACATCATTCACTATCGCATTTCAGCCGCTAAAAACTCACTCATCACTCCCGCTCAATACACCACAGATGTCACGCAAACATCCTCTGATGAAGCGGCAGGTTTGGGTAAAGCCGGACAACTCTACGCGATTTACAACCAGCGTTGTTTTCAATCCGGTGCCATGGATTTTGACGACCTGCTTTTTAACATGTACCAACTGTTGAGCAAGTTTCCGGATATCTTATATAAGTATCAGCAAAAATTCCGCTTCATCCTGATTGACGAGTATCAGGATACCAACTATGCGCAGTATATGATTACCAAGCAGTTGGCGGATATGTTCCAGAATATCTGTGTGGTGGGTGATGACGCGCAGAGTATCTATTCATTCCGGGGCGCTAACATCAGTAACATCCTCAATTTTGAAAAAGATTATCCTGAATTGCGGGTGTTTAAGTTGGAACAAAATTACCGCAGCACCCGCCACATTGTTGACATTGCAAACAAAGTCATTGTCAACAACAAATTGCAGTTGCAAAAAAAAATCTGGACGGACAGGGGTGAAGGAGAAAAAGTGAAAGTCGTTCGTGCGATGAGTGACAATGATGAAGGCAGGTTGGTGGCGGACTCCATCCAGGAAATGAAAATGCGCGAACATTTCCGTAACAATGATTTTGCGATTCTTTACCGCACCAACTCGCAGTCGCGCGCGTATGAAGAATCGCTCAGGCGCTTGAATATTCCTTACAAAATTTATGGCGGGTTGTCATTTTACCAGCGCAAGGAAATCAAGGATTTGCTGGCGTATCTCAAACTCACCGTTAACCATTCGGATGAAGAAGCCCTGCGCAGAATCATCAATTATCCCACCCGCAAAATTGGGCAGACCACGATTGAGAAAGCTACGGTTGCCGCTCATGAAAAAAATTTGACGCTCTGGCAGGTGATTGAAAATCCGCAACAGCATGAGTTAGGCGCGGCAGCCGAGCGTATCAGGGAATTTGCCCTGATGATAAAAAGTTTTGCAACGATGCTTGAGACACGCAATGCGTACGACCTTGCCTTGATGATTGCCCGCTCGTCCGGCATTTTGAAAGAACTCTACAACGACCAGACACCGGAAGGAGTGAGTCGCTATGAAAACCTGCAGGAACTGCTCAACTCCATCAAAGAATTTACCGAACAGGATGAACTGACTTCCGAGCAGCCGGAGCAGGACAAAAGCCTGGGTTCCTATTTGCAACAAGTCACACTGCTCACTGATCAGGATGAAGACAAAAACAGCAACGATACCGTGAAACTCATGACCATTCACGCGTCAAAAGGATTGGAATTTGAATGTGTGTATGTGGGCGGTTTGGAAGAAAATCTGTTTCCCAACGCGCTTTCGCTGAACACACGTGAGGAACTTGAAGAGGAGAGGCGCTTGTTTTATGTTGCCGTCACCCGTGCGAAATCAAAACTCACGCTAACACATGCAAAGACACGCTATCGTTTTGGCAGTCTCATTCATTGCGAGCCGAGCCGTTTCATTGATGAGCTGCCTTCCGAAAATGTGGAACATGCAGGTAGTCGCTGGGAAGAACATTCAACTTCATTTTATTATAATGACGAGCGACCGGGCAATCGTCTGTCGCAGGGGTTTTCCGAAAAAAAGAAATCGAATTTATCGGTGGTGAAACCGCAGGTTCCCGTGTTTACACAGGCTGAATATATTCCTTCGGAAAATTTCCAACCCGATAATCCCGCGTTGCTTCAAACCGGGATGGAAGTGGAACATCAGAAATTTGGCATTGGAAAAGTCCTCACGCTTGAAGGCAAATCCGACAACCGGATTGCTACGATTTTTTTTCCCACCATCGGGCAAAAACGTATCATGCTCAAATTCGCAAAGGTGATGATTTTGAAAAATGAAGGAGTGGATTGAAAGGCGTTAGGAGATTAAAGCCCAAATATCATCGTAGTTTAAAGCCAAATTTTTCGCTTTAAAGGGATAAGCGCTTCCACCTGCACGTTTGCTATTTTTTTTCTCTCCCTGTTTCAATGCTTTATTTTTTTCCTTTCTGTT
>JBGTCY010000278.1:0-8290 GCA_041748615.1 Chitinophagales bacterium
CAGGGGATGATGAAGATTCAGAAGGATTTTCTCCCGGGCTATTATTGTTTGCGCTATTTGGAGTGGTGATGATATTGTTAATGGTGGGTGCAGGAATTGCGGTTACACTAATTGCTTTGATTGTTCTATTCGGATTTATCTCCATTGGAATACTTTCGGTTGCTGTTGTTGTAGGATTAATGAAAAAATCGTTCAATAAAGGTTTTATCAGTTTTTTGATGCTATTCTCTGTAACAGGCGGGCTAATTTCAGGTGTAACAGTATTTTTATTACTGAATGAGTTTTTGCTGGAATGGCAGATGATGAATGCTGTTATCACCGGAATTTTTATTGGGCTTTCCGCAGGAATTATTTTCGGAGCGCTTTTGGTTTTTATCTTTCAACGAGCTTCCGTTTTCATTCATAAAAAATTTTCATAAAAGCATAAACGCCCAAAATAAAAAAAAGCCGTCTAAGTATCTTAGACGGCTTTTTTTGATTACAAACGGTGAAAATTAATTTCCGCCCATTTTTGTTTTCTTTTTATCCAAAGATTCTTCTGCTTTCTTTTCTTCTCCGCTCATTTTGCTTTTCTTGTCATCCACATTGCCGGTTTCTCCGCCTTCCATTTTTGATTTTTTAGGGTCTGTTTCTTTCTTCGGATCCGTCTTAGTGGTGGTAGTTGTTGTTTTCGTTGTGGTAGTTGTTTTAACAGAACCCTTTTCTGACAACAATACTTCTAATCCGCTAATTCTTTCATCATATTCAGCGCGTATCTGGTCAAGATTGGCTGTCCAGGTGGTGTTCAATGAATCGGTAGCGGTTGCAAGTTTTGAAGAACAGGCGGTTTTTGCCGCGTTCACTGCTTCGGTACAGTCACCGCATCCCTGGAAAATTAACAAGGAAAGGAGGACTACAGCGATGGATAAATATTTTAATTTGTTCATGGTAGTGTTTTTTTTAGTTTAACAGATTTGATTTTAAATTATTGCGCAAGCAGACCTTGTAAATCGTTGATTTTAGCATCATATTCGGCTTTTAAAGTATCCGCTTTCGCTTGCCATTCGGCATGAAGGGCTTCAATGGCAGTTTTAGTTTCCGCATCGCAGGCTGTTTGTGCTTCCTGCACCAATTTGTCGCAGTTTTGGCATCCGGTAAATGCCAACGCGAAGGTCAGCAAGCTACCTGTTATAATTACTTTCATTTTTTTCATAGTAATGTTTGATTGGTTAGTTAAGAATAAGTGCGCCAAATTAAAAAAAAAATCAGTGATAAAAGATTTTTTTTTTAAAATTTAACTTGTTTTAGAAAAGACAAACGCATTCTGCCCGTTTTTAATCACAATTTCCGTTGAATCGGATGATTCAACCCGCCCGGTAATTTTAGCTTCAACAGCGAATGATTTGCTAATCTCCAAAATCCGTTGAGCGGATTGTTCGTCCGTATAAACCTCAAGTCGTTGCCCCATATTGAAGACTTCATACATCTCTTTAAGGTCGGTACCCGATTCCGCCTGAATCAACTTGAAAACAGGTGGTGGCTCAAAGAGGTTGTCTTTAATGATTTTGACCTTGTCCGCGAATTTCAACACCTTTGTTTGTCCGCCACCGGTGCAGTGAATCATACCGCTGATTTTTATTTTTTCCGCAAATATTTTTTGAATCACCGGAAAATAAGTGCGGGTAGGGGAGAGCAACAGCTTGCCAATGGTCAAGCCGGTTTCCGGTTCAATATCCGTCAGTTTTTTTGAACCGGCATATAACAGTTCTTCTTTCACATGCCGGTCATAGCTTTCGGGATATTTTTGATAATACTCATGCGCCAAAACATCATGCCTCGCGGAGGTCAGTCCGTTGCAGCCGATGCCGCTGTTAGATTCATTTTCATAAGTCGCTTTCCCGAATGAAGCGAATCCCACAATCACATCTCCGGGTTGAAGATTAATTTCCAAAACATTTTTTCTTTCCATCCGGGTAAAAGCGGTGAACCCGACATCTACCGTTCTCACTACATCCCCAACATCTGCCGTTTCTCCGCCTGCCGAATGAATTTTAATACCCAACGAACGCCACTCTTCCAGCAACTCTGCCGCTCCTTCAATGAGATGTTGCAGCACCTCACCGGTCACTAAATGCTTGTTCCTTCCGATGGTGGATGAAATCACCAAATCCCCGACCGCGCCCACACAAGCCATATCATCGAGATTCATCACAAGCGCGTCCTGTGCAATACTTTTCCAAACGCTGTTGTCACCTGTTTCCTTCCAATACAAATAAGCCAAAACTGATTTCGTGCCTGCCGTGTCCGCGTGCATGATGTTGCAGAACCGCTCGTCATTTCCGGCAAAATCCGGTAAAATTTTACAAAAAGCATTCGGAAAAAGTCCTTTGTCTAATTTTTGAATGGCACGGTGTACATCTTCTTTCTGAGATGAAACACCGCGTTGGGAATATTTGGAGCTAAGCATTGAATTGAGTTTAATCGAGTAATGAATGCTGTTTCTATTGAAAAAATAGTGAGTAAAATTCGGAAAAATAAAACCAAACTTGAATTGATTATAAATTTAAATTGATAGAATATAAAAATGTTCTTGAAATTACCCGTAATACACATCCGGCAAATTATTGATGTTCATTTAACAGGATTTAATCAATATATTGTTAACAATCCCATTTCAGGTATTTTTTTTTGAGACTACATTTGCGAAAATTTATTTTGTTTATGAAAAATCTTTTCATTCCCATATTAGCCATTCTTCTGTTTTCATCCTGTGTAGGAAAAAAGAAGTTTTTAGATGCACAAACAACTCGCGACCAATTAAAAACGCGAGCTGAAAATTGCGAAAAGGAATTAACCCAAAAACTATCCGAACTTGAAAGTGAGCGCAGTAAATTGAAAAACCTGCAGGAACAGTTGGATTACATGAAAGCCACCAACACGAACCTGTTAGACAGGCTTGCCGACCTTTCAGTCATCAGCCAGTCAAGCGCGGAAAGCATCAAAAAATCATTGGATGCCATCAATGAACAAAGTAAATACATTAAGGACCTGACGACCAACATCCAGCGGAAAGATTCTCTTAACCTGGCATTGGTTACCACCTTGAAACGCTCGCTCAGCGATGTGGATGATAAGGATGTCAACATTGAAGTGAAAAAGGGCGTTGTCTATATTTCGCTTTCCGACAAATTATTGTTCCGTTCCGGCAGCGCGAAGATTACTCCGAAAGCGGAAGAAGTACTCGGTAAAATCGCAAAAATTCTGAACGACCAGAAAGAATTGGAGATTTTAGTGGAAGGTCATACGGATACCGTTCCGATTTCAACCGATTGCTTTGAAGACAACTGGGATTTGAGCGTGAAACGCGCTACTTCGGTTGTAAGGTTGCTGCAAACAAAATATAGTGTAACGCCTTCAAGAATGACTGCCGGTGGCAGGTCTGAATATCTGCCGAAAACTTCCAACGAATCAGTTGACGGACGCGGAGTCAACCGCAGAACGGAAATCATCATCCTCCCCAAACTCGACCAATTTTTTGAATTGATGGCACCAGCAAATGAATAAAAAAAAAGCCCCTTTAAAAAGGGGCTTTTTTTTACCTGCTTAAATCAGCAATGCTCATTAAACGCCTGCTTCAGATTTTCCGCAATCACTTCCGCGGGTCTGCCTTCAATGTGATGTCTTTCCAAAAAGTGGACGAGTTGTCCGTCTTTAAAAAGCGCGATTGAAGGCGATGAGGGAGGATAGGGTTGCATGTATTCGCGGGCGCGGGCGGTGGATTCGCGGTCAACTCCGGCAAATACTGTTGTCAGGGCAACAGGTTTTTTAGCATTTTCCAGTGCTATTCTCACAGCGGGGCGTGCATTCCGGGCGGCACATCCGCAAACGGAATTCACCACGACCAACGCGGTGCCTTGCTGGTTGTTCAACACGGCATCCACATCGGCTGCTGATTGTAATTCTTTGAAACCGACTTCCGTCAGTTCGCCTTTCATCGGGGCTACGAGTTCTGGTGGGTACATCTGATGATTGTTTTATGGTTTAAAAAAATATTTTAAGTTTCAATGTGTTTAACATCATTTTTCTTATAAAAATCCCAATTCCAATTTAGCCGCTTCCGACATCATTTCCTGGGTCCAGGATGGTTCCCACGTCAAATCTAATTTCACATTACCGATACCGGGAATCCCTTTGATTTTTTCTTCCACCTCCGGGGGCAGGGTTTCCGCCACCGGGCAAGAGGGCGAAGTGAGCGTCATCAGCACATGAACATTATTCGCGGGATCCACGTTCACTTCGTAAATCAACCCAAGTTCAAAAATATCCACCGGGATTTCAGGGTCGTAACAGGTTTTCAAAACATTGATGACATCATCCCTGATTTCGGCAAAAGTTTTTGTAGCAGTAGGTTCGGACATAATTGATTTTTTAACTGTTTTATAACGCAAGCGCGAATGCTTTCATTTTCTGTATCATCGCGGTCAGCCCGTTGGAGCGCTGCGAACTGAGATGACCGCGCAAATTTATTTTATCAATGAACTCCAACTTTGCATTCAGAATGTCGTCCGCTTTTTGATTAGATAACACTCTCGTTAGCAGACCGATGATGCCTTTGGTAATCACCGTATTACTGTCCGCTTCAAACAGCACGCGCTCGCCATTTCTGGAAGCATGCAGCCACACTTTCGACTGACATCCTTTCACTAAGTTGTCATCCGTTTTATTCGCCTCACTTATCTCCGGCAGTTGCTTTCCGATATCAATCAGGTATTCATATTTATCCATCGGATTTTCAAACATGGCGAATTCTTCGATGATTTCTTCCTCGATTTCCCGGATGCTTTTATGTGTTGTTTCGGTCATAGCAACATTACTTTTGCTTTTTCAATTCCCTCCGCCAGCTTGTCCAATTCTTCTTTGGTGTTGTAAAAAGCTAAGGAGGCGCGGCACGTGCCTTCGATGCCGAAGCGGTGCATCAGCGGCTGACAGCAATGGTGCCCCGTGCGGATGGCGATGCCCAGGTTGTCGAGAATGACGCCTACGTCAAACGGGTGATGGTCGCCCAACAGGAATGAAAGCACGGACGCTTTTTCTTTTGCAGTCCCGATAAGGCGGATACCTTCGATGTTTTGTAAAAGCTGAGTGCCGTATTCGAGCAATTCGTTTTCGTAGCGGAGGATGTTGTCGAGACCGATTTCGGAAATGTAATCTAATGCCGCGCCCAACGCGATGCCGTCAGCGATGTTGGGCGTGCCGGCTTCGAATTTAAAAGGCAGGGTGTTGTAGGTGGTTTTTTCAAACGTCACTTCTTTTATCATCTCTCCGCCACCTTGCCAGGGCGGCATGGCTTCGAGCCATTTTTCCTTGCCGTACAAAATGCCAATGCCGGTAGGCGCGTAAATCTTGTGTCCCGAAAAGCAGAGGAAATCGCAATCCAATTCCTGCACATCCACCGTGAAGTGCTGCACCGCCTGTGCCGCATCTAAGAGTACAACTGCTCCAGCGTCATGCGCCTTCCTGATGATTTCCCGCACGGGATTGACCGTGCCCAATGAATTGGAAGTGTAAACAACGGCAACCAACTTGGTTTTTTCGTTGAGCAGATTTTCATATTCTTCGAAAATCAACTCTCCCTTTTCATTCACGGGAATGACGCGCAATTTCGCTCCCTTCTCCTCACACAGCATTTGCCACGGCACGATGTTCGAATGATGCTCCATCGCGCTGATGATGATTTCATCGTCTTTGCCGATGAATTTTCTGCCATACGTTTGCGCCACGAGGTTGATGGCTTCCGTAGTGCCTCGCGTGAAATTGATTTCCCCTTCCGATTGCGCATTCAGAAAACGCTGCACCTTGCCGCGCACCGCCTCGTAAGCGTCAGTCGCTTTGCCGCTCAGGTAATGTACTCCCCGATGCACGTTGCTGTTGTATTCGCTGTAATATTTTGTCAATGCGTCAATGACTACCTGCGGTTTTTGCGAAGTGGCGGCATTGTCAAAATACACCAACGGAAGCCCGTTGACCTGCTGTTCCAAAATCGGAAAATCCGCGCGGATGCGGGTGAAGTTGAAAGCGGTGGGGGCGGTATGGGAGGTGGGGGTGGGCATAAAAATTACCATTTCAATTGAAGCATCGGGGTATTCTTGGTGAAAAAAAATGAAATCAAAGTTTGGCTGATTTTTATCACTTTTCCCTTCCGTTTATTTTTTGTATTAAAATAATGATGTTTAAGTAGTTTTCTGATATAATATGCTGCTTCACCTTGAGCTACTTCTATATGAATAATTGAATACTTTAAATGGCAATATTTATCATTAAAAAAATCATTATCTCTCGTAAAAAAGTCAACATAGCTTTGTTGATGAAGGTATTTTATAATCGGGTCGTCTAAAATACCTTTGAATAATACATCTTTGCCTACTTTTTTTACTTTTAATCTCCACTTTTCAAGCAGCACTTTTTGGTCATCCGTTATATTTTCATCCAGTAAAATCATTGGCTCATGCAGCTTTCACCCTATTAAGCAATGATTCTTTACCTAATAATATGGCTTCAGAAATAGCATCTTTTGTGATGCTATTACTAAACTGTTCTATAATGTAATCAAAGCCATACCCCTGCGATACCATTTCCAACACATCTTCAACCAATACTCTTGTACCCTTGAAAGTGAGCTTGCCATGGCAGATTTTGGGGTCTGCGACAATGAACCTTCCTATTACTTGTTTTTTATTCATAAAATGAATTTTTAGTTAAAATTACTTTCTTCATAAAGAAGTGTAGTTAAAATCCCTACCTGTTCAATCCAATCATCAACACATAATTCAGATAATCTTTCAACTCGGCATTGCTGATTTTATCAATCACATCCCAGGCGAAAGCCTGGTGTAAAATATTTTTAGCGTGCTGCTCGCTGATGCCGCGCGAGCGCAGGTAAAACACCGCCTCGTCATCCATCTGCCCGGAGGTGCTGCCGTGGCTGCATTTCACATCATCGGCAAAAATTTCGAGCATCGGTTTTGAGTTGATGGTCGCATCTTTTGAGAGCAAAATATTTTTGTTGGATTGAAAGGCATTTGTTTTCTGCGCATCTTCCCGCACGATAATTTTTCCGCTGAATGCTCCGCTGGAAGCGCCATTCAGCAAACCTTTGTACAATTGATTGCTTTGGCAATGCGGCTTGGCATGGTCCACCGTCACGTGATTGTCCACGTGGTCGTTGCCGGAGACTACGTACAATCCGTAAAGATGTGTTTCGCAGTTTTCATCATTCAAACGCACATTCAAATTGTGCCTCACCAAATCGCCACCAAAAGTGAGCGACCACGCACTGAAACGGCTGTTGCGTTCCAGACGCACCGCAGTCGTCCCGATGTGTGAATAATGCGCTGCACGCGACATGATTTTGCAATATTCAACCTGTGCGTTTTCATGCACCCGGATTTCCGTCACCGCGTTGGTTGCCGCTTTGCCGGTTGACAGATTTTGAAAACATTCGATGATACTGCATTGACTGCTTTCGCCCGCTACCACAAGATTGCGCGGCATACTCACCCTTTCCTGTTGTTCGCCTGTTGAAATAAAATACAGTAATACCGGATTTTCCAGCGCTGTGTTTTTGGGAATATTAATATATGCTCCGTCTGAAAAAGAAGCCGTGTTCAGCGCTGTGAAACCGTCATTTTCAGATGCCGCAATTTTTCCGAAATCATCAAGCGGCAATTCATGATTTTCAAAATATTGGGATAAGGGCGCGATGAGCAGTTTGTCTTTTTCCTCAATAATTTCAGAATGTTCCTCAGCAAAAAATCCGTCAATGAATACGAGCCGATTGGCTTTCAAACGGATGATGTTGTCGAAATGAGGCGCTTCTTTCAGTTGCGTTTTTTCCGTAACGGGTTCAAAACCGTCTTTCAGTAACGGCTGCACGTTCGTGTATTTCCACGCTTCGTTTTTCGAAGTCGGAAAACCGGTCGCCTGAAAATATTTTGCGGCTTCTTGTTTCAGTTCGGTCAGATAGTCGCGGGTCTGTAGGCTCTTAGTCGAATAGTCGCGGGTCTCTGTGTCGCGGGTCTTATGTGATGTGTCGGGTTTCAATATTTTCAGATGTTAGATTTTAGATGTTAGTCCATAGTCCATGGTCGATAGTCCATAGTTGAAGGATGATAAACCATTTTTATGGCGCAAGTGTCTCACTTGTGCCAAACAGTTTGGCACAAGTGAGACACTTGCGCCATAAAAATGGTTTAACATCCTTCAACTATGGACTATCGACCATGGACTATGGACTAACATCTAAAATCTAACA
>JBGTCY010000279.1:0-6436 GCA_041748615.1 Chitinophagales bacterium
TACAGGTCATGTCATTTTATTGTAACAGGGGACGAGGGAGGGGTGTCAAGGAGGCAATAAGTATTTCTCTAAACGATGTTTTCACAATACTTGCTACAATAATTCATGCAATCAATATTGCGGCTGTCAGAGAAATGTTGATTTTATTTTTGGGAAAAAATGTGATGGATAAACGGGTAAGTTCAATAATTCGCGCAGAAATATTTAAGTTTTGATTCCGCCTCCTGATGCCCGTGATGAATACTTTCGCGCAGGTCGTTGCAACCCTGCGGCACATAAAAATTGATGATTCTCACTAACCCCCGGTTATACCACGCTTCGGCATAATCATTTTTCAAAAAAAGCGCTTGCGTGTAGTCGTCAATCGCATCATTATACTGACCGAACAGCGCTTTGATGTTTCCCCGCATATTATAGAGGTTGGCATCTTCAGGATTCAATTCGATTGCTTCATTATAGTCCGTCAATGCGCCTTCGTAGTCACCAAGAATTTTTTTGGTGAAGCCCCGGTTCAGCAAAGCCCCGGTGAATTCCTTGTCTAATTCCACCGCTTTATTATAATCATCTAAGGAACCTTCCCAATCACCGGCATCTTTTCGGGCAACGGCTCTGTTGAAGTAAGCGTTTTTCAAACTATTATCAATGGAAATGGCTTTGTCAAGGTCATTCAGCGACTCCGTTCGATTACCAACCAAACTGTGCGTGACGCTGCGATTATAATAGGCAAGTGCGAAATCAGGATTGATTTGTATCGCCTTTGAATAAGCAGCGACAGCTTCGGGATGCCTGCGTAATTTTTGATAATAAATCCCCATCACATTCCAGGCGAGCGATGATTGTGGATTGATGGTTAATACTTTCTGAATATCGGTTAATGCCATGGCAAAATCTTCGCGATCTATATAAAGTATCGCTTTGCGCAGATACACCAATGTATCGTCCGGAAATGAATCTAACAACGCGTAATAATCTTCCAGCGCGCCCTGAAAATCATTCATGAAGGCTTTGGCTTCAGCGCGGTGTTCGAGCAATAATTTATTGGCGGGGTCCAATGCCAACCCCCTGTTCAGGTCATCCACAGCTCCTTTGTAATCAAAAGAAAGCAGTTTGAGCTTGGCGCGCTGGTCATACATTAATTCCACATAAGGATTCAGTTGAATCGCCATGTTGTAGTCTGCAAGCGCTTCATTGGTGCGACCTAACTTGCCAAGTAAAGAAGCTCTTTTCATATAAGCATCTGCAAAACCCGGATCCATCGCGATTGCGTTGGAATAAAGTTGCAATGACTGGTCTATCATTCCCATGCGCATGAGGTTATCACCATCCGCGACAAATTGAAGCGCCCGCTCGCGTTGCCCGCCACGGGCATCCTGCGCCTTTGGTTGAAATGAGAAAAATGTCAGTAGAAAAAGGATAGAGAGGATTCGATACATGCCAGACAATTTAAGAAAATGAAACGGGTTGAACAAAATTTAATTCAATTTTATAGTATGATATTCTTGTTGATTAATCCATTTTCAGTATCGCTTCTAAAAATATCATTCGTGCATTCGTGGCATTAAAAAAAAATTCTAAAATGGTATAAACTGAATATTTATGAAATTGTTTTACAGACAAGCATTAAACTATATACAGCCAAATCTGAAACATTTAATTTTATCACTTGTTAATACAATCCTATCAAAGATTACCAGTTATATTCAAAATTAATCAACATGTACCCTCCGAAACTTTTTTCCTGCTTTATCCTGATTCTTTTCTCCATGGCGCTTTTTTCCTGCAAAAACGACCATCACCATCATGCGAAAGATGCAACCATCACCATCATTTCACCCACAGAAGGACAAGTCATCAACCAGGGTGATACCGTTCATATAAACGCGGTGATTGTTGGCGAAGAAATTTTACATGGCTACGAAGTTTATCTCCGCAAAAAATCAGACAATTCAGAAATATACAGCGTTGACAATCATTTGCATCAGCAAACCATTGAAGTGCATGAGCATTGGGTGAACAATGTGGACAGTCATACCGAGATGGTGCTGGAAATCTCCGTGAGCCTCGACCATGGCGGCAACAAAATATCAAAGATGGTAGAGTTTCATTGCCATCCTTAACAGTTTATTTTCTCAGCGCGGCAAACAAGAGCAGAAAAGGCAATGCGATACTTCGGTAACGCACAATTGCGCCTACATTCGGAACGGTGTAGCCAATCAGCAGGAACCAACTCAACCCGAACAACAGACACCAAAGGCTGAAAGCCGAAAGTGATTTTGCCCCCGGCAAAAAAAGCAAAACCACAAACAACAGGATGAGCATTGCATTCTCCAGCATCACCAAAATATGAAAGACAGAATCAGCGGAAATGAAAAACGGACCCAGGATACTGTTTTTCAGCGCTGTCGGCAGGTTGGTGAAAAAGCTCAATATGTGTGGCTCAAAATCGCGCAAACTGATTTCCGTGTTTCCCATTCGGATAGACCAGAATTGGTCTTGTTTCAGGGATATCATTTCAAGGATTGTTTTTCCTTCAATAACCGGTAATATCGAACCTGCAAATAAAGCAAACACGTAAACTAATGGAAATGCCAGCAGCCATTGTTTTTTATTTTGATGACTTATCATAAACGCCACCCAACCCGGCAGCAACAGCAGTAAAACAAAATCACGAATGAGCAAGGTCAAACCGGCTCCGGCTATTGTAATCAGCAGATTTTTGAAGGTGACTTTTCCGGCAAGAAAAACCGAGCCGTAAAATAACAATCCGAGTGAAAATATCAAGAGTCCCTCCTTGTGCACCCCTGAACCCCAAAACAAGAAGGATGGTATCAGAAATATGCACATTTTCACGCGGAAAGATTTACTTCCAGTCGCTTTATAAATTGATTTATAAAACAGCAACATTCCCGCTAATGAAAGGAATGACATTGCTACGGCATGAATGAAAATATTGCCTCCAGAAACAAGTCTCACCAGCGCGTTGAACCTCACCACCATATAAGCGCTTGTATCACCCCAAAAACCCATCGCGAAAATTTCATCTCTGACCAACGGATTGATTTCAACTGCATTCGGGAAAAATGTCAGGTAAATGTATTTCAACGGATTGTGCCGCAATGTTTCAAAAATGATGTTTCCATCATTGAAATACGCGTAAGTATCTCCGCCTCCGTAATTCTTAATGTGAACATGACAATACAAAATGCCGAGCAGGGATTTTATAATGAAGATGAATGTGATAAAAACCGGAGATAATCGTTCATCGTTCAGGAGGCGAAAACGATAAATCAAAAATGAAATCAGTGTGATGAAGACTGCCGAGGTGAGAAAATCCAAAGTCAAAAAATATTTTTATGGAATGAGGGCATGAAAATATAAAAAAACAACATGCCTTTTTCCGGAAAATGAATTTACGCCTTCAACATCACTTTTATCCATCCCGAAAATTGCTCACCGGATTTTAATACGATAAGACCTTCACCGGAATTAAATGCGTTAGCCGGACAAGTCATTGGCTCAAGGGCGATACTATTCCTGTCTGGCGGAAGATAAACCTGCAAAAAGCGAAATGACGCGGATTGTACTAACTGCAAAGTGATTTTTTCTTCCGGTTCAAATAATTTCGTGGTAAAACTTTCCGGTTCCCCTTTTAATTCAAACGCGGTGTCAAACTCCGTTTTTCCTATCGCCTCCGGAAATTTAAAATGCTCATATTCCGCGCGTTCACCGGTTGGTATCATCTGTTGGTCAACCGCCAGACTCCGGCAATCGGGTAATTGTAATTTTAAAGACTCGACTCCGGTTCCGAAACTGAAATACGGATGCCATCCGATGCCAAGCGGCAGGGACGAAGTACCGGTGTTTCTCACGTTCACTTCAATCGTCAATCCTTCGTCATTTAATTCATACAGATAATTGATTACAAAAGGAAACGGATAACCTTCCGTTTCACCTTCGTATTGATATTCAAATAACATCCTGGCGGCATTTGAATCTGTTGTTTGTTCCCGGAGTTCAAATTTCTGATTCCAAACAAACCCGTGAATCGCATTATTTTCTTTTGGTTTATTAATCGGAAGTTGAAATTTTTTTCCTTCAAAAACATAATTGCCGTTTTTTATCCGGTTGGGAAATGGCGCGAGATGAATGCCTCTTGATTTTTCATTGGCTATCATTTGTGATTCATTTTTAAATCCATCGAAAACAGGCACACGCTTTCCATTCAAATCAAGAAATAGCTGCAAAATATTTGCACCAAAAGCGGGATTGATGATACAGGAACTCTGATTGTTTGGATGTTCCAACACAAGACAGGGAAATTGGTTGAATGAGTTTAAATCAACAGGGGAGCGCATGAAAATAATTTTTCGGAAAAATATTCTATTTCTACCTCAATTCATCTTCCGCTTTTTCAACAAAACAACCGTGAGAAAGTATTTCTCATTTTAATGCTGCTAAATCCTTGTTCAGGATATGCCGAAACAACTCAGCATTTCTATTAATGAAATGGTAAAATGTTCGGCATTCACCGAGAGTACGTCTTTTTTTACGAAAATTCGACTACTCTCGGTATAACTTTGACGCATGGGTTTTAAATCCTTCCTGATACAGCCTTATGCGCGCTTTACCGCTTACAAAGTCCGTGAATGGATGCAGCAGCCGATTCAGGCTCAGGATAAAATTTTAAACAGCATCACAGGAATTGCCGCCACGACAGCATTTGGGAAAGCTCATGATTTCGCTTCCGTCAGAAATTACAGCGATTTCAAAAAAGCGGTTCCGCTGCGGGATTATGAGCAATCAAGAAATTATATTGAACGCGTCATCGAAGGTGAAAAAAATGTCACCTGGCCCGGTTTGCCAAAATATTTCGCAAAAACATCCGGCACCACCTCCGGCACAAAATACATCCCCATCACCCGCGACTCGATTGGAAATCATTTTTTTTCCGCGCAAACAGCGCTTCTGCTATTCATGCAACAAACCCGTGCGTGGGAAATCATGAATGGCAGAATGATTTTTTTATCCGGCAGTCCCGAACTTGAAAAAATCGGTCCCGCTCAAATTCCCTGCGGAAGATTGTCCGGCATTGTCAATCATCAGATTCCGGCATATCTGCGCACCAACCAACTGCCGGGTTATACAACCAACTGCATTGAGGATTGGGAACAAAAAGTGGACAAAATCGTGGAGGAAACCATCCGTCAAAACATGACGCTCATCAGCGGCATTCCGCCCTGGCTGCAGATGTATTTTGACAAGCTGATTCAAAAAGCCGGAAAGCCGGTCGCGGAGATTTTTCCGAATCTGAAAGTGCTGGTTCATGGCGGAGTAAATTTTGAACCGTATCGTGCGCGGCTTGAAAATTCGGTCGGAAAATCACTGCCAACGATTGAAACCTACCCTGCTTCCGAAGGTTTTTTCGCTTACCAGGATACTCCGCAATGGCAGGGATTGCTGTTGAATGCGGATTCGGGAATTTTCTTTGAGTTTGTGAAAGCGGAAAATATTTTTGAAAACAACCCTGAACGATTGTCGCTCCGCGAAGTGGAAACAGGCGTGAACTATGCGCTGGTTATCAGTTCAAATGCCGGACTGTGGGGATATGTGATTGGCGACACGTTGAAGTTTCTTTCCCTGAATCCTTATCGCATCGCGGTAACGGGAAGAATCAGTCAATATATTTCCGCTTTTGGCGAGCACGTGATTGTGGAAGAAGTGGAACAGGCGTTGCAAAACACTTTGAAAATACACCCCGCGCAAGTGACGGAATTTACGGTCGCTCCGCAAGTTCAACCTCCGACTGGTGAATTACCCTGTCATGAGTGGTTCATTGAGTTTGAAAAAATGCCCGATAATCTCGTGGCTTTTACTGCCGAATTAAATCAACAGATGAGTTTGAAAAACAGCTACTATGACGATTTGATTCGGGGAAAGGTGTTACAGCCACTGAAAGTTTACTCTTTGAAAAAACACGCTTTTATTGAATTGATGAAAGAAGCCGGAAAGCTGGGAGGGCAAAATAAAGTGCCGCGCATTGCTAACGGGCGGGAAATCGCTGAAAAATTAAAAATCAATTAGCGCACATGCAATGAACCGACAAGCTGAAATATCAATCATTAGCGAAGATTCAAAAGTACAGATTTGTATTCCATCTAATGACAAAAATTGGATACTGATTTTAGTTTGGTTTATTGGATGGCTATCGGCCGTTCCAATATTGATAGCGATATCCGTTTCAAACAATGAACCTATAATAAATCCATTTAACCTGTTTTTGATGGTGGTTTGGATTGGAGGAATATTTTTTTCCGGACGAATTCTTTTATGGAAAACTTTTGGGATTGAGCATGTGGAAGTAACCGAAAATGAATTAACAATTACAAGAGAAATATTGGGATGGCACAGAACGAAAAATTATCGTTTAGACAAGGTA
>JBGTCY010000280.1:0-4317 GCA_041748615.1 Chitinophagales bacterium
GCGACACTTCATTTCTCAGCAAGCAATTAGTGGAAGTAGAATTGGGAAACGCGGAAAACAAGTATCGTGACATTCTTTTTCATGCAAGACAATCCTTTCGGTTAGGAAAAAAATTAACCGCTCAACCTCTTCCAAAACCACCGGAAACGGATTCTCTTTCATTAGCAGATAGGATGAACGATTCGCTCGCAAAAAATAACTTAATTGATACTTTACAAAATTTAAAAAACGGCAGCCGTAAACTATGGTTAGACTTTTATCATGAATTAGATGCGGGCATCGAGCGCTATGAATTGATTGACCCTATTCCGAATGCCGGGTATTATGGAATGTTCTATGACGCGCTGATATCGGATACCTTGCAGGTGGTAACGAAAAAATTAAGTCTTGGAAATAAATTTGGTTTTCACACTTCTTTTGGAAAATGGCTCAATTTAAATGTTGCTGCCGCTTACTCATTTCATTCCCTTGAACAGGATTTATTAAACACCGTCAACATTCAATACGCAGATATTGCAGCGGAGATTTCCGGAAAAACAGGAGATTCCACCGGACTGAAATATCAATTCAGCGCTGCCTACAGTTTTTTGGATTACAACCAAAATGACCATCGGGCGCGGGCTGTTGTTGGATATGCTTTTCAAAAAGCGGGAGCTTTCTTCGTGGAAGTTTCCTATTCGAGCGCCCAACCGGATTGGCTGTTCAGCCGTTTTGCTTCCGGTGATTTGAACTGGAATTTAAATCTGAATCAACAAACATTTTTCAAAACAGCAGTCAGTTACAGGATTCCAAAACACAATCTGCACGCTTCAGTCCAGTTTTATCATCTCAACGGACTTGCACTTTGGAATGAAAACAGATTGCCCTTGCAACGCAATACCGCGCAGCAGGCATTGGTTTTTGAACTGCGCAAACTTTTTCGCATCCGGCATTTTGGCTTTGATAATATTCTGAGGGTGCAGATGGTTTCTGATAAAACCTATTTGAGATACCCGGTTTACTGGGGTGTTCACACATTGTTTTACGAGCGTTACATTTTAAAAGGAAGTTTACTGGCGCGTGTCGGAATGGATATCCGATACAACAGCAATTACCGGGGATATGGATATTTCCCCGTCACCGGTGGGTTCTATCTCCAAAATCTTGAGCAGTTAACTTACTATCCCGCGATGGATATTTACATCGTTTTCAAAGTAAAGACCGCTCGCCTGTTTTTAAAAATGCAGCATCTCAACCAGGGGATGTTTGGAGACAAAGGTTACTTCAGCGCTTATAAATATGCCGCGGGTGACCGCAGTTTCAGACTTGGAGTTTCGTGGATGTTTCTAGATTGAGAAATAAAATCTCAGAACTCCTTACCCTTCGCATGAGATATTAGACTTTAGATGTCAGATACATTGGGGAAGTTATTTTGGAAATGCCTTATGCACAATTTCACAATGCTTCATTTTTTGAAATGAAAACATTTTTTTCAGAATGAAAAATCCCTGAGAAAATTAAACGGATTCATTCTCCGGATGTTGATTTGGAAAGTAATCAGGTTCCGGTATTTAAGGTCGCGGTACAGGTTTTCACTTTCATCCCTGCCGATGCCCGGATACCATTTACGAGCTTGTTTTCCGTTTGGCAAACTCACCTGCACAATGGAGAGCAAAGGAAAATAGATTTCAAAAATATCTTCCAAAATGACCAATGAAATTCCAAGCTCACAGGCAAGGTTGAAATTTGAATTTGGCTGTCCGAACGCGCCAACCGTCATAAACGGACGCACCGGAATTTTTCCCGGAATGGTGGAAGAAAGATGAATCGTTGAAAGCCACTTGTCTGTTTGCCCGAAATTATTCAACGTGCGGAATCCGCCATCTCTCACCGCGATTTGCTGAGAGAGAAATCCCGTGGTTTCATTTCTGCCATAGAAAAATTCATCGAAGAGAAAATCTTTTTGGAACTGCTCTCTGCCGGTAGAAAAATTTAACCGGAAACGCGCATCAGGCAATGTGCCGGCATCACGATTGTTCCATAAAAATGCTCCGGCAAACACGCGCACATGCAACCCTTTATTTTGTTTGTTATACGTGAGCATGTAATTCAGTTCACCAAAAGTTCTGATGAAATCATTTGCCTGTTGCAAGGCAACCGTCCACCGGAAAGGGTTGATGGCTCGTTTGTGATTCATGTGAAAAGCCGCTTCATTCACCACGTATCGCTCCGTCACTTTTCGAAAGACATTTTCATCTCTGAAAAAATTCCGGTATTCCTGCCAGACATTGACACTCCGCAAAGTCATGCTGTTGTCAACGTGGCTGCGGGCATTCGGCTTTCTGAAATTGATGATGAGCGTTGGTTCAATTTTGCTGTACGTAAGTGGCTCCGGCAACAGCCCATAGCTGAATCTTTTTCCATGCACGCTCAAATTGATGTTATGAATTTTACTTCCTTTCGTGTAAAAATTATATCCCATTCTGCCGATGCCTGCAAATTGATAAGATGCCGTTCCGAACAGCGGCACTAATTCAAACTCAAACTTTTTGTGAGGCAATAAGTGATTGTAAAATGCGATGCCGACTGTTGTTTTGTCATAATGATTCCATCCGAGAACGGGAGTGAAAAACAATTGCGTGCGCTCGGAATTTTCCACGCTGCCAAACAACTGAAATCTGAATCGCTCAACTTTCGGCAACAAGCCGCGCAAACGGTAGTTGTTGTTTTTTCTTTGAAATTCAAGCGTTGAACGCCCGGCATCAATCCGGTATTCCTGGAATCCCTCATTCTCAATCTGAAATTCTTTTTTTCCTTCAAAACCATCCACCCAAACGGTTTTTACAATACTGTCACCACGCAACGCATCCACCGGCACAGGAGCAGCGACTCCGGTGCGGTTGCGGATGCGCACAGTGTGTAGGTTATTCACTTTATCTTTTTTCACCCGCGTGATTTTATAATCCATTTTTTCGTCCGTTCCGATAATCGTTTCAAAAAACCAATCGAGATTTTTTCCGGATGCTGTTTCCAGTACTTCTCTCAAATCGTCAGGCTGGGGATGTTTGAATTTCCATTCTTCAAAATAGCGCTGCATGGATTGGTCAAACAGGCTGTCATCCATCCACGCTTTTAAATATTCAAATGCCATTCCCGCTTTTGAATAAACAATAGCTCCGTAGTTAAAAGTCGTAAATGCTTCAGCGGTCATGCTGATGGGCTGGTCTTGATATTGCCGCGCGGTGAACAAATAAAATAATTCGCTGAGATAATTTTCTTTGTATTGGTCAATATCAAAAAATCGCCTGAACCCCTTCACCTGAAGTCCCGGCACCCATTTTCTCCCGGGATATTTTGTATAGAAATAACGGTTTTCATAAAAGGAGTTGATGCCTTCATCCATCCACGGATGCATCCGTTCATTGGTGCCCAACATGCCGTAAAACCAGTTATGCCCCACTTCGTGCATGATGACGGTTTCCAAAGCATGCGCGGTTCCGGCTCTCCCGATAATCGTGATGGTCGGATATTCCATGCCTCCGCCCGCGCTTAACGCGCCTTCCACCGCGGTGACATTTTCGTAAGCGTAATCGCCAATCCACAAAGAATAGTAATAGGTGGCATCCTGCAAATATTCAAGACTGTTTTTCCAAAGGTGCGCTTCATAGTTGGTGAACATCGCCCAGGTGGTGACTTTTCTGCCGGAATGCGGCAATGTCACTTCGCCTTTCAGCACATGAAATCTTTTGTCGGCAAACCAGGCGAAATCATGCGCGTTTTCCAGAATGTAGTGAATGGTTTTAGTAGCAGAGTCCGAAGCCGGAAACGCGCGGGATTTTTCAAATTCGCTGATGGCGGCAGTTTTTTCCGCAATCAAGTTGAGCCATTCCAATTCTTCCGCGTTTTGCAGATTGCCCGATGCGCCCACCACATAATTTTTCGGCAACGTAATTTTCACATCAAAGTTTCCAAACTCCGAATAAAACTCACCCTGGTCAAGATAGGGCATCGGATGCCAGCCGTCCCGGTCATATACAGCCGGCTTGGGATACCATTGAGTAATCTGATAGGAGTTGCCTACGTGTCCTAATCTTGAAAAACTGTCGGGAATTTTCACCCGGAAAGGTGTTGTAATCACAATTTTTTCTCCGCTGCGCAAAGGCTCGGTCAGCATCACTTTGCAAATGTCAATGTGCTGAGCATCAAATTCCCATGCTAATTTTTTTCCGCTTGCTTCAAAATTCAGTTCGTCAATGAATCCGCGTTGTTCAGGTTTTGAAAAATAAAATTTCGTGTCGCGGTTTTCCAATTGCTGTTTTGCGAAGGCAGTGTAATGGT
>JBGTCY010000281.1:0-10946 GCA_041748615.1 Chitinophagales bacterium
AATTGACGGATTCGTTTAATAAAATGGCTGAAGAGTTGAAGAAAGAGCGGGAAGAACTTATTCAAAATAATGAAGCCATCCGCGAACAAACCCAGCAAATCATCGCCCGCTATCTCTCCACAAAGGAAGCAACCGATGTCAACTTCGCTGAATTAGAAAAACCCCTGTTGCGGGTAAAGAATTTTTTGACGGAAATGCAAAAGGGCGGCAAACCGGAAACAGCAACAGAACCGGTTCAGGAAGTGATTGCAGATATTGACCAGATTGACGGATTTCTAAAAGACCTGTTTGAATTTTCAAAAATCAGTACAAATATTTCAACGCTTCCGCCCGTCAATTTTTCAACGGCATACATGGCAGCGCTTGAACGCTTAGATCCGGAAATCAAAAAAAATAATGCATTCATTCGCTGTGGCGCCATGCCTGTCACCAAAGCCATCCGCGCCAGCATCATTCAGTTGTTTGAAAACCTGATTGGGAATGCCCTCAAATATCATAGTGATATGACTCCTGAAATATTTATTTCCGCTGAAGATAAAGGCAGTGAATGGTTATTCGCAGTCAGGGACAACGGAATCGGGATTGACGCGGAATTGCTGAATGAAATATTTCATGTGCGCGAACAAAAACTCAATGGTCATTTTAAATTCAATTTCGGTTTAGCCCTTTGCAAAAATATTGTAGAGCGGCATGGCGGAAACATCTGGGTGGAGTCCAAAAAAGGCGCGGGAAGCGTTTTTTATTTCACCATCAAAAAATTCTGAGCGAAAATTTTATTGCTGAGGAAGATTGTCAAAATAAGTTCTACAATTCCGACTTAAAACCACATCGGCATCTTTCCGGTCAATAATGTGTGGAAGTTATTTTGAAAGTGTTCCTAAGGAATCATGAAGTTGATATTCGCGGTTGCTGAAGCGTTTCCTTTTTCCCCGAGCGTGAACTGCGCGTTGGCGGTGCTCACATAATCGCCCGAATTGAAAGTGCCGTTTCCATCGGCATCGTAAAACGCATAGAAGAAATACCTTCCCGGGTGCATAGAGGTGAATTCAAATTGCGGATTGGAGGCGGATAAAATCACGTAGCGAGAGCGAAATTTTAATTGTGTCGGATTAAAAAGAAAGCCATTGAACAGCGGCTGAGTGGTCACGATGAGAAAAACTTTTTTAGAAGGGTCGGCAGTGAGTGATGGCACGAACGTGTATTTTAAAACCGCCTTGCAGAGATAGGGTTGTTCAGCTTCAGGATAAGGGTCACTGGTCAATCCGTAGTAAACGCTTTCCGTTTGTTGTTCGAATGTTTTGCTGAAATCGCGCGTCAATTTTTTCTCCGGAAAATCGAAATGCACGATGGCATCCTGCACGGAGGTGTTGTCCTGCAACTTCGCTTTCCACTCCATGTGCAATGTTGCGGTTGACTGCGAATTGTATTTATTGGTAAACGAGCGGAGCGTAAGACTGTCGCCCTTGAAAATCACTTCGGAATATACCCTGCCTGTTCCTTTCACGAAATCAGAAAAACGATAATAGGACAATGTGGAAGTTTCGGAAACGCTGTCAATTTTCAAATAAGAAATGCGCTGTAACCCCGCGAATCCTCCCCCGTTGCGGAAAGTGAGTTGATAGGCATTGTCATGATAGGTGATGAAAAAAGACATCAGGATATCATTCTGTGTATCCAATTCATTTTTCGCGGAAACCTGCGCAGCGCTAATCGGTCTGAAATCCACAATCCATTCCGGGAAACTGCCCAGCAGCGTGGTGGATGTCACCGGACCGCTCCAGATGCCGCTGATTTTTGAAAGCAGATTGTAACCCATCACTTCGGTTGAGGGATGGATGGGAGGAGGCATATCGTCTTTTGTTTTTTTGTCCTTGCAATTGGAAAAAATAAACAGGGAGTTGAGCAGGAGCAGCAGCGGGAATAAATGAACGGGTTTCATGTTTTTTAGAATTGAAATAGTGACAACGCGAAATGAAAATTATCCATCCAATGAATGGTAAAAATATTCATTTATTTTCGTCCGTGTAGAGTAGCTTTATGATCGAAAAATATTTAGCCGCGAATGAATTTATTCGTGCATTCGGCAACAAATAATGTATCATGAACTCAATTGAAAATATTTATTCAGTTTTTTTGAAGTCACGCCATGTTTCCACCGACAGCCGCACCGTTAGTAAAGGTGATTTGTTTTTCGCGTTGAAAGGTCCTTCGTTCAATGGCAACCAATACGCGGAGAATGCGCTGAAAAAAGGCGCGGTTGCAGCGATGATCGATGAGGCGCAGTTTCAAAAAAGTGAAAACTGTTTATTGGTTTCCGATACGCTCGAAACATTGCAGCAACTTGCCCGTCATCATCGCAGGCAGTTAGCGATTCCCGTGATAGCAATCGCGGGCAGCAATGGTAAAACAACGACCAAGGAATTAGTGAATGCGGTTTTGCAAACCCGGTATCAGGTTTTCGCCACGCAGGGAAATTATAATAATGAAATCGGAGTGCCGCTGACGCTACTCCGTTTTACCCAACAAACACAAATCGGAGTGGTGGAAATGGGCGCGCGTCAACGTGGTGACATCCGGGTGTTGTGTGACATCGCGGAACCGACTCACGGACTAATCACCAACACCGGCAAAGACCATCTCGAAACTTTTAAAACACTCGAAAACACGCTGAAAACGAATGCTGAACTTTATGAATATCTTTCGAAAGTCAAAGGCATCGCTTTTGTCAACAGCGCGGATGAAGCGTTGATGCAGGAATCGAATAGCGTTCCTCACAGAATCACTTACGGAAATTCCGCTGATGCCGAACACACCGGAATCGTGGAAGCGGCTTTTCCTTATTTGAAAATCAGTTGCCATCACGAAAAAAAAGAACTTTCCATTTCAACCCAACTGACGGGCATTTACAATCTTGAAAACATCCTCGCGGCAGTCGCGGTCGGCAGGCATTTCAACGTGGCGGATGAAAATATTAAATCCGCCATTGAGGGATACGCGCCTTCCAACAACCGCTCGCAAATCATCCGGCAAAACAGCAACACGATTATTCTCGATGCCTACAACGCAAACCCATCGAGCATGAAAGCCGCACTCGAAAATTTAGCCGCCATTCAGTCGGAAAATAAAGTCGCCATCCTGGGCGATATGCTGGAGTTGGGTGAAGCAAGCCATGATGAACATCAGGAAATCGTTGAGCAAATAAAAAAAATGCGACTCACGCAAGCGGTGTTGGTAGGCGAAGAATTCGGTAAAATAATAGATTCAGGCTGTCTGCATTTTCCCGATGCAGCGGAAACAAAAAAATGGTTTTTTCAAACACATTTTGAAAACACCGCCATCCTCCTGAAAGGCTCGCGGATGATTGGGTTGGAGCGGGTTTTAGGGGAGTGAGAGTGGTAGCCCCGACAGGAATCGAACCTGTATCTAAAGTTTAGGAAACTCGTGTTCTATCCATTGAACTACGGGGCCGACTTGCTGACAGTAAAATCAGCATGATTATCAATTCGCAAATTTAATGAACTGAATGCAATCAACAAGTTCTTATCTTGTAGCGATTAAACGTTTTCATTCTTAATCACCGTGCATCAGAAAATACTTCATCACTTCGATAACAAAACCGTCATCATCACCGGAGCGGCATCCGGTATCGGGAAAAGTCTGTCGCTTCTGCTTGCACAATCAAACTGCACCCTCTATCTGCTGGATGTCAATCAAACGGCATTAAAAAAAATGGAAGTTGAGTTAAAAGGAGGAAACACCGCCAAACAATTTTCTTTTTTTACCTACTCGATGGATGTCAGTTCACATAGTGCATTTAGCAGTTTTTTCGAATTCTTCAAAAGCCGCGAACAGAAAATTGATTTCCTGTTTAACAATGCGGGAATCGGGGTGGGTGGCGAGGTTATTCATTTTGAAATGCATGACTGGAAAAAAATCATTGAAGTGAATTTGTATGGCGTCATTCACGGAGTTCATTTTTTCTACCCGATGATGGTGCGTCAAAAAAGCGGTACTATCATCAACACTTCAAGTCTCGCGGGGTTAGTTCCGTTGCCGGGCGAGGCTTCGTATGTCGCCTCGAAATATGCCGTGCAGGGATTGACGGAGGCGCTTGCCATTGAAGCGTCCTTTCATAACATTCATGTATTGGCGGTGTGCCCGGGTGTGGTACAAACGTCCATCTATGACACCGGCAAAGTCATCGGCATGGGTAAGGATGCGATTTTGAAACTATGGCCCAAAGGAATTGAACCGGACGAGTGCGCTGCAATTATCCTGCGAGCGGTGGTGAAAAAAAAGAAACGAGTCGTCATCACGGCATTTGGAAAAATGCTTTTTTACCTGAATCGTTTTTTTCCGGGAATCGCAAGAATGATACTGACTCACTATTTTAAAGAAGCCAAAAGCAAATCCTCAAATGCAGTTCTATAAATTCTACCTAATTCACCTTCTACTTTAGTGAGACAATAAAAAAAGCGTTTTTAGAACTGCCCTCAAAATAATCAACTATGAAATTCAACCGCTCTTCAGAAGAGATTGAAGTCAACATCGCAACCATTTGTAAAAAAAGAGGCATTCCCAATTTTTACAACAGGTTTTCATTTGAAAAAATATTTATTGGCAGCCACACTTTGCAGACGTATCAAATTGCAGTCAGGCAGCCGAAAGGCATCATCATTTTCACGCCCGGAACGAATGCTTACGCACTGTTGTATGGCGAGTTTTTAATCCGGCTGGCGGATGCGGGCTATCGCGTGGTTGCTTATGACCCGCGCTGTCATGGCATGAGCACGGGCGTGAACGGCAGCTATACCATTCCGGAATTAATTGACGACCTGCTAAAATTGACGGAAAATATTGTTGCGGAAAATTCATTGCCCCTTTTTCTTGCCGGTTCGAGTCAGGGCGGCATTGTCAGTTTTTATGCCGCGGCTGAAGCGCAGAAAAGAGCCGAAAAGGAAAACCAAAAAAGCATGATTACGGGAATCATCTGCCACAACATCGCGGAGTTAGATAAGCCGGATGCCGTTGAACTCACTCGCTTTCCTTTCATTTCAAAGCTGCTGAAAAAGCCACTCACGCTGGCAGCAAAATGGTTTCCTGAATTTCCGGTTTCCATGATGCTGTATCTGAACTTGAAAATTGAACCTGTGAAATTCATGGGTAACGCGTGGGAAATTATTCAGCATGATAAATTATTGGTTGACATCATCCGGCTGAAAACGCTGGCTTCGCTGGGCAACACTCCGCTGCCTGTTCTTATCGAAAAAGTCAACACTCCCGTTTTCATTTTGCAGGCAGGCAACGATACGATTTTTAAAACCGGTTATATTCAAAGACTTTTTCAGCGACTGAATTGTCCGAAAGAATTAAAAATCTACGAAGGACTTCCGCATTATATGATTGTGGACTACGTGGAGGTTTATCTTGATGACCTTGTTAATTGGTTGGAGAAAAGGTAATTAATTAAATTTCACTGAATAAAATCCCGTGTCCCCTGACCCATGTCCCCTGTCCTTCTAAACTATATTTTCTGAATTCTCCTTGCGGCATTTCCTTGTTCGGAAATAAACCTTAGGAGATAATTACCTGCCGGCAGATGTGCGATGTCTAAAGTTTGGCGGCTCTCAACATTTTGCAAAACCAAAATTGTTTTTCCGAAAAAGTCAATCAGTTCGATGTTGATTTTTTCATGAGAAGGCAGCGTCATGTTTATAAGATTGGCGGTCGGGTTCGGAAAAACATCCACGATGATTTCATTTTTTTCAATCACGCCTACTGTTGCTGTTTTACATTCCGTGTAACTCACCACAAAGTCCGTCACATAGCCGGTCATGGAACCGCGTTTTGCGTTATCGGATTCCCAGGGAACATGCCCGTCATTGTTGTAAGTATAAAGCAGGTTCACAGTGCCGATTTGGTCGCTGTGTTGTTTAATCGCGCCACTGCCACACAGTTTCACCAAAGGCAGTTGAATAAATCCCCCCAAGGTGAGATACTTCAATACAATGTCACAGTTGTAAGGCACGGTTTCATCCTGGTTTCCATGACAGCTTATCATCGGTACATCATCCTGCTGAATCCATTCCAATTTGTTGATGCCGCCCGCAAGATTGATGACGCCTTTCACATCAGAGGGGTATCCGGGATTGCCGCTGTTTCCTTCGAGACCGCCCATTTCATCCACCAAGGGTTTGATGTAGGATGGCAATACATCATAATCACGCACATAAGCAGTATGGAGGGCAGTAATAGCGCCAGCGGAATTGCCACCGATGAAAATCTGTTCAGAGTCAATGCGGAAGAGATTATCAGTATCGGCATCTTTCCTCAAAAAACGAATCGCGGCTTTGGCATCGCTCACCGAGCGCAACGCAATCCTCAATGCATTGATGGAGTCAATCAGATCGGCTTGGCTATTCGCCAGGCGATAGTCAAACGAAACCGCCACATAACCGCGCAACGCAAAAGTTTCACACAGTTTCACACAGGTGCTTTCATTACGGTCGCCCCCAATGTAAGTACCGCCATGCCCCAGCAATACGACAGGACGCAGCGCGAAATTGTCGCCTCCTGGTTCGTATATATCCATTTTCAAAAAATTGCCGTCTCCGTTGCGCACTTCATACACATCGGAATATTGCACGGTGGTTTTTTTGAACGAAGAAAATATTTCTGTCTGATATCGATCATTGCATTGGCTGAAAAGCGGATTGACATTCGATAGAAAAATGAAAGTCAATAAAATACAGGAATAGGTTTTCATGGGTAAAAATTTTTCTTAGTGAAGTTATCAAAATAACATCCGCAATTTGAAGCCTGAATTAGCAGATGTTAGAATTTAGATTTTAGATGCAATTGAGGATGTTATTTTGGAAACGTGCCTAAAGTTACATTCAAAAAGCTCAATACTGATAGTGTGAGGAAAAAATCGGGAGGCATGGTACTAATCACTTCGTGGTCTCGCCTTTAAACTGGTCTTCTTTTCTTTTAAAGAGAATATTGAAAGTGGTGAGGCTGCCGTAGATACGAGTGATATATTGCTGCATGTTCACTTTGTCTTCATCGGTCAATTTATCGTGCGCGTTGATTTGCTGTTCCAGCACGCGCAGGCGGTCGCGCACCATCACGATTTTGTGAAAGAAAACATCAATTGGTATTTCTTTCGATTGCAATCCGGCTTCTTCCGGCTGCAAAATCATTTTTCCGCCAATCCATCTTTCGCCCAGCGGAATGATTTCATCAAAATCCACAAAGCGCTTCAGCACTGTTTCCAGCGCGGCTTCCACATCCGCAATGCTCAGCGCGGTTTCAGGCGCGGCTGCCGCCTCCAACACTTCCAGCCCCTGATAGTTGCGGGAAATTTCCTTGTCGCCATGATTGCGAAAAAAAATAAAATACGATTCCAAGTCCATTCCCGAAATAATTCCTTCCCCAAAACTTTCGTGCCTGATACGGGAGCCGATTCCTAAAGCGTTATTTGACATAGTATTTATTTTAAATTAAAAAAGACAGATGAAGATTCATTGTATGCCGAAGGTAGTCAGGTTTTCGACTAATCCAGCTGCAAACCCTTCGGCATTAACCAAGAGTACGTCTCGTTCCTTCGGAAACTCGACTACTCTTGGTAAATTTTATACTTTAACCGCTCTTTTCTTTTCACTCACTGAGGATTCGAATTTTACCTCAACCTCATTGCGCAGTACATCATCCACTGTTTCACGTTTGCGGATGAGATAATCCTTGCCTTCATGAATCATTACTTCTGCCGGACGCGGGCGGCTGTTGTAATTACTTGCCATCGTGATGCCGTAAGCGCCAGCGTTCAGGAAACAAATGATATCGCCTTCGCGCACTTCGTTGATGCGCCTGTCCCATGCGAAAGTGTCTGTCTCGCAGATGTAGCCAACCACCGTGTAAATGCGGGGTGTGCCATCGGGATTGCTCACATTCAGAATTTGATGATAACTGTCATAAAACATCGGGCGGATGAGATGGTTGAAGCCGCTGTTAACGCCTACAAACACCGTAGCGGTTGTTTGTTTAATCACATTCGCTTTCGCTAAAAAATATCCGGCTTCACTCACCAAAAATTTCCCCGGTTCAAACCACAACTCTAATTCGCGTCCGTATTCTATGCAAAAATCACCGAACCGTTTTGTCAGTTTCTGACCAAACGCCTCCACATCAGTTTGGATGTCATTCGGCTTATACGCGATTTTAAATCCGCTGCCGAAATCAATGAATTCCAGGTCTTTGAAATGACGCGCGGTTTCCAACAGCAACTCCGCCCCGCGCATAAACACATCTACATCGAGAATGTCACTGCCCGTGTGCATGTGCAATCCGTTCACGCGCACTTTCGTCTGTTCAATAATCCTTTCCACATGGCGCAACTGGTAAATCGAAATGCCGAACTTGCTGTCAATGTGCCCGGTTGAAATCTTCGCATTGCCGCCCGCCATAATATGCGGATTGATGCGAATGCACACCGGCACTTTGTTGCCGTAAAGATGACCGAACTGGTCAAGAATGCTGATGTTGTCAATATTGACATGCACGCCCAATTCCACCGCCCGTTTGATTTCATCTATGCTCACGCAGTTGGGCGTGTAAATAATCTCCTGCGGTTCGAATCCCGCGCGTAAACCGATTTCCACCTCCTCGATTGAAACCGTATCCAACCCCGAACCAAAGCTTCTGAACATTTTCAGAATATTGGAATTCGTCAGCGCTTTGCATGCGTATTTGATTTTCACATTCGTTCCGGAAAAAGCATTTACCAACCTTTCATATTGCTCCCGCATTTTCGCGGTATCATATACATACAGGGGAGTATCATATTTCTCCGCCAAAGTCTTGATGGCAACGCCACCGATTGAAGTCAAAGACATGTTTATTTATTTAAAGTCTAAAGTTTAAGGTTGCAAAAATACGAAGTGTTGGGGTTTGAAGATAAATTGATGCCCGGTATTTTATTTTTCAAAATCCGCAGAGGATTAGATTGCAGAAAAAATCAGTATAATGAATGAAGACTGTATCAAAATTTTGATGTTCCGGCTCACTTAAATCTCCAGTCAAAACCATCCAATTCCTGTAAGGAATATTTCAGCAAATCAATCGCTCCGCGGATGTCGGATTTGTGGGACATTTCGATGACCTGATGAATATGACGGGTGGGAATGGAAATCGCACCCGCAATCGCTCCGCGCGGACTCATGCGCTGCATTCCGGCAGTGTCGGTTCCGCCCCCAATGAGAATTTCAGGCTGCCATTTGATTTTGTGTTTTGCAGCGGTTCTTTTCATGAATTCCACCATGCGCGCGTCAGCGATGGTTGAACTGTCCATCATTTTGATGGCAACACCTTTTCCCAATTTCGTGACCATTTCTTCCGGCTTGGCTCCGGGCACATCATAGGCAATGGTCGTATCCAGCCCGAATCCGAAATCCGGCTCGATGTGATGCGCGGCAACCATCGCTCCGCGAATGCCCACTTCTTCCTGCACCGTGAATACTCCGTAAACATCATGCGCGGGTTTTTTCAATTCGCGCAACGCTTCAATCAAAATGAAAACAGAAACCCGGTTATCCAACGACTTACAATTCACGCACTCCCCCATTTCAATTAAATGACGCTCGCGCGTGACCGGATTTCCAACCTCCACATATTTCTCCACTTCCTTTTTGGGCAATCCCAAGTCAATGAAAAAATCGCTGATTTCTGCGTTTTTTTTCCGTTCTTCAGGCGACATCACATGAATCGGTTTGGAACCCATGACGCCAATCAAATCTTTTTTTCCATGCACAATCACACGTTGCGCGGTGAGCGTTTTCGGGTCAAAACCACCGAGCGTGGTGAACCGGAGAAATCCATTGTCATCAATATGATTGACCATGAAACCGATTTCATCCATGTGCGCGGCAACCATCGCTTTCATTTTACCTTTCCCCTTGCGCAGCGCAATCACATTGCCCATGTTGTCAATGGAGATTTCATCCACGAGCGGTTTCACTTCGCGCAACACAATTTTGCGGATGCGCTCTTCATAGCCCGGAGCACCGGCTGTTTCGCTGATTTCGGCAAGGAGTTTTACGTTGACTGACATGAACTTTTGAGTTTAAATTTAATCTATGAAAAAAATTTTTTTACCCATGGACAATCGTCTATGGACGATGGACATTTTAATCCACTACCGTCAGTTTCACCATATTTGTTTTTGA
This sequence comes from Chitinophagales bacterium, assembly GCA_041748615.1. Lineage (GTDB taxonomy): Bacteria > Bacteroidota > Bacteroidia > Chitinophagales > CAIOSU01 > JBGTCY01. Next base: position 10,224 of record JBGTCY010000281.1, read on the forward strand.
TTGTTTGTGAATCGGCATACTGCCGGTATTCACCACTACATCCCCTTCTTCCACTAATTTATTTTTTTTCAAAATCTGAATCACGTCATGAATCGTTTCATCCGTGCTCACGAATTTATTATAATAAAAAGGAATGACCCCCCATGAAATGCTCAGAATATCCAGCAGTTCTTTGTTGTCGGTAAAAATGAAAATTTTGGCATGAGGGCGATAACTGGAAATCATAAAAGCCGTGTAGCCTGAGCGTGTCATCCCCACAATCGCCTTTGCGCCTACTTCTTCCGCGATTTTACAGGCATTGTAACATACTGCGTCCGACAAAAAAGTACGTGAAGTTTTTTGCGGCACCAAGTTTTTGTTATACACCACTTCTTTTGTTTCCACATATTTCATGATGCGTTCCAGCGTTTCCACCACTTTCACGGGATGGTCGCCTACGGATGTTTCATTGCTCAGCATCAAGGCATCCGCGCCATCTATCATGTCATTGGCAACATCATTGATTTCTGCGCGGGTCGGTCGCGAATTATTCACCATGCTGTCCAAAATCTGTGTGGCAATCACTACCGGTTTTGATGCAATGATACACCTGCGCACGATGGATTTTTGGATGAAAGGCATCTTTTCAAGCGGCACTTCAACACCCAAATCGCCCCGCGCAATCATGATGGCATCCGATTCTTTGATAATGGCATCAATACAATTCATGGCTTCCGGTTTTTC